>PBBV01000022.1 GCA_002717835.1 Methanobacteriota archaeon
CAACGCAGTCACGCTGAACAAGTAGATGTAGAATAGGCCGATCGCAATCACCGTGCCAAAAATAACCAGAAACGATTGACTCGACAGACGGAAAGAAAGGAAACCTACCATATCGGTAAAAATCGCTATCAAGAGTGCGATTGAAGTGTACTTAGTACCACGGAATACAGCAGCCTTTCGGAGGTCTTGCTGGAGGTCTCCTACAGACGAAACATGCTCTTCAGATTCAGATGCCAGGCGGTACTCTTCTCTTATTCTCTTAACCACATGAAGACCATAATCCACGCCTATCGCCAGAAGCAAGACAGGTATCGAGTTCATCGCACCGTTGAATGTCATACGCACCCCCATCAGCGTCAAAACTCCTGCTGTGCCATAGGTGGCCCCAATTCCGAATACAGTAAGGCCGAGCACATATCCCGTATCTCGCTTACTTCTGAACGAGAACCACAAGATAGTTCCCAAAATCAGCAATGAAGCCGAATTCAGGATCCCAAGCTCCTTACCTAGATTTTCATTTTGTCCTAGCAAAAGTTGAGAATAGGAAAATACTGTAGACGCATCATCGCCCGTATCTTCTATCTTCATCTGGAGGGCACCGGCCCAATTGTCCACATCCTCCTGAATATCTCCAATAGGCGCTCCATCGTGTCTCTCTGATTCTGTTGTTATTACGAAGCTGATGAGCACCGGTCCAGTTGCTTCAATCAACTCTTCATGATCTACAGCTGGGACAGTACCTTTGAGAGCGGCGCTATAGTCCACATATTGCATTCCAGAAAGAATACCCAGTTTAACAAGCGCCAAGTCTCTAGAAACGTTGAACGACTCATCATCCGATTGAATAGCACTTAACGACTGAGAAAATGATACGATCAATTGACTTATGTTTTCCCCACTGGAAAGACGATCCACCCAAAGATCAGGATCCGATGGAACCCAAGATCTAAGAATGGAAGAATCGATTTCAATTGGAGACGGAATTGAGAACATTGCAACCTCAAGATTATCCAGAGCGATTTCACGTTCCTCATCATCGCTCGCCGCCCCCACCTCAACGAGAGCATTTTCGATTGGCTCAGACCAAACTCGAGCTGTGATCGGATCGCTGTATAGTTCCCAACCTATCGCAATACTAGCAGGGCCGCTATTGGCTCTAGTGCCAAATAGAGGATATCCGTATTCTGAGAGATTTTGATCCTCTAGAAGAATTGCTTCCATTTCCGCAAGATGCATCCAATTTTCCGCATCTGAAAGTCCCCCGGAATCAATCCTTGCAATTATTCTTACAAAGTCCAGACTTGCTTGATATTCCCCTTCGACTTCATCAAGTAGCCTTACAGTATCGTTGTCTGGGAAAAAGGCATCTTCAGAATTGTCAAATTCAAGGAACATAGCCATAGAGCTTAGAGCAAGTGTGCAAACCAAGCCGATTGCCAATATCGTACGAGGCCTGTCTATGCAGATCGAGGTCATTCTGTCAAATGGGTTTTCCATTTCATGCCCACATCCCAAGGGTATCGCGTAATGCACTTTCGAGATCACTGTGTGTGAACTCGTACCCTTGCTCCTCGAGCCTTGAAGGAATAACATGTTGCCCTTTTGTTAGGAGATTGTCTCCCATTTCCCCAAAAAGAATCTTCACCACGAATGAAGGAAGAGGAGCGATTGCGAGTCTTCTGAGAACCCTACCAAGCGTTTTTGAAAACTCTCTCTGACTCACAGGATTCGGCGCTGTCAGGTTGTAAGCTCCGGACGCTGAAGAATCCATCAGTAATTCGTGCATTGAATATATTTGATCGTCCATCGATATCCAAGGCATCCATTGTTTTCCTGTCGCAATAGGCCCCCCAGCATTCATTTTGAAAGGAAGAAGCATTTTCCCAAGGGCACCCCCAATTCCGGAGAGAACGATTCCAGTTCGTAACCAGATGGTACGTATTCCAGACTCCTCTGCTGGTCGCGCGGATTCTTCCCACGCCGAACATACTTCAGCAAGATAGCCAGTGCCTGGCTCTGACTTCTCCGTTAAACCCTGCTTGTCAGAGTGCCCATAGAATCCAACTGCACTGGCAACCATGAAAACTTCAGGCGGTTGCTTGAGATTCGCCAGAGTTTCTGCAAGAAGCGAGGTACTTTCTGTTCTGGAGGTCATAATTTTATTTTTTCTTTTGGCTGACCACCTACGATCACCAATCCCCTCGCCACCGAGGTGAATTACAGCATCGAAACCCTCAATCATACTGCTATCAATCACCCCTTTTTCAGGATCCCATTCAATCTCTGTGTTATCCTTCACTTTTCTTCTAACTAGGCGATAGACGTCATGACCACCAGTATCGAGAAAGGCGACAAGTTGAGTTCCGATAAGTCCGCTAGAGCCTGCGACCAATATCTTCTTCCTGTCCATTGATCTATATTTCTGGTGTCTTTTCATGTCTCTTTGAAGCCTTATCTCTCTGGCCTTGAACATTCTGTCAATTCTTTGAGTAACGAGGCGACCACCCAGAACACGATCAACAATTTCCCCAAGAAATCCGAAAGGAACTTTATAATCCACTTTATCAGTTACCGTGGTGACTCCATTTTCTTCTTCAAACAGATGCTCATGATCCCATTTCCAGAATGGGCCCTTGAGCATGGTTTCCCCGAAAGATCGCGGCGGGTCATATTTTGTGTGCTTGGCGTGCCAAGTCATTTTTGCTGGCCCCATCACGAATTTCATGACACGCTCGGATCCAACCTCAGGTATTTCCGGGTCAGCCCTCTTTTCTAGAACTAATTCCCAGGGAGGTGTCAGTCGGTGAAATGCTCCACGCCTCTTATGCCAATCAAATACTGTTTCTATGGGGGCTTCGGTTGACGTTTCATGAGTGTATGATGTCATTATTTTCCACTCCGTGGAGTAGCACCAACAGACCATTGTTCGAGATATCCATCAAGCTTCAGCTTTCTTTTTGTATTGGAAGATGACATGTATCTCACACTGCCGAATACTGGCCTCTTCGGGCCCCATGGCCTGTCATGCCTCCCCATGACCCAGAAGATTCCTGTGTAACTGTTCGGATCTCTTCCATCTAGGGCCCACCGATCATTCAGTTTTATCATCCATTCAGCGGCTATTGCAGGAGAGGGTGCCCACTCGAGTATTCTCTTCCCCCACAGCATTCGAAGATAGTTGTGAATTAAGCCCTCTTCCTTGAGTTGCCTCTGAGCTGCATTCCATACCTCATCCTCTGTTTCAGCAGCCTCTATCTGGTCGAATGTGTAGGCTTCTGCCCTATCCTCTGCATGATCGTTGAGCGTAGCCTTGGCCCAATCTGGAATTGATTTGATTGAGTGATGGTCATCCCTGTGGAAGGCGAAGTTATAGCCGAGTTCTCTCCATGTTATTAGTTGATCAACGAACGCTTCTGAACTGGCAGATAAGCCCCACCAACCTGCTCTCGATCCTCTTCCGGTGGTGTCCTCATCTAAATCAGCCGGAGTCCAACCCTCTCGTTCGAGAATAGCATAGAGTATCTCGTAAGAGGAAATGTAGCCAAAGTGAATCCAAGGCGATAGACCGCTTGCTGCACCGTCGTCAGTATCGTTCCTACCGACGTCGTATCGGTCTAATCGATTGATTAGGAATGAGTCAAGTACTCTCCGTGCCTCTGAGGATCCGCCTATTTTCGTGGGTATCGATTGGACCTCATGATCTATGTCGAGTGGAGCCAAAGCTTTCCTCCCAATAGAACGACCTTGTGCAACCCTCCACATCCACTCCAGAGGGGTATGTTCGAAATCTACTTCTTCTAATATCTCTGATAACTTTGCTGGGTCTACAGTTAGATCTGTTTCCACGCCCTCTAGCGGCATGGCTTTTGGAGACGATTCAAACGCCCTTAGTAGATTCTTTTGCATGTATCTTCGGAAGGAATGTGCTGTCGAAAACTCCTTTTCCGACATTTGCATTGGTAAAACACCAGTCGAGTCTACAGCCTCCAACCTCACTGAGGTTGTTTCTTCAGCCCGTTTCATGACCCAAAGGGGTAGGTAGGTTGGATAATCATCTATTACCATCGCGGCCGAGCGTTTTGAGACCCTGCGCAGCAATCCATCTCCGGGGTCCTTGTGATTTTCTACCCATGGCATGTAGCTTACAGGTAGATCATCGAAGACCGATATGTTCTCTACTAACCCTTGTACCATGAAAGTGACGACTCTTTCAGAGGTCCATCGATGACGGACAGATACGCCTTCCACTATCAAGAGAGGCTTGTTGATGCTAAGCGAAATTTCAACAGCGCGCTCCAGCGCTGCGTTGTACCTATATCTTCTTGTGGCAGTCATCCAGTAGACTACGAAATCACCAGACATGTTGACTGGAAGGTCCTTGAGCACCCTTATTCTGGGCTCTAGCCTCGAATCCTCGGATTTGAGTAAGCCTGCCATGTGGGTCATTGTAAGAGTTTTCAGATATGAACGACTGTTCTCAGAAAATGAAAATTTCAAACAGTATTTCATAAGATAACTGCATGCCAGAGAGTTTGAAATGACCATCCAAATTGACTCCAAGGAGAACAAAATAGCATCTGATGCGGAACTTCCCACTGAGTATGGGAATTTCCGAATAAGGGTGTTCGAAAGCCCCGATGGAAAGGAGCACGCCACATTGTACACAGGCGATTTTTCAAAGGACGATAATCCTCCTCTCGTAAGAATCCATTCAGAGTGCCTCACAGGCGACGCCTTTGGATCCTTGAAGTGTGATTGTGGCCCACAACTCGAAGCCTCCATGCAGCGAATCCAAGAAGAAGGCAAGGGAGCGATAGTGTATCTCCGCCAAGAAGGCCGGGGCATAGGACTGTATTCCAAAATACAAGCCTATGCACTGCAAGATCAGGGCCATGACACACTGGATGCCAACCTCTTGCTGGGACTTCCAGCGGATGGCAGATCGTATGACGTTGCAGCAGAAATGCTCAAGGACATAGGCTTGACCAAGGTGCGACTGATGACTAATAATCCCTTGAAAATCAAGGGCCTAGAGGAGCACGGCATCGAGGTGCTGGAGAGACTTCAGCATCAAAGCGGTATTGGGCCTGAAAACATGCAATATCTTGCAACCAAGAGACGGCGAATGGGACATCTACTGAATATTGACCTCAAAACAGATTGAACATTTAATATCCACACTGCAGGGGCTTCAATATATGTCGTCTCTGATAGGCACAAATGCCCCCGAGTTTTCGCTGGACTCTAGTGAGGGAGACAAATTCGATTCAACAGAGATGAAGGGCCACTGGTATGTACTATTTTTCTATGCAAAAGACGGTAGCCCGACATGCAAGAGAGGCTGCCTGAGCTTCAAAGAACAATACCATCTGTTTCGCTCGCTAGAACCTCCTGTTGAGATTGTGGGTGTAAGCCAGGACACAGCAGAGGATCACAAACAATTCAAGGAAGAGCTTGAACTCCCGTTCAAGCTTCTCTCCGATGAGGATAGGGCAGTAGCAGATGCATTTGGCGTGCCCGTCCACCTTGGGAGATTCCCCGCAAAGTCCTCTTTCGTCATCGACCCCGAGGGGATCATCAGGCATGTTTACGATTGGCAATTTAGACCGCGTCACCATGTAGCTAAGATTCTTGATGCGCTATCTTCAATTACGGAGTAATATACATGCAGTGGAGTCAGGTTCTATCAGACGCAGGACTATCGGACAGGGAAGTAAATGCAGTCATGGTCCTGTCGAGCAAGCCAAGTCTGAAGGCTAGTGAACTCGCAAAGGAACTTGGTACGACCCGGTTGGATGCGTATAATTCCTTAGAGCGCCTGCAGTCTATCGGCTTGGTCAAAACAATTGCAGATAGACCAATGAGATTCTCTTGTCCACCGATTCATGATGCAGTTTCTCATCTGATCAACATACGTAGTGAGCAGTTACAGAAAATACAGACAGGTTATGAGACTCTCAAATCTTCATCACCGACCCAAGATCAACCTCAGGATGATGAAGCAGATTCCACGAACCCCAAATTTGCGGTTCTCAAAGAGAGAACCCACATTATGAATAGAATAGACAAGATGGCCTCTGAAGCGAGCCAGGCTCTTACATTGGTCCTCGGAAAATTCGGGATTCTTCATTTGTGCAGGGGTGCGGCGCTTGGGAGTGTAAACAACGCTGCAGAGAGGGGCATAGACGTTAGAGTGCTCGCACAACTAGACAGGAGAACCATACGCTTCTTTTCGCAACTGCATGATGATGTGGAAATCAGACACACCAAGGATTTAGAAGCACAAGGCGCAATCATGGATTCCAGTGAGACGATTCAATATCTGAACATGGAAGAGAATCCAGTCGGAAGGGGCAAAAATGACGCCGCGTTGATCGTAGAATCAGAGCCATTTGGGATATCTCAGAGAAATCTCGTGGACTCCATTTGGGATGATGCGATACCATTCGCTGCAGCTTCAAAGAGATTTACTGAAGACCGTATCGTCGACCCACTCAGGGTAACACTGGAGGGTGGCTCCTTCCTAGATCGTTTCAGAGAGGTTTTGGAAATAGAAGAAGATCTTCCAGAAGAGGATACGCCCTTCAATCCTGATGCATTCCTAGCATCAAGCGGTGAAATAAACAAAGCCAGAAGGAAGCTTTCAGCAGGCGGAGTTGAGGAGATGTCTTCATTCGGCATCAATTTAGCTGATATATTGAGGCAGGTAGGCACGAGAATTGGAGAAGAACTCGCATTTTCTTTGAGAACGATCGACGGCGATATTGAATTCCTCAATGAAATGATGGACTGGTGGGAGCACGCTGGTTTGGGCGAATTATCCTACGGAATAGACCCAGAATTCCACATAAAAGCGATGCTCGTAGAAGATTCCGGGCCTCCTGATTCACTCCCACTCCATTCGTTAGATGGAGGCATCATCGAAGGAGCTCTAAGCGCAAGATATCGAGGAAAAGATGGAGTGAATGTAAGGAGAGAACAAGATGTTGACGGTTCACTAATCTACACCCTAGAGATGCTCGAATGAATAGAATTGTGTTCGCGAGTAAGAACGGTCAATTATAGCGTTAGTCACTTTGGGTGGCAATATGAGAGTACTGACCTTTCTGAGGTTCATGCGACAGATTTTCAAATCTGGGCCAGCAGACCTAAATTGGATTCAATCTCAGGGACTTCTCGCAGTGAAATTGGCCCAAATATTCGCCCTCAGGAGCGATCTCATCCCTGTCGATAAGTGCCGCCAACTTCAGCAACTGTACCAACACGCGGCAAGCATTCCTGCCGAGGATGTATTCGTCAGCATCGCCAAACGTGCCGAACCAGGATTCCTCGAAGCGTTCGAGGAAATCGATGAGATTCCTCTTGCAGCAGCATCAGTCGGTCAAGTTCACCGCGCCCGCCTAAAAGATGGCCGTGATGTTGTCATCAAGGTTATCAAGGCCCAAAATGAGAAGTCATTCAGGCGAGATGTCAAGAGAATGCGACGGTGGCTCAGAATATGCCTCATCTTCATGCCAAAACTTAGGAAGGTTGGTAATCCAGTCGCGCTACTAAACCATGTTGCAGATTATACTACTAGGGAATTAGATCTGAGAAATGAGATTAAAGGTGCAAGGGAACTTGAGGAAATAAAAAATAGAGTAAATGCGGATTTTCCAATGGATCTGTTGAGATTCCCGGAATATCATGCTAATCTTTCAAACAAAGACATACTCGTTTCTGAGTTTATCAGGGGGGACTCACTTGAAGATGGGATTGAGAGTGGGACACTATCCTGGTCCACACTCCTTCAATTATTCAGGATACACGGTGCCTACCTTTTCGGCATCGGCACATTCCATGGAGATTTACATCCTGGAAATTGCATTATAGACGAAGAAGGTAGATTTGTTTTTATCGATAACGGGGCGATATGCCATGCTCCTGTGCATGTGAATAGGTCCCTGTTCAAATTTTTCCAGCATTTGTCTGATCATAAATTCGATGAGGCGTTTAAGGCCTTGCTGGAGTTATCGGAGAGACCAACGGATGGACACAACACTAATCGCTACATGGAGAAAATGCATGATATATACCATGACTTTGAGATGAAAACCGTAGGAGAACAAAGTCTTACTAGAATCATGATGAAGACGGTAAGATGTGCTGTTGAGGAAGCAGGCGCAGAATTCGGCGAGGAAGCATTCCCAATAATTAGGGCCCTGATGTACCTAGACGGATTGGTAATCAGGACACATCCCAACGTGCGGCTAATCTCAGCGATGGGCCCATATCTAGATGAATTTAGGAATAATCTTCCCATGGAGAACGAGGTGAATGCGGCATGAACATACCCGATTTCGCAGAAAAGCCGCTTCATCCCCCCGTCGAATGGCTGGGCAAATGGATGAATGAAGCAAAAGAATCAGGGGAAATAGAACCGACGGCAATGTCACTTTCCACAATAAGTAAGCACGGTGCTCCTCGTTCCAGATTCGTACTTTGCAAAGGGGTATCTGAAAATGGGATTCTGTTTTTCACAAACTTAAATTCCTCAAAAGGAAATGAAATAGCTTCGGATCCCAGAGCATCAATCGCCTTTCACTGGCCAATCCTGAATCGACAGGTAAGGATAGAAGGGCTACTAAAAATGACTTCCGACGAAGACGCTGACTCATACTTCCAAACCAGAAGTCGCCTTTCTAAGATAGGTGCATGGGCCTCCAATCAAAGCCAACCACTCGAATCCAGAGAGAGGCTACTCGAAGCAGTCGACGACTACTCATCGAAATTCATTAACGATGTACCCAAGCCAAATCACTGGTCGGGCTTCCATCTTCAACCATCTGCTTGGGAATTCTGGCAAGGTCACGAAGGCCGGCTTCATGATCGCTGGACAATACACAAATTAGATGATGATTGGTTGTCGTGGAGGCTATATCCATGAGTAACGTAGCTTGGATTACAGGCGCATCCGGGGGAATTGGGCGAACCGTGCTCGAGAGGCTATCTGCCCAAGGCTGGACAATAATAGCCTCGAGTCGTGATCGTGATACTCTAGAACAACTTTCCTCACAATTAGACAATATCTACATTCTACCTGTTGATGTTACTGATGATATAGCAATGAAAGATGCAGCGGGCCAAATAAAATCTGAATTTGGTCGACTCGATGCATTGGTACATGCAGTAGGATCAATTCTTCTTCGGCCGCTTCATGCGACTAGCGTCGAACAATTTCAAGATACAATGTCTCTAAATTTGACTTCTGCCTTCTTGGCGATGAAATACAGCGTGCCAATCATGATGAAATCAGGGGGCGGAAGGATAGTTCTTTTCTCTACTGTGGCTGCTAAAATTGGTATGCCCAACCATGCTTCCATCAGCTCAGCCAAAGCAGGTATAGAGGGCCTCGCCAGATCCGCGGCCGCAGATTATGCAAAGAGGAGCATAAAGGTCAACGTAGTCGCACCGGGCCTAGTAGAGACTCCGTTGTCTCAACATCTGCTTTCCAATGAAAACTCAAGATCCATTTCCGAGAATATGCATCCCATGGGAAGAGTGGGTCAGCCGCAAGAAGTGGGATCATTGGTTTCATGGCTGATATCCGATGCACCCGACTGGATGACTGGGACAGTAATACCTGTGGACGGTGGACTTGGCAACATCCGATCTCAGGAGAGCCGGAAGCCATGAGCAAACCCACAGTTCACATCATCGGCTCAGGAATATCCGGGTTGAGATGTGCAGAGATGTTACTGGAATTTGGATTAGAAGTCAAAATATACGAAAAATCAGAAAAAATAGGGGGGAGAATGAGGACAGACTTAGTCGACGGCTTTCTTTTAGATAGAGGATTTCACGTTATGCAGACAGGATACCCACATAGTAAATCAAAAATAGATTTCAAGGCCCTTGATGCTAGGTCGTTTAATCCAGGTGCAAGGATAGTCAACATTGCTGGTGGGAAACCGAGAATATCAACATATGCAGATCCTTTTCGAAGACCACTATCTTCCCTCAGGCTACTCGGAGCTGAGCGTTGGTCAGATTTGATCGGGATGGCCAAAATGAGGATATCCTTGAGTAGAATGGACATAAAAAATACATTCAACCAAGGGGACGCCTCCACATATGAATATCTCCGCAGTTTCGGTCTCTCTGATTCATTCATCGACAGATTGCTAAGACCCCTGTTCGCAGGGATATTCCTTGAATCGAAATTAGACACAAGCGAGCGGCTTTTTCGTTTCATATTCTCTTCGATGTCCAAGGGCGACATGGTCCTACCCAGAGACGGCGTTGCAGCATATCCGAATTATCTGGCGAAAAGCATCGGATTTGAACGAATCTCACTTTCTACAAGTGCACATGCGGACGACCCAGTGACGATTAACATAGGCGGACATAGAAAAATAGTCGACCAAGTCGTCGTGGCCCATACCCCTCCGTCGGAAGAGAAGTTAATGAGAGGAGTTTGGACGGTGTATTTCGATTCTCCGAGATCTCCATTTCCGGGCAAATTCTTACTATTGAATGGCGATTATGAAATCGGGAAAAATGCAATAGCACACATGGCAGTTCCATCAGATGTCCAACCGTCATATGCTCCAGAGGGCAGATCTTTAGTGGTGGCAACAATCGTTGGTGATGCCGCTGATTCTCTGAATCTGAGTAATGGGAAAGAAATCGAATCACGTGCTAGGAAAGAGATAGAACAATGGTTTCCGGATTGCGAGAATTGGAATACCCTAGATGTTCAATATATTAGCGCAGCACTCCCTTCTCATGGGGCGGGAACAGATTTGTCCTACTCGAAATCCTTCGATGAGAATGGCATCATTTACTGTGGGGACCATATCGCGCATGCAACTATGCAAGGTGCGATTAATTCAGCCGAATCGGCAGCCAAGGAGGCCATCAGGAGAATTCTAACCTAAGTAACTACTAACCATTGAGCCCAGCAGCAAGCGCATGGCAAGTAACCCTCTCATGCTAACAGGAGGTGTAATTTGCTTGCTTTCAGTATCTTTATTGTTGGTTGCGGGATCATTTAGCAACAAGGGCCTTGAAAGCCTTGAAGACTTAGAAGAGGTCGAGTACAACATCTATGACTACTACTACGGCTCATATCACGAAGGGAAAGAGGCCACCGATATTACATTCGAATTCATCGACGAAGATGGCCAAGGAACCATACCTTGGATAGTAATGGTCCATGGTGACTATTCCGATGACAATGAGGATGGACTAATCGATGTGTGTGAGGATCTGACTCTCGTAATCCATGATGGATCAAATGGCACGAATTTGACAAATGAGAATGTGGGTAATCTCGATTGTAATTCTGGAAATGAACCCAATGACGCTGAGCCAGGTGATGGATTAGTAGATGTGGGGATCATCTGTGACACATTTTATAGAGACCAAAATTGTAAGGCAGGCCAAATATTTACAGTAGCATTGTACGATAGCAATGGCACCAAGATACCATTCACATTGTATGACAGCGATGCTTCGATTATTGCATTTATTGGGTTGGCTGGAGATGAGGCAGTGGAGGGAATCACAGCTCTGATTGGCGCCAGTATGATAGGATTATTCTCTTGTTTTGGATTGTTCGCAGGTCTTATCATTTTCTTGCTCGGTCTGGTAATAGGCGGCAACTCACCCGAAAAGGTCGAATTCACTTACCAATTACCAATTTCTGAAACTTTTGGAACCCAACTTGACAAAGCAAATCAGACAAAAGAAGACTCAAGCGAATTTGAAGAAGGAGAATGGTGGGATGGGATCGTTAAAGATGATTGAACATCCTCTTCGCAAAAGTCTGATTGACTGGTATGATAAAGAGAAGCGTGATTTACCTTGGCGTAAAACCAACGATCCTTGGTTGATCCTCCTATCAGAAGTAATACTCCAACAGACTCAGGTGTCGCGTGGAATTGAGTATTGGAAGAAAATATCGAATCGATTTCCTACTCCCAAGGCACTTTCTGCAGCGGATCAAGAGGAACTCCTGACCCTCTGGCAGGGTGCAGGATACTATGCTAGAGCAAGAAGATTGCATGCTCTCGCCGTTCAAGTTTCCAAGCCATTCAATGAAGGCGGATTCGATGGCTCTATTCCTGATTCGATAGAGCAACTACTGCAACTTCCCGGAATAGGAGCATACACCGCTGCAGCTGTTGCTTCAATTGCTTTCAATCGACCAGTGGGGGTCGTGGATGGTAATGTTCGGAGAGTGGCCGCACGTCAGACTGGAAATCCGAACCCGGCTCAAGACTCCGTACGTACTTGGTCCAATTCTATGCTTATCCCAGGCCGTCCCGGAGATTCTAACCAGGCCATGATGGATCTTGGTGCAGTCATATGTAAGCCAAAGGCCCCTAAATGTGAATTATGCCCAATTATCAATACATGTGAAGGAAAGGCAGACCCATCAGCATATCCTGCTCCAGTAAAAAGAAAGAAATCAATCGAAAATTTCGACGCCGCTGTACTTCTTGATTCAGTTGGATGGCCTCGACTAATTAAGAGAGAAAAAACGGAGAGATTTGGAGGGATGTGGGGACCTCCAATGAGTAACATTTCCACCGATGGCTTGATTTCAGTTGGACAAATTGTTCATCAATTAACGCACAGGGAATTGAGGGTTGAGGTGTGGAAGGGTCAATGTTCGAAAGGTGTTGATCCGTCTTCTGTTCCCATGTCAAATTTAGATCGAAAGATCCTGGAGATAGCAGGCGCGATGTAAGCAGACAACACTAATTCATACGTCCAGATACATACCACAACATGTGAAAGAACATACATCCGACTCATGGAAAAGGGTCATGAAAAGCAGTAAACTGAGATACGGCCAAAAAAAAATGAGGACGGTTGGGACTACTCCTGTTATGCTTCTGAGGACAGAGGAAACTGTACATGCAACAGGCGCCCTGTGTAAGCACATGGCATGGCCACTGGCCTGGGGTGGCAAAGTAGACGAAGGTTGCATAACCTGTCCTCTCCATCAATCTAGGTATGAGTTAGAAACTGGCGACGTACGTGAGTGGTCTCCCTTCCCCTTATTTCCCGCGTATGGAAAACTCGTGGGTTCTATGCGGAAAAAGAGGCCGCTACAAGTGCACGAAGTACGTGAGACAGAGGGATGGATCGAAGTCAGATTATCATCTTAGGGCGAATCAATCTTTGGAATCAACACGAACCGCTGCGAGATGTATTGCTACCCCTACTGGCATCAGCATAACACCAAAGAAGATGGATGACGCTGCTACCCATCGGCTACTGTTCATTTCCAGACACCTCTTCCACATCCATCTAGTTACGACAATGTCCCCTGCGACAAAGTGTGCCCAGGCAGCAGAGGCGCCAGCCCTGGTACCAAGTAATTCGGCTAAGCCAGCAAGCACGCTAGCAGGTTTGGTAGAATCCATTGTAAAATCCACTAAGGCTTGCGGGTTTGAAGCCATAAGAGCCCACCATATTGCTATCGGACCAATGAAGAACAAAGACCCACTCATGACTTTCTTGGTCATGTCATGGTCAGGATATAGGAGCATAGCGAACCAAAATGGTCCTACCCACATTGTCGAGAGAAAGAATGAGAAGTCGTATATATCCATATTAGCACCGTGTTAAATTTACCCCAAGGCTCCTTCGAAACTGACCAATTCATCCCAATCGGCCCAGTAGGAGTGATCTAGCGAGTCAACACTTCCATCGCTGCGATATATTTGGAGAGTTGGTGTAGATGGCTGATTGAATGCCTCGTAAATGCTTTGAGAGGAAGTCTGACCGGTATCCAAATTTTTCACCCCAGCGTCTTCATTGGGAAGCATAACTGGCCAGGTAGAGGGGTGTTCTGATTCATCTGACACATATGTCGATACTACTTCTTCCTCACTTTCAAACGCAGCATATCTGTGAATCGTGATGACTCTTCCCTCCTCTATTGTTCCATTTGCTATGCCTGAGTGTATCATGTCGGTCCAATCATGGCATCCCCTGCATGTGGCTCCTACCCACAAAACAAGTACGTCTTTTCCATTGGAGATATCCTGTAAATCTGCTGTGCTTGATGAGTTATTGCTTCCATAATATGTCGAGGCCTCAAACGAGATCCGAGCGGGGGAATCATCCTCTGTGTCAATATCTTCTATGGATAGTTCAGGAGCAACACAACCAGATAATGAAGCAGACAGGAATGCAGCGATAATAACGAAACGCATCATGTCACCACGGTTGAGGGCCTCGCAGATATCTGATTCGAAGTCTGCGGTATTGGGTGCTTTGAGTGGGGGAACCATGTATCGACACCGTTCCATTCTGGGTGGATACCCATGTCAGCAAGAAGCAGCTTGCTGGTAATTCGTCCGGATTCGAATATTGTTGGTAGTCCGCTTCCGGGATGTGTACCTCCCCCAACGAGATAAAGCCCCTGCAATTCTTTGAATTTGTTTCCCGGTCTCAGGAATAGCATCTGATCTAAACTATGTGCTAGATTGAACACTGCGCCTCGATAAATGTCCGAAGCACCCCAGTCGTCAGGTGTCACAATAGATTCGCTTACGATATGTTCTTCTAGGTTTGTGAATCCTAACTTTTCCATTTGTTTGATAATCACGTCGCGATAATCGTGTTTGATGCTCTCCCAGTCGATTGAATCATTGACGTTTGAAACAGGAACCAAGACGTAGAGCGTGGAGCATCCCTCTGGGGCCAAACTGGGATCGGTTACGCAGGCATTCTGTACGTAGATTGAGGGGTCTTCCCAAGTAATTCGATGCTTTGTTATATCCTCGAGATTGGATTCATATTCCTTCGATGCGTAGATTTGGTGATGAGGCTGGTCCCATGTTTTATCTGTGCCGATATACAGCATAAATGTGGAGCAAGAGTACGATTTTTTTGCCAATTTCTTATCGCTCCATCTAGGCCTTTTTTCATTGGGAACTAATGAAGTCATACCATTGGCAAAATCTGCGTTCATGATGACCCTGTCACATCGTATCTCGCCCTTGTCGGTATTTACACCCACGACGCGCTTACCCTCTAGAATCAACTCATTTACTGGCGTCGAAAGACGAATTTCGGCCCCCAGTTCAACAGCAATGTCCGCCATTCTTTCAGTAATGCTACCTAATCCACCCTTTGCGTGATAAATTCCGTGTTCGTATTCTAAGAAGGCCAAGATTGTGAACAAAGAAGGTGCTTGAAATGGGCTCATTCCGAGATATTTCGTTTGAAACGACATCGCTAGTCTAATTCGTTCATCCGGGAATAGCCGTTTCAAATCACTTGCAACAGTAGACCATGGCCTCATAACGGATGCTGCCTCGATCGCCTTTCTGCTGAATAAATCTGAAACACCATTCCAAGGGGACTGCAGACTTGACTTGCTCCTGTCTAGCTTTCGCCTATTTTCCAAGACATATTTTTTGAAACCGGCTGCATTTTCCTCGCCCGATAAACTCCTCACTCTCTCAGTCATTTCATCCAAATCGCTTGTAGCTTCGATAGAACCGCCTTTTCCGAAAACCAATTTGTAGGAGGGATCGAGAGGAATGAGCCCGAGCTCTTTATGGGCATCAAGACCTACTGCCCGGAATATCTCTTCGATAATTTCGGGGTAGTGAAAGAATGTGGGCCCTCGGTCGAATTTGAAACCGTCTTGCTCTATAATTTTAGTACGGCCTCCCACCTCTGCACATTTTTCTACAACAACCACATCAAGACCGGAGTGGGCCAGTAGCATAGCGCTAGCTAGACCTCCCGGCCCGGCACCAACAATCAGTACATCCGGATCAGATCTCTGAGAATCAGACATGGACTTCACTCTCCTCCTTTGAAAGGCCAAACCATCAGGGTAGAGAATGCAAGGCCCATTTTCTTCATGAATCCAAGGCTAAGACGTCGAGATAGAACATCGCCGTTTCTACGTTCTGCTTCGTCAAGAATCTCCCCGTAGACCGATGCCATGGTCGAGGGGCTCGACCTGGAGTCTGATTTGATTAATGGGAGGAGCCTGAGCGCGTTCTTCTGATGGGTTCTAACTCTGCTGATGTAGTGCCTCATGAATTCTTTCCATTTTCGACTCATTGGGAGATTGGAGTTGTACAGATCCTCATTTGATATCCCAAACAACTCGAGATCTTCCTTTGGTAGGTAGACCCTTCCGCGACCGAGGTCTTCCTGGATGTCTCGGAGAATATTGACCATTTGAAGAAAAATGCCCATTTCCTCGGCATGTTCTCTCGCATCTGGATTATCATAACCGTATATCTCAATTAGTGCTAAGCCCACTGTGGATGCAACTTTGTAACAATACCCCCTTAGGTCCTCAAAGGTGCGGTAATTCGTCGGGTAAAGATCATCTTCCATACCATCGATGAGCTGGTGTAGATCACTGATGCGTATGGGAAACCGACTAAAGGTATCCTTCAGTGCAATGAAGATCGGATCTTTTACTGGCCGTCCTTCATGTGCGCGAGTTAGCATATCCCTGTAGTGAATCAGTGCTCTTAATTTCAGGGAATGATCTGGCTCAGGGTTTGATCCCTCCGATTGTTTATCGATTGAAAGAATGAGTGATCTGTCGGCGGTTCTGACGTCCATCTTGCTAATTGTCTCTTGGTTGATATCGGAAAAATCAGGGAGCCAGTCCCCATCTGCGATGTCATCCACACGACGGCAGAACGCGTAAAGAGCATAAACGGCGTTTCTTTTCTCGACGGGAAGATGTCTGAAAGATCGCAAGAAAGACGTTGAGGCCGCTTTTGTGATATCTCTGCAAATCGCATAGGATTCAACCAAGTCTGAACTCTTCGCAGACCTTCGTCCCATGAGAACCATGTTGATGCAATATGACCATTCTCATTATGAAGGACTGTTTTATCCGGTAACAGTTTGGGAGTGCCTTGAAGCTCCGTGTAACATGTGAATTGGAGGTTTATCGGTATGCAACTCACAGATCTAGAAAGAGGAGAGGAGTCATGTAAAATGTCATTCTCTGATGGCGCTGAATACCAGGTCGAATACCTAGATCTCCGTCTAGACTGTCCGTGTGCCAATTGCAAACCAAGAAGAGAGAACCAGCAGAGAATGATTGAGTTTCAACAAGAACTAATCAGGCTAAGAATTGAGAAACCTTCCATCGAGATTGTTGGACACTATGGGCTCAAATTCATCTGGCCGTCAGGATGTTCTAGCGGAATATATAGTTTTGACATTTTGAGAGAGATAGCTGAAACAGAACCACACTCTCGGTGGCAACAATCATAGCGCTGACCCTCGACGCAGAATCATCGTGTCAGTGGTCTTTCCGACCATGACAGGTGATTCACATGGCCGCAGATCCTGATGAAGATGATGACCAAGTAGAGTGGGTTTCCTACTCAAATGCTGGTTATGGCTCCTCAGAAGAAGGCCTTTGGGAAGATGTCGTTCCAATCGAATCCCCTTCTGAAGAGATAGATTGGTATGATGAAAATCCCATCGAAGGCGAGTCTATGATCGAATGGGATGCACCCCCATGTCCTGCCCCCCTGGGGATAGCATACTTGGCCAGGATAGGATGTTGTGATTTCTGCCTTCACAGATTGGGCGGCAGGAGAACCGATGCCGTCGGTGCGGAAGGAGGCGCAGCTCTCAGAAAAGAGGCGGAGAGAAGAGATCCAGAAATCGCCCTTCAGGGTAGCACCGTCGAATGCCCAACTTGTGAAAATTTACTTGAAGACGTAAACAACGTATCGAAGATAATCTCGGCGGCCTGCGACGGACTTCAGTTTTCCACCATGCAGATTGGCGTTCATATTCCAAAAGATCTGATCGAGGAAGAAGATCGTATACGCTCCAGATACGGTGCACCGGGAAGCAAGCCATTGAAAGCATCATTTGTGGAAGAGGTGCAAGTCAATACATCGGACATGGTAAAAGATATCGAATTTGTCAGGGAACGCCCAGATTTAATGGTCTTGATAGATACTTTGACCTTACGAGTTGACGTTGATGTACGCCCAGTTTTCCTTTATGGAAGATATAGAAAATTATCCAGAGGTATTCCGCAGACCAGATGGCCATGCAGGGCGTGTCGAGGCCGCGACGGCGGATGTGAATCATGTGAATCAACAGGCCTTCAATACCCAGACTCAGTTCAGGACTTGATTGGAAAACCTGTCGCCGAACAAATGCAAGCTCAGGATACAGCATTTCACGGCATGGGTAGGGAAGATATTGATGTCCGATGCTTGGGACAGGGACGGCCCTTCGTCCTAGAGGTGAAATCCCCAAAGAAGAGAACTCCTGAATTTGCTTCATTGCTCAAATTGATTGAGGAAAATGCCGACGGACGAGTGGAAATCGATTCACTCAGGATATCCGACAGAAAAGAAGTAGCCAGGATCAAACAGACCAGATCTGAGAAAAGCTACACTATAAGATTCAAACCCGAATCATTAGAAGACCCTGACAAGGCATGCAACGACATACTTGCGCTATCGGGAACTATGATTGAGCAGCAGACACCAAAACGTGTCAGCCATCGTAGAGCCGATCGAAATCGAGTACGGAAGGTTGTATCGGTAGATCGAGTCGATGTAGTCGGCGATGAAATTGAAATGACTTTGAGATGCGAGGCTGGAACTTACATCAAAGAATTGGTGCATTCCGATGAAGGAAGAACCACTCCATCAGTTACAAGCATCATTGGCGTCCCATGCGAGGTCGTCTGGTTAGATGTCGAAGATGTGCATGCAGACTGAACTTCCCTCGGGAGATGAACTTAAACGCAGCCGGTAGGTCGCCGGCTCGCTGAGTTTGTCTCAGGGGGCCCATCAGACATGAAGAGAAGTCATGGAACACGTCAAGGGACTCGATCAATTCTGTCCCGCTCTAAATCTCAGAGAGGGAGAATAAACATCACCAGAGTGATCCATTCCTACTCGGAGGGTGACAAGGTGTCAATCGTGTTGGACGGCGCCCAGCAAAAAGGAATGCCTCATCGTCGTTTTCAAGGTGCCACCGGCACCGTCAGGGCAAAACAAGGACGAGCATTCATCGTCGATGTACATGACAAGAACATGGCGAAGACACTTATCGTCAGGCCTGAACATCTCCGGCCCGCTGACGGCGCTCCAAAACCCGAAGTGCCACGCCGCCAAGGGCAGAAAGTCAAGGGTGAAGCCACCGATGCTCCCGCGAAGGGTTCTACGTCAAAATCAAAGCAAGACAAGAAGAAGGCGGAACTTGAGCGTGTAAGAGAGCGTGCAAAATCCATCGATTTCAAGGTGCTTGGTACGGCGAAAGCCAGTGACAAAGACGACCTCCAAATCATCAAGGGTGTTGGCCCGTTTATTGAAGAAAAATTGAACGCTCTAGGCATTTACACATACTTGCAAATCAGCAAAATGAAGGGGGACCTGGAAGACCAAGTCAACGAGGCCATCGAGTTCTTCCCCGGTCGTGTGAAACGCGATCAATGGGTGAACCAGGCCAAAGATCTACTTAACGAAGAGGAGTGAATTAGATGTCTGACTCAAATGAATATGTCGATTATGCGAAGGTGAGGGACCTTCTCCTGTCTGCCCAAGAACGTCGCCAAGAGCTTTCATACGAACAACAGATGGCTCTGCAGCATTCTGAATGGGCCGCGAGCGCTCAGAGAGGTGGGATAAAGACCGATTCCAAAGTCTTCCTTGATCTATCGGCCGCCTTGTCGGCAAATGACAAACTTGGCGATCACCCGGACATATGTGCAAAGATAGCCGAGTTAATGCCTCTTAGTGTACATGCACTCCGAGTCATAATAGCCTCGAAGCGAATTGCAATGGATACTGATGAAGTCGAGTCAATTCTCGACATCGTACGCCAACACGTCCTTTGAAGCTGATAGAGCGATTCATCAATGAAATCCTCTTCCGCACATCAGGGGCGTAACACATGTCGGACGATCGAGAGGACGAAACTCCCGATGAAATGCAAGCTGAGTCCATGGTCAGAGTCCTCTCTGTCATCGAGCGCAGACCAAGAGGCATGGAGATTCATGGCCTCACCCACCCTGGGCTTTTCTTAGTACGTGCAAAAATCATGCAAAATGGCACTTTATCGTCCGATGTCGGTTGGATCCCAATAGAGGATGCCCGCATAGGACCACTTTCCAACATAAGAAAGAAAGACATCTCCCTGGACAATGAGGACGATTTGAATGGGGCTATCGTAGAATCAATAGCAATGGATGAATCAGTACACCTTTCATTCTTCAACAGAGCACAGCCAATATCTTTGAAGATGCACTCATACCAACTTCTCCCTGGAATCGGTAAATCAACAGCCCAACAGTGGGTCTCCAAGAGAGGATCTATGGGATGGAACGATCTTCACGGAGTCACTAACGCTATTGGTCAGGACGCTTCTAAATTGTTAGCCGAGAGATACGCACAAGAAATGGAGGATCCTGCACAATCTCCAAGATTGATTGATCTCGTTGTACGTGCTGGGGCTTAATTTTGTCATTAACTAACGGAGTTCGTGAAAATCCTTCCAGAATAGTCGATAGGTATCTCTCAAGATACGATATAGACCCAAATT
Organism: Methanobacteriota archaeon; assembly: GCA_002717835.1. Classification (GTDB taxonomy): domain Archaea; phylum Thermoplasmatota; class Poseidoniia; order Poseidoniales; family Thalassarchaeaceae; genus MGIIb-N1. The sequence continues at coordinate 20,569 of PBBV01000022.1, forward strand.
TAGGTCAGAACTTCTTGACAGACCCGTCCCCTATCCACAAATCCATTCGGGCTGCATGTGATCTCGGGCTAGGCAATGATTCTCATGTCCTTGAAATAGGTCCAGGTCCGGGAGTTCTAACCATCGAACTTCTTCGTCTGGGAACCAAGGTCACCGCAATAGAAATATCTCCAGATGCATGTGACTTTTTAGAGTCAGAATTCAACTATGAACACTTCAATATATTCAATGAAGACGCTTTGAAATCACAATGGCCAACAGATATAACACATATTGTGGCGAACATACCTTACAGCATCTCCAGCCCTATTCTTGAAAGAATACAGGATTATCACCAATTAAATCCTTTAGAGGGTGTCTCATTACTCGTTCAACGAGAATTTGCTCATAGGATGGTCATGAAGAGTATTCCAAAAGACAGAGGCCCACTAGGAATCGCTCTTTGGCTTGATTTTGAATCTACGATTATCTCGGATGTCCCTTCTTCTTCATTCAGACCGCAACCCGATGTGACCTCCTCTATCGTAACTCTTCGACCTGTTTCCAGAACCGAACTTCAGGATGTAAGTAGGAAATTAATTCGAAGAATATCTACTTGGTGTTTTGGGAAACGAAGACGGAAGATTCGAACGTCTCTGAGAGATTTACCTCGGAGGGTGTTGAAGATTGGAAAATGGTCACCTGATGATTGGCTCCAGATATTGGATAATTTGGAAAAACAAGGTGGCGAACTTCAGGGCTTCATGGACAAACGCCCAGAGGAACTTACACCTGAACAGTGGACGTCTATTTGTCGCGTAATCTCAAGTTGACCAAAAATCATGTTTACCGTGACTTGAAATCCAAACCCCCTCTCCGCCAGACGTCGGAACGGCCTGGCCGGACCATCGTGAGGGGATTAAATGGCAAAGAAGGATACCTATCTCGCGTTACTAAGAAGAGGTATTGACGAGACTACTTCCCAACTACTATCTGAGTCCGGTTTGAAAATTGGGGACCTCAAGAAACTCGACGAGGAAAAATTAGTCAACAATTACGGTATCAAAAAGGAGATCGCCAAATCTGTCCTTGAATCTGTTAAATCCGGGCCCAGGGCATCAAGTAGACAGAGGTTCATTGCTGATGTAATTACGAAAAGCGGTAAGCCCAAGAAAGTTGACAAAATACAAGAACAGCGTTTCAAGAGGGAGCAAAAAGACCTTCTTCAGCAGCTAAATGAGAAGCGAGAAGAGCAGCGAGTAGCAAGGGTAGAGTCATTCAGGAATAAGAAACTAGTGATGAATAGGTTGGGAAAAACAGTCGAGTTGATTGTCAAATTAGAGACAATTTTTGATGAAGAGGCTAAATCTGAGCAACGTTCCAAACTCAAAGATCAGCTAGAGACAAGGGGCCTAGAAGCAGCACGAGATCACGAGATGTTGGAGCTGGATGGTACTCCACAAGACATTGTAGATTTCAGAAGGAAAATAGCACCAGTACTATGCCTTCATGCATGCCCGTACTGCGGTGATGAAATGGACCCTCGCGGATCTTCTATAATAGAGGACATACGAGATTACAAATTCGTTTGCTGGGAGTGCGAAGAAGAGTTCCACGTCGACCTCGCTACTACAATAGCTGAACGACTTGAAGATCCAGAGGCATGGGTAAAAATTGATCCAAAACGGGGCCCCAGAGACCCCGTCGCTTCACCTCCCACCAAAGCGAGTGCAGATGCCATTGCCGATCTGATGATACAGGAGATCGAGGCTACAGGTGCTGCAGCCACCGAAATAATAGCATCCACAGAAGCCAGCAACATTTCAGGAACACTAATGAGCATCGATGATTGGATAGATCAGAAACTCTCTGAAAAGGGATACATACAGGCTCAAGAACATCGCGAAGATTTCATCATAGCGACAGGAGCTGGAGCAACCAAGTTCAACAAGTGGATGAAGAAGGCAGGCCTTTACTTCAACAAACAGTCCGGCAAGTGGACTAGATGGGAAGATCGCTGAATGTTATGGTCGATTTACAAGATCCTAAAATTCTGGCAATCATCATTTTCGATATAATCGGAATCGGTGCGTTTGTGTGGTTTTTATCCAGCAGGCTTTCTTTGAAGTTAAAAGTCATTGAACAAAGAAAAGAAAACAAAAGAAAACAAATCCTTGGGGAAGGGGGGAAAAGCCAATCCAATGCAGATACGAAAAATCGTTGACTAAACAACAAGACACCAATGAAATTCCATTCATAGTATCAGGACAAAGCAATATTCCACTCCGCAGCACCGGGGATATCTATAATCTCAAATTTTACAGAGGAAACACCGCCCTGATCGCCAATTTCTTCTCTCAATAAGAATAGATCATGAAGGCAACACGGACAATGTGCCATTTTCGGCTTCAACCACATTTTCACAGCTCCGTTATCACTTATTGTAAGTTTTTGAACAATCGTCTCATCACTCATTGGATACCCGTGTGGGTCGGTCCTCTTCTTTAGAATCCGAGCAAGACTTCTAGCCGCGCGATCTCTTGTTGTCCCTGGCATATTACCACTCAGCATGTAGGGGAAAGGACTTGCCAGAAGTTAGACACTCAAGACCATCCTTTCCTGCAACCCACGTGTCTTCGGTCCCCACCGCCCCATCATCATAGATCACTTTGGGCTCTATTGCCATAATGCACCCCTCATGCATCGCCCTGTCAAAACCATTGGCTAGAACTGGTGATTCATCCAATTCCAACCCAACAGAGTGGCCGAGAAATTTTGCTTGGTGCGGATTCATTCCCATTAGGTGATCAGTATGCCCCATTTCAATAGCAAGATCCCTTCCTGATTCCCAAGCTCTCGAGCAAGTTTCACCCGAGCCAAGTTTTTTTACTACCGACTCTCTAATTTCAACCATATCATTCAGTCTTTCAATCCAGATTTCAGGTAATCTTCCGCAACTGAACATCCTCGTGCAGTCCGAAATATATCCTCGGTGTACATGGACGATATCCACTAAAACCGGTACTCCTTCCTCTATGCGTCTGTGACCCGATCCAAGTGGCGCCATCGGATTTGCACCAGAACCCCCTACAGCAGAATCGAAAAATGAGGGCACTCCTCCAGAACGCCCAGCAACAACAACTGCCCTGTCACAATCCATTGGCCAACGCCTCATTCTAATTCGCCCCCCAAATCCGGCTTTTCGACTTACCTCTTCGGCGACTGATGCAACATCTAATTCAGTCAATCCATTGCCGCATTTTTCTTCTATTGCAAGAAACATGTTATGATTTACAATTCCGGATTCCCGAATTCTGTCAATCTCCCATGAGCTCTTGGTTTCTCTGAGTTGATGGAGCATCTTAGACGCATCTTCTTTATGATCTTCAAATCCTGTGAGACACTTCGAAAGATATCTCTTCCGTGAATAGGGTAGCGTTGAATTGAGCATCGCTGGAGTCCTAGTGAGTCCTATCGATCTGAGTTCCTTTTCCAAATCTGTCGATCTCGGTTGTTGAACAACAGGGTCAGGTGAATCACTCCCTCCAGATTCCCAAATGGCCCTCGATAGTGACTTCTTCACCAAATGAGTGGTTTCCACATCTGAATCAGATGCCCCTACCACGAGTATACTCCTCTGCCTTCCTCCAGTTAGCCAATACAATTCAACGGGATCTTCTATCATTACGGATTCATATCCACTACTAGCCAGAGCATCAGAAACCACCTTTCTCCGATTAGCCAATTCAGATACGGGAACACGCCAATCTTCACCTTCCGGTCCGCATAGATCGAAGTTCATGCACCACCGTCTAAGTCCGGATGCATAGACAGTTCGGATGGTTCAAGTTCACCACACAGTCAAATCCAAGTTGTCAGAGGGCCCCCTGTGCCGAAAGTCCTCGGACTCGACGATATCAAGCTCGACGGTCTGAAGATTCTGTATCGTGCAGACCTAAATTTACCAATTCATCCTTCAACTAAAGAATTCCTCGACGATACGAGAATTCGAGCAATAATGCCTACCCTCCAGAAATTAGAATCCACATCCGTCGCGATTCTTGCACACCAGTCTAGGCCTGGAAGATTCGATTTTACAAATCTCCAAAGCCATGCGAAAAGACTCTCTCAAATCCTCGGACGGCCTGTGGATTTCGTACAAGATCTATGTGGTACCTCAGCAACGGCCGCAATAGATTCGATGCAGCCGGGCGATATTTTGATGCTAGACAACGTCAGGCTGCATCCTGACGAAAATCTCCTTACTGGCGAGATAGAGGAACAAGAAACATCAGATATAATTCAGAATCTAGCATCTCATTTTGATATTTACGTAAATGACGCATTTGGCGCCGCACATCGATCATCTCCCAGCCTAACGGGTTTTACCCGTAAATTGCCTTCCGTAGCAGGCGAACTCATGAAGCGGGAGATTGATGCACTTTCCATTGCCATAGAAAAACCACCAAGACCCTACGTAGCATTATTGGGAGGGGCTAAAGCTGACGATTCTCTCAGAGTCGCTATTAACTTATTCGAGCGAAACATCGTTGACACGGTGGCATTTCTCGGAGTAGTTGGAAATTTTATGCTGATGGCAGACGGTTGTGACATAGGAAAATCCAACGCCGATTTCGCAAGATCACAAGTTGAACCATTCGTCGACGATACTTCAAAGATGGCGAAGCTCATACTGTCTAAATACCGAGAAAAAGTAATTCTTCCGGAGGATATAGCCATCGAGGTGAATGGATCAAGAGAGCAACTTTCGATTCATCAACTTCCTACAATTCACCCAATTTACGACGTAGGGATAAGGACACTAATGGGATTGAGGCCAATAGTCATGGACGCATCATGTGTGTTGTGGAATGGACCCGCATCTTATTTCGAGAAGCAAAATTTTGCCTTTGGAACTGTGGAGGTCCTGAACATGTGTATAGAGACTGATGCAATCACAATAATCGGAGGCGGCCATACCAGCGCCCTAGTTGAAGCAAGAGGCGCATCTAATCTAGTCACGCACAACAGCTCGGGTGGTGGTGCCACACTTACGATGCTCTCCGGGGGCATGATGCCTGTAATAGAGGCACTTGAACGGTCATTCGAGACGTCTGAATCCACACTCAGAGAACGTGGTCTACTAGTATGATGGAGCCACTGGGGAGATTCGAACTCCCGGCCTTCTGATTACGAATCAGACGCTCAACCAGGCTAAGCTACAGTGGCAACAAGCAGTCCTTTCGCATTCCCGGAATAAGCAAATCGGTGGTCTTTGAGGTGCTTTGTCGGCACCAAGGTTAACTATGTAGGGTTGTAGCGTCTAGCATGACATTAGAGGGTGAAGCAACCTCTGCACCAGCCGGAACAACAATTGTTTATGCAAATCAGAAGAGTGGTGGGCCAAGAGTTTTCGGAGCCCTAGCCATGCTTCTTGGAGGCATAGGAGTGATAATGGCGCTGTTAGACATTGCATCTGCTGGCGAGACCATAGAACTCTGGGGTGCCGATGAAACATCGTACTCATGGTGGTTCTATGTTTCCCCGCTTCTAGCAGCTGCCTCGGGTGGATTGTTCGCTTACGCAGGATTCCTGCTATGGAACTACAAGAAAAAGGGCGTATGGATGGGCTTCGGTGCCGTCGGAATCAACGTCCTGGATGGCATCCTTGGATCAGTCCTAATTGGGATGATAACGGACGAGGTCGGAGAGGCAGCAGGCGTCGAGGGACTCGGCGGCATAATGGCTGGCGCAGGACTCGTTTTCACTGCTATCGGCGCAGTATGCTGCGGACTAATCGTAGCATTACCGCTCCTTATGAACGGAAACGACCTCGACGACGAGTGATTTAGCGCAACTCTCTGAGATCGATGATCCCGCCTATGCGGGCATGGACGTCCGATAGGATGGACTCCAGCGCAGCTGCTGTTCGACCTTCGGCCCTCATGATCAGGATTGGCTCTGTGTTTGAGGGTCTGCAGAGGAACCATCCATCAGGATATGCGACCCGTACCCCGTCTACCTCTGAGAATTGCAAGTCTGAAAATGATGAGCGCACTGATTTCATTATGTCGTCCCGTTCACCCTCAAAAATGATTTTTGATTCTCCCGTTGATGGATAATCTGGAATCGAAACAAGAAGGTCGGAGAATCCAATACCATCATTATTCGGGTCAGATGACCTCGCTACGAGTTCTATTAGCCTCGCACTGTTGTAGAGTGAACAATCAAATCCGTTCCAGCGATCATTGAAGAAAAGATGACCGGACATTTCACCTGCGAATTTTATGTCAGGACAGGCGGCCAATTCCCTTTTCATGAATGAGTGACCCGTCCTTACCATACGGCCGATCCCCCCGCTTAATGCTATGGCTTCTTCAACGCCCATGCTACATTTCACATCGTACAGGATAGTACGGCTCTCATCCGAGCCCTCCCCCGACTCCTCATTGAGCAAGATGTCCTTGGCAAAGAGACCAATCAAACGATCCGGGTGAATGAATCTCCCATCTTCATCAACTACACCAATCCTGTCCCCATCACCGTCCACGCCGATTCCAAATTCAGCCTCTGAAGATGCTACTGTTTCTGACAACTGCATCATGTTGGCGGGGCGAGTCGGATCGGCTGGATGAGCTGGTAAATCAGCATCCCACTCGCAGTTAATCGCTATAGTTTCTACACCCAATTTCTCGAAGAGGTCTACGATATACGGCCCAGGGACGGCATTGGCAGCATCAACTGAAACAATTATTTTCCGATTAATGGGCCCTACGTCTTCCACTATTTTTTCTATGACAGAATTAACGTAATCAGTCCCATCAATCAATCCGCCATCAAGACTTCTATCCTTTTCGGACACTGAGTCGAAGACAATTTTCAGATCCTGGAGATCTCCTCCTGCCAAAGGTAGACCGGAATGAACAATCTTGAATCCATTGTACTCGGGAGGGTTATGACTAGCTGTAATCACCACAGCTACGTCTATTTCCATATCCACAGTTGAACGATAAACAACTCCAGTAGGCACAACTCCGAGATTTACAACTTCACAACCAGATGACCTTATCCCATCCATCATTGCTTCATGCAATTCCTCTCCAGACGTTCTAATGTCCCTTCCTACAGCTATGGACTTGGCTCCTGTGAAGTCCACGATGGACTGTCCTAGTCTTTTCGAAAAAGAGACGTCAATTTCAGCCCCCGCTATGCCGCGTATATCATACGCCTTGAACACGCCCACACCCCTGAACAGATACGCGTACTCCTAAGCATTGCCAATTTTGGGCACAATCGGGACAAGTCTAGATTCCTCTCGTACAGGAAGGTGGATCAATGACGAAAAAACGCCAACTGCTATACCTACCCACCAAACAATAGTGTAGCTGCCATATACATCGTACAGAACACCGCCCAGATAGACACCAACAAAACTACCCATTTGATGGGAAAAGAATACTATTCCGTACAATGTTGCCATGTATCTGATACCATATATGTGAGCTACTAATCCACTGGTTAGAGGAACTGTGGCAAGCCAGAGAAATCCCATTGCGAAGGAAAATATCAGCACGGTATTGGCGGTTATTGGTGTTAGAATAAACCAGGCCGCTGCTATCGATCGTCCGGCGTATATCCCTGATAGTAGCCATTTCTTCCCAAACCTCTTGCCTGCCCATCCTGCCATCAGGGTCCCAATTATATTGGCCGCCCCTATCACAGAAATTGCGAATCCGCCCAATGCAGCAGTGGTTTCTATGCCCAAATCACCACACCAGCCAATCGGCTCCACGGGAGCACTCATTTCTGTGACTAAAGCAGGAAAATGTGCTGTGATAAAGGCAAGTTGGTAACCGCAAGAAAAGAAGCCAACGAAAATCATCATGTACGATGGATCCTTAATTGCTATACGAAGTATTTCTCCAAGGCTCTCCTCTATCTCTTCTTTTACCGCAAGACTTGGAGATTTCATGAACGGCAGGAGTAAGAGAATAGCAAGAATAGAAGCGGCGAAGATGATGAAAATCGATTGCCAGGACATGCTTTCAAGAAGCAAGACTGCCACAATGGGACCCACTATTTGCCCGGCCGATCCAGCTGCTGTTGCGATTGCGAGGCTCATAGCCCGATGCTCCGGAGCACTCGCCCGCCCCACCACTGCTAGAATGACTCCAAAACCAGTGCCTGCAATTCCAAAGCCTACCAGAATTTCATAAAATTGAATTGAAAGAGCTGTATGGGCTCCCGTTGTCAAGACTAACCCGAGGGCATACAAGATCGATCCTAATACAATCGCTCGTCTATCTCCCATTTTTTCTGCAAATGCTCCGAAAAATGGTGCTCCAAAGCCCCATGCTAGATTTTGAATCGCTATCGCCAAGCTAAACTCCGCTCTTGCCCAACCAAATTCTTCTTGAATTGGAATCTGAAAAACACCAAATGACGCACGTATTGCAAAACCAACCAGTACTATAATGCATCCAACGGCCAAAACAGGAGTGAACAAACGAGCCTTGCCTTGGTCAGCAATCACGATCATTTCTTTCCACATCCAAGAAAGGCCTCAGCGACAATTTCCACTTTGGCCCCTCCTGGCAATTCCCTTACTGCATATGCCGCTCTTGAGGGAAGTATGGTTTCTGCTAGCCATGAACCATAGATTTCGTTAAATTCAGAAAAGTCAGACATATCAAGTAATAAGACTGTGACTTTCACCAAATCGAATTTTGAAGATCCCGCTTCAGATAGTAGATTGTCTATCTTTTGAAGTGCAGCAACTGTTTGTTCCTTGAGAGAATCTCCACCATCAGTTCCAATCTGTCCTGCTACCCAAATGTGATTTCCAACAGTTATGCATGGGCTGTAGGGAGCCAACCGGAGCCCTCCAAGGTCGACCGCGCTCTTCTCGTACATGCACCTACAGATAATTCCCAGTCATTCAGCATTACTAATCATATCAATCACTTGTATGTGATCTCCAGCAACATTTTCATCATCCATCATTCCGAGGGGAATCCAGTCTGCATTAACCGCATCATCACCTGCTGAAGGCTTGGATTCTGCATCCACATCAACTCTGTAGAAAAGGCCCACACAATGCTTCCTTGGATCCCTCCCTGGGGAGCCTAGTACTGTTAGAAGAGTTGGATTTCGGCCACATACCCCCGTCTCTTCACGCAATTCCCTCAGAACCGCGTCAAGTGGATCTTCACCCACATCAACGAAGCCACCCGGGAAGGCCCACTTATGTTGCCATTCGATCGGATTCGGCCCTCTTTGAATCATTAGAACCTCAGTCAGTCCATCACGTACTCTAGTCGCAACTGCATCAACCGTCACCGACGGTGATTTGTAACCATCGCTGCCACATGCATCACAGGTCTCACGAGCCATATCTGCGTCCTCTAGAAACATAATCTTCGATAGCCCAGTACAAGTCCTGCCTCGAAAAAGAGGGCCAATGGATATCTGTGAAATACAATTCCGAATATGCAATCTGCCAAAGAAGAAAATTCGATATGCGCTCCTCTCCGCTAGTTCTGATCACTAGATCGGGATCGGGCAACTCAGAAGTATACAGCCTTGATGATATAGCATTCGCATCTATCGAATCTATCTCCAGATCCCCATCAGCATGGTCCTTTGCTAATGATTTGACAGCATCGATTATCTCTTCCCTTCCACCGTATGCCAGACATACTGTGAATGTGAAATTCTTGTAATCACAAGTAACCTCTTCAGCTTTTGATATTGCGTTTCTAACGCGTTCTGGTAACAAATCGAGACGCCCTACAGCTTTGACGCGAACTCCATTCTCATGGATAAGCGGGTCTACTGAAATCTCATTCAAACCTTGGACATAAAGGTCGAATAAGATTTCAATTTCTTCATCGGTCCTGTTAGTGAGATTCTCGCTGGACAATGCATAGACAGTAAGGAATGGTATATCTAGATCTAAGACCCACTTCATCACTTCCTTCAGTCGTTCTTTACCGGCTGTGTGACCTTGTCCAGATTCCATAGAATGAGCCCAAGCAAACCTTCTATTTCCATCCATTATAATTGAGATATGCTGGGGAAGCTCTGCAGTATCAAGTTCAAGGAGCCTAGAACGTGCCCTTACCCCCCTAACACGTTCAATTCTGCTGACAAGACTCCACGCGAGCCGAGAATTGACAACCCATTTCCCCAGAGATCTGAAAATTCTGAATCTAAGTAGCCACTTCGCAGATCTGTCTATTGACCGACCGAACCACCCCCTAGAACTTGCCATGAATGCCCCTCACCTGAAGATGATGTCTGCAGAATCGCCAACCAAGTCCATCAGTCCCCTCTCCGGATTTACTACTATTACTTCTCCTGCAGCTTCCCAAACTGGGATGTCGATGTGACTGTTCCCAGCATATCCGAATTGACCCTTTCCGAACCTTGCTGTGAGAGCCTCTGCCTTATTGGCTCCTCTAAGGTTTATTTCGCCGTCCGATGCCATAACGTCACTGAAAATCCCAAGATGCGCAGCAATGGCCTCTGCAATCAATCGATCTGACGCTGTAACAAGATACAGCGCTCTTCCCCGCGCGTATTCCCCCGTTACCCATTCCATGAATGAAGGGTGAAATTCCAATTCTGAAGGATCAAACTTCAACAATTTTCCCAGTTGTTGTTTCCAAACCGCTCTCCGCCCGGTTATTTCAAGCCAGGTGAATCTGAAAATTCTCCATGGCCTGGGCAGCAAAACTCTGCGAATAGACACCCAACTCATGTCTGTAAGAATGAGAGTACCATCCAAGTCGACGGCCAAGGGCATTTCCGAATCCTGACCGGTCACGATATAACTCTGACCGAGCTTCTGGGTTCAATGTTCTGACCGTTTGTCTGATACGCATGCACCCAATCCAACTGTCATGGAGTCCGGTGATGCCCTTGCAAAGTCCGATTCCACAACGCTCCTTACAGAGGTCGAAGTGTTAGGTTCAAGAATACACAAAATACCCTTTGAAGATACTCCTTCTTCTATCGAAGAGTGGGTAAAATACACTCAACTTTTTGAAATGTGGGGAGATGTTCCCTTGGAACCGACCTCCTTGGAAAGTCGAAGACAGGAGATATTGATCAAAAGCATCAACGGAGCGTATCGAGTCGAGTTTTCTCAGTGGCCCGTTTCCGGCATGAGGGCTAGAATGCGGTCGAAAAATAATCGAGTTGATTGGCCAGTCGGAGGATTATCCATTAAGGGACTTGACATTGCCCTTCTGTGGAGAGATGAAACCAATTCGCCAGATGCAGAGGAGGTTATGTTGCAGCATATCCTATCTCATGATATGGTTCCAGCAGTCCAACTAATGGAAAGATGCGGTAGAGCATTGGCTTCCGCCCAGGAGGCTCTGTCCGCCCAGTGGACAGGCCCATCTGACTCTCGCGCATGGAATTCGTCAATTACTAAATTGGAAGAGGCTACAAAGAGTAGAACGCTATGGAGAGCCCCATTCAAACCTGGAATGCCCGCTATGCTTTCTCTGGGAAAGATGACTCTTGATCGTTTTTCAGAGTCACATGAGGGGGTAATACGGCTGCGTCCGCCCATGTGTGGTCCAGCAGATGCCGCATCTAGATCAAGGGGCATTGAATGGCCAGCCTTGAGAGATTTAGCCTCCCTCCTTTACAACCTTGGCGAAATGGCACATGGCAATGTTGGAGATGAAGAATTCCAAAGTCTAAGACACGCTGCCATAAGGGGGTGGTCTGAACATCCAGGCCGCCGAAGAACTGGGGGTGTAAAGCCCCAAAGAGCGTTGCAGATCATCGGAGGAGGATTGCCGATATGGGAATATGAACAAGCACTCTCTTCAAAATTCGACTTTTCCGAGAACTCAAACCCAACACCTCCAAGAACGGAATATATGCTGATGAATATTCCCTCAATCCAGAGAAAATTGTTCACTATTCGAATATTCTCTGCCGCTTCCCTCGTGGGCGCCTCAACTGTAATTTTGGGCACTATAGCAACTATACTTGAGCCGACTCAGATTTCCCTCACAGCCTCTGGGATGGGTGCTCTTCTTTACATTGTGATGAATGGCCTCTATCGGTATATGGCTCCAAATCCTGAGTCGATATTCACGTGATTTGTACGGTCTCCCACACACCTGATTCGTATCTGTAGGCCATGGGCACACCAGTCGGAATCTCTCTCTTCACAATCTCTTCAGGGTCAAGGCCCTCTATTTCCATGACAATAGAACGAAGCGAGTTTCCATGTGCGGCGACGAGAACAGTCTCACCGGATTCAAGATTTGGAACAATCTGTTCAAACAGACAGGGCAATGTTCGCTCCGATGTCATTCGAAGGCTCTCACCACCAGGAGGTATGCCTTCGTAACTCCTCCTCCACATCCTCACCTGTTCTTCTCCAAATTCTTCCCGGCATTCTTGTTTATTTCTCCCTTGAAGATCACCGTAATTGCGTTCGTTTAGCCGCGAGTCATGTATTACTTCACCGCTCCATGAGTGATTGATGTCCAGTATTATCTCCGCAGTTCGCTGCGCCCTGACAAGCCCACTAGCATAGACGGCATCGAATTCGATTCCAATGAGTTTTTCTCCAGCACTCTTTGCCTCATCCTTCCCTTTTTCAGAAAGCTCGATATCTACCCATCCTGTGAATCTGTTCTGAGCGTTCCAGAGGGATTGACCATGACGAATGAGGACCAATAATCCCATTCTGTCACCTCAGGAACGTCTGAGTCTAGGCTCGTGGAAATCAAGACCTAGAACTGTTGAGAGCTTTTTGGCCTCTACTAGGGCATCTTCACTCATCGCTCTCTGTATGTCAGATGACTGTTGAGTGTAGAAATTCGCCTGAACGACGATGCTCGAGGATCCCATAGAGAGTATCTTGACCCATGAAGACTGTTCATTGACCGTCCGCTCGTCAGCATTCAGCATTTCTGACATTTTCTCGCAGAAACTCTGCAACGCCCCAGATTCACTGGAAACCTCGAATTCAAATGGCATGACTACTCTTCTGAAACGTCTTTGAGAGAAATTTTCTATTGGTGAATTCACAAGATTGGCATTCGGAACAGTGATGATTGTATCCAGACCAGTCCTGAGTACTGTCATACGCATCCCTATATCGACTACCTCGCCTTCTATTCCGCCTACTTTTATCCAATCTCCGAGATTGAACGGCCTGTCTATTATGATCGAAAGTGCACCAAACATGTTGGATACCGAATCCTTAGCCGCCAAAGCCAGTGCAAGACCTGTGATTCCAAGACCTGCAATGATGCCATTCAGGTCAAAACCAGCAACACCAGCCACTACGAAGGCGCCTAGGACAAACACGCCCATCCTGCCCAGCGACTCACCTATGCTCGCCAGAGATTTCTGTGATGCACTACTATCGTCATCATGAGATAGCATTTCTCCTATGGAACCAACCAACCCATAGGCGGCGAATAGGAATACGAGCATGTAAAGAGAAACAGCCGATGAGAGGGCCCCATTCACCAGATCTTCGTCCCACACGGGCACCACTACGCCATCCAGAATCTCAATAAGCTCTACAAAGAAAACCAATGCAACCGCCAGGGAAAGTGCTCGCGAACCTCTTGTTCCTAGCATACTTTCTGCCTTTTCTCGATCAAACATTTTTTGCATGATCTTTGGGAGTACCAACTTTCTGACAAACCGCCCAACCCAAAGTGACAGAATCCCGATGACTGCTATGCATGCTAGGGTTCCTGCAGAGAACCCCATGATACTCGCCTCAACCCCAAAGTCGGAGAATGGGCCATCGCCCGGAAGTGCTTCGCTCATAGATGACCCTCGATGGGGGGCCTGATAAACGCCCCCCAGCACTCTTTGATGAATCACACTTCTCCGAGGGATTGAAGGATATGTCCCTGTACGTACCCCTATGCAAGCGGTGATTGGGGCGTCCCGCCCAAAGATTGCAAGGGGCCTCAGAACCCGTGTAACATGCTTGTTGCTTCCATTCATGCTTTCGGTTGTGGCGCCTGCTGCCATAGCACCAGCAGCAATCGCACAGGAAACACCATCAGGAATCGAACCAACTGACATTTGGTCCGAGGAATATGCCAGTGGAATGTTTCCTTGGGGCGGCAACGCACAAATTCAATTCCAAGAGTACCATAGCTATGATACCACAAAAGCCAGAATGCAATATCTGGCCGACACCAACCCCGACATCATATCATTCCACGAGGGACTGTTCGGAGGGTCAAATGCCCGTGGTCAAGAAACCTCCCTCGACGACTACAAGGGATGGTTCTACAACAACCCAAGCCCATGGGTAAAAATCACTTCAGGCGTGGAAAACGGGGACTACAACCCATTCAATGGAGACGCTGGAAACTATCCCGAGCGTCCTGACGTAATGCTGGTTGGCAACCATCATGCAAGGGAATGGATGTCCTATGAGGTCCCAATGCTGTTCTTGGAAACCATCGCATACTACTACGGCCAGGCAGGAATAGACAATGACGGAGACGGCCTGATCGATGAAGACTCCTGGAATGGGATTGACGATGACGGTGACTGTCTGAGTCTCAATGCCTCATTTCAAGATTCTAACGGGGACGGTGTGTCATGCGGTCCAGGAGACTTAGGTGTGGATGAAGACTTTTCCGAGCAGTATATCACCGACCTCGTCGATACAAGAGAAATATACCTCATACCCATACTGAATACCGACGGGCTGATCTATGACCAAACAGAATGGCTCGCGAACAACTGCAATGGCGCTACGACAGCCAATGCATACCAGGAGTGCCCGAGGAATGGTTGGAGGAAGAACCTCAGGGATAATACGGTGACAGGGGTTACGCCGATTCCGGATCTCGATGAAGCTGTTGATGAGGGTTGTGATGGGGTTGATTTGAATAGGAACTACCAGTTTGAATGGGGTGCACCTTTGGGTGCTACAGGGCCACTGATCCCAGGAGCCTGCTATGCGGGTGTGAATAATGATGTGTACAATGGCCCCGTCGATACCGTAGACCAGGATGGAGACCTCCGTCTAAACGAGGATCATGTTGATGGTAAAGACGATGATGCTGATGGGCTGGTCGACGAAGATTGGCTCGGAGGTAATAGCGAACCAGAGACCAAGTTTATTCAAGATATGACCGAGATGAACGACGACAACAACGACGGGGCATCGGATTTTAAGGCCACATTGACATGGCATTCTTTCTCGGAACTCGTTTTGTATCCATGGGGCCATTGTACAGATTGTGAGTCCCCTGATCATGAATACCTAGTCTACCACGGGGATCAAATGGCTCAGATGACGCTGTATGAAAATCTGCAATCTTCGGATCTTTACCCAACATCTGGAGACTTTTGCGACTGGCACTATGGAGTTCACAATTCATACTGCTACACAATGGAGATCGGAAATAATTTCCATGAAAATCCAGATGACATAAGCCATATCGCGGTGCGAAATCTGGGAGTTCCATTCTACATGGTCGAGATGGCGGATGACCCACGCTTCCGAGCGGTACACGGCCTAGAGAATATGAGTGCTAGACATTGGATACAAACTCCATCCGAGGTGGATGTACCCGAAAAGGGAGATATCCACATCGATCTGTGCCTCGATCCGTATTTCCCATTCTCCATCCAAGAAGATAGGTCATATCTGTCATGGCGCTTTGTTGAGCCCAATAGACAGCAGAACGATTACGGCCCAACGGAATGGAGACTAGTACCTTGGGAGAAAGCTCCATTCACAGCTTCCGGTGATGATTGTCAGTTGAAGGACGGCACGAACGGCACGATCCTGACCAGTGCCGTTCCAATACCCGATACATCTGTGGGGAAACTCCAGTATCGTGCACAGCTCGGTACTACCAATGGTGCGTTCCCGTTCACATATCCGACAGTAGAGGATGGAGGGAACTACTTCGAACTCACAATGCCTTACCGGGCAGGGTTCGGATCTGCGATTCTTTCAGTCCTAATGTTCGTATTCATCGCCGGTGTCGTTTGGGGGGGCTTGGCTTTCCTCCTGAGGACAATGCTTGACGAGGACGCGCCAGTCCTATCCCTCCCCCCGGAGGATCATGAATGAGTAATTCATCGGACGAGTTCAGTGGCCGACTAGGACTGATATTTGCCACGATAGGCGCTGCAATAGGGACGGGCAACATATGGCGATTTCCGAGAATGGTCGGAGCAAATGGCGGCGGGTCGTTTCTAGTCCCGTGGATAATATTCCTCTTCCTGTGGTCCATCCCGCTGGTTATCGCTGAATTCGCACTTGGCAAGCGATCAAGGACTGGTACAGTGGGAACATTCAGAATTTTCAACGGGCCAAAATTTGCTTGGATGGGTCTGTGGACCGCATGGATATCCACAGCGATCGGATTCTACTACGCAGTGGTTACAGGTTGGTGCATCAATTATTTCCAAAGTGCTGTAAGAGGTGGCTTAGGATCTGATGTAGACACAACTGAGGTATGGAACACCTTTTTGCAGGATCCGTCTCAGGTGATCATGTTCCAAGCTCTTGCAGTGCTTATCACGATGGCAGCGATATGGAAGGGCGCAAAGGCCATCGAAAAGGTCAACGTGATCCTAATGGTCTCTTTGTTCATCCTACTGTTTTCAGCGTTATTCCTTGCTTTTGTCATGGACATGAATGATGGCACGCTCGACGGATTCGTTTACATGTTCAGCATACAACCTGAGTACCTTTTCGAACCTGAGACTTGGATAAATGGACTATCGCAATCCGCTTGGTCTTGCTCTGCAGGAATGGGGATGGTCATCACCTACTCGGTATACATGAGGAAGGACGAGGACACCACTCTGAATGCAGCCACCATGTGTCTCGCAAACAACAGCATCTCAATCATAGCAGGTCTAACAGTTATGATGGCTGTCTTTTCGGTTGTCGACGACCCGTTGGCCGCAGTTAGCGGAGGCAGTAGTGCGATCACATTCCTCGTGCTTCCTGAGGTTTTCGCGCAGGCTCCAGGAGGTCCAGCAGTACAACTCGCGATGGTTGCTATGTTCTTCCTTGCACTTTCATTCGCTGCCTTGACATCGATGATATCGACTGTTGAACTATGCGTTCGAAATTTCGTAGATCATGGTGTTAATAGGGAAAAAGCCGTCGGCCTAACCAGCGTTGCCATTTTTCTTTTCGGCATACCTAGCGCTGCTACTTGGATATTAGTGGACGAATCCACAGGCGTTGCTTTTCCGCAGTTCCTTGAGGTTCAAGATCACATCTGGGGGTACGGCTTGATGTTCAGTGGCCTCTTCATCGCATTTGCTATCTGGAAATATGGGTGGTCTAGGTACAAAGTATGGCAGATGGAAAATGACGTCGTGGGCTTTTCAATGCGCGACTACCTTGATCATGGAGTCTCATCATTCAGAGACGATTTCATCAATACGGGTGACAACGACTGGTGGATAGGGAAATGGTGGGACTACATCATGTACCTCGGATTTCCAATAATGTTTGCTATTCTCATGGGCACGTTCTTTGTAGACATGCTTGTGACAGTAGAAGACCCTTGGAATCCAACAAACCCGAAAGGTATCACGATAATCCTAATTTTCTGGGGCATAACTGCGTTTTTATTCATCAGCATGAACCGACTCATGCTCGTTAACAAAGTCGTACCGACCGGGAAATCTGGATTCCCGATGTGCCTCTTGTCCGGCGAATACATACTAGAGCCAAGACCACTTTTCAGAAACGTCCCAGAGGGGGCAGACGTGCCAATCGATACCTTACCAGGTGGCAAGGACCCTTTCATCCTCAAGGTGGGCGATTCAGTACCTGAGCTCGAGAATCAGCCATTTGCCGTCTCTGGCGGCCCTGTGATGGACGCTGAAATCGTATGAGAGACCGTCAGCGAGAGAACTACAGTTTACGTACACTTTTGGTTGAGTACGTGTATTTTTGCGCCATTGGAACATTGAATGTCATCATCTTCTTCGGCATGTACTCCGTTTCATACTCCATAGTGGGTGAAATCGAGTACCGTGCTGCGAGTGCATGGTCAGTTTCCTATCTCATAAGCTCAATAATATCACACTCAATGCATAGGTGGTTCACATTCCGTTCAATTTCCCCGTATGGCCGCAGCTTAGTCCTTACAATGGCTGTATACACGATTCTACTGATCATCTCTACACTCTCACAGGCTATTTTGGCAGACAGGATGGGTTTCGATCATCTCGCTGTCTGGGCTTTGAATACCGCTGCATTCGGATTCCTCTCCTTCATTGCATTGAGATTCATCGCATTCCCCATATCCGATGGGACCATTTCAGTCCGAGAACGCATAGAGATTGTCAAGTTGGGGCGTAGGTCTTGAAGTGCAGTCGCAAAGAGCAACCATTGTGTCTGCCGCCGTGCGAGGGACTCGTGACTTCTATCCAGAGGAAATGAGAATCAGAAATTGGTTGTTCGAACATTTCCATGCTGCAGCCCGATCTCACGGCTTTGAAGAATATGATTCACCAGTCCTCGAGAGCGAGGAACTCTATACAAGGAAGGCAGGTGAAGAGATAACAGGTCAGCTGTATAACTTCGAAGATAAAGGTGGCAGGCGCGTAGCTCTTAGACCTGAGATGACGCCTTCTTTGGCGCGGATGGTCATGGCCAAATCGGGAACTCTACCAACCCCTATCAAATGGTATTCTATTCCGCAGTGTTGGCGTTATGAAAGAACCCAGAGGGGGCGTGGGAGAGAGCATTACCAGTGGAATGTAGACATATGGGGAATGCAAGGCGTTGAAGCGGATGCTGAACTGCTCTCGATACTAGTACACTTCTTCCGAGCAGTTGGTCTCAAATCTGACGATCTTGTAATCCGGGTAAGCAATAGGAAAGTCCTCGAGGAGGTCCTAGGTGAACTTGGGATCGAGGGGGAGAATTTTTTCAAAACATGCATCGTTATTGACAAAATGGACAAACTCCCCCCCGAAGCAATAACACAACAACTTGCAGATTTAGGTCACAGTGATGATTCAATTGCGAGGATAAGGCAAGTACTCGAAATAAAAGATCTGGACGCTCTGGGTATTGAGTTGGGTAGCAACAGTCAGGCGGTAAAGGAACTGCAAGACTTATTCTCCCTTTGCGAGTCTTATGAGATTGCGAACTGGCTGAGTTTTGAGGCCTCTGTCGTCAGGGGCCTCGCATACTACACAGGAGCCGTGTTCGAGGCTTATGACAGGAATAGTGAACTCCGAGCAATATGTGGAGGAGGCAGGTATGATCGGCTGCTGTCCACTTTCGGAGGCAAAAATCTACCAGCTACAGGTTTTGGATTCGGGGATATGGTAATTATGGAACTCCTTTCAGCAAAGGGCTTGATACCACATCTACCTAGTGGGAATGAGGACATAGTTATCCCTCTCGACAAAACTCTGAGGCCTGCTGCTATGTCGATTGCATCCAGACTTAGAACGTCTGGGAGATCCGTAGATCTTGTTCTCGATGATAAGAGGATGAAATGGGCATTCAGGCATGCTTCGCGAACAGGTGCACAGAGGCTCGTCATGGTAATGCCAGAGGAATGGCAGTCTGGAAAGGTCAGAATCAAGAATCTTGAGACCGGTGAAGAGTCCGATTTTGATGTAGATTCTCTGTGATACAAATCACGCTTCGCGATGTTGCCTACTAGCCGCCACCGCTCCAACAGCCAGTGACCCCACACCAGCTAGAAGTCCGAATCCGGGCAGCAAACCACTATCCCCTGTGGATGGCGGAGCATCATCGCCACCGACAGCAATTGGATCTGAGGCATTGATGACGGGGAAAAGGATCTCCGTGTTCAATCCGTCTGAGTTCTCTGAGTAATACAGTCTGAACATACCCGAGCAGTCAAAAACTACACACGTGATATCAGCAGGATTAGGTTTTGAGTACTCGAATTGCAATTGCGGCTCTTCGAAACTCTTGTTCCATCGAGTCATGTTATCGGCAACCGGGATTTCCCAGATTATTTGCTCATCACTGTAGGTGTTAGTTGCGAATTCTTGCTGTGCAACGATCATGCTGCCCTTCATTAGAGATATACGCAATTCCTGACACTCTGCTGTATCAGTGCAGTCGCCTGATTGAATGTATATCCCAATATCCACCCTTATGGTGCCATTTGGGTTGAGATACATGTCTGATTTGAATGATTCAGACATCGCGCAGTTAAAGTTTACATCCACCTGCTGGTTGTCGGCAAATTCCTTCTGTCCGTAGCCATCTACAGCCGAGGTGGTCTCGTTTCTATCAAAATGGGTCCAGCACTGGCCTATGTTGTCAGTTCCCCACACGTGCATGTGAGGATTGTCCACGGAGGGCTGCTTTGCATCTGTCGCTTGCGCAGCGGCAGGAGCCCCCGTGATTGCGATTAGCATGACGATAAGCAAGGTAAATGCCGAGAACTTCTTGCCAACCATAGGGAACATGTTAACATCCTTGTGTTTCAATCTATGGGGGATACGTGTCCTCTAAGCGTCAAATCTATGCAGTCCATCTTCATCCCGAACACTCTTTCTAGCTATGTTTAGGGCATCCCCGAGGAGATCCGCGGCCATTGACCCCCCAGTGAGCCTGTCGCCTGCCACTCCAGTAATTATTGACATCACTTTGATGGTGTCTCCGAAGGCAGGGTCCTGACGGGCGCCGAATATCACCTGGGCATCAGGAGCGAGCTTCGCAGTCATCAGCTCAACAACCTGATTAGCCTGTTCCAGCGTCATGTAAGAGCCACCAGTCACGTGAATAAGCGCACCAGTTGCACCTTCGATGTCAACATCTAGAAGAGGGTGATTCATGGCCTCATGGACTACTTCCTCGGGCCCTTTGTCGCTTTCCCCATAGAGCATCATTGTTACACCGCCCCCCTTCATTATTGACCGGACATCAGCGAAATCCAGATTTATCAAACTTGGAACGGTAATCGTCTCGACTATACCTTTGATTATCTCAGCGATCAGCTGATCCATGATGCTGAAGGCCTCTTCGAGGGGGAGATTTGGAACGAACTGGAGGAGTCGGTTGTTATCCAGCACGAGTACCGCATCGGCAGCTCCTCGGAGAAGGTCAAGACCCTCCAAAGCACGTTGCATCCGCATCTTCCTCTCAACTGCGAATGGCGTGGTGACAATCGCAACGACAAGAGCACCTCCCCTTTTGGCTTCTGCTGCTACCACGGGTGCTATACCGGTCCCAGTCCCCCCTCCGAGGCCAGCAGTCACGAACACAAGATCCGCTCCATTCACGATCTGAGTTATGACGCCTCTTCCAGCCTCAGCAGCCTTTCGACCCATGCGAGGGTCTCCTCCTGCTCCGAGCCCTCTAGTGATATGCCTCCCAACGAGCAGCTTTTGCTGGGCACGAGTATTGTCCAGATGTTGCTTGTCAGTGTTTATTGCCACGGTAATGGCCCCCTCTACACCTATGTGCGTAATACGATTCATCGTGTTGTTACCAGATCCGCCGCATCCGCAAACAAGGATGCGAGGGTCGGGCGGTCCGAAGCCCTCGAGCTGTTCATCAGTGAGAGTAGTGGATGAGCCTGGTTGACTCATCGTCCCCCAAGCTGGCGCATTACCTATCGTCATCTTTTGGCCTCCACCCCAAATGGATGCAAGCAATCGATTTCTTGGCCTTCTTAATGATTGAGGGAAGCATGGAGCCCACAGGGTCGATTATCGACCTTCTCGATGCAAGCCGAAGTGATTACTTTCCGGAAACGGAGATAAGTCCCTTGCTCGCCGCGAGGGTTAGCCGCGCTTAGCTCAGTTGGCTAGAGCACCTGACTGTAGACTGGAAACACATGGTTGTGGGCAGCCATCAGGGGGTCCCCGGTTCAAGTC
>PBBV01000023.1 GCA_002717835.1 Methanobacteriota archaeon
CGATGACGACAACGACGGTGTCAACGACGGCCCAGACCCCCATCCGCTAGACGAGTGCTACTGGTCCGACAACGACCAGGACGGAATCGCCGACTACAACAACGAGGGTAACTGCGTCGCTCACATGACGTCCTTCGAGTCCGGCGCTGCCGGCGGGATGTACACCGACACCGATACTTCAGGAGTTGCACACGATCTGTCCAACAACGCAGGAGAGGCAGAGGTCAACTACGATGCACCTGCGACCTACACAAGTGCTTCCGCATGCCCTGAGGGATACGGCACACCATGGGTTGTTGGAGCAGGAAGCTGTACCGTGACCGTACCAAGCGGAGGCTATGCTGAGGTCAGTGTCTTCTGGCCTTACTTCTCACCGTATGTTACGCTAGAATCCACCTCGCCATCGAGCGTCGTGACCGATCTAACATCCACGCCATACGGAACAACACTCCAGTTTACAGAAGCTGGTGACTGGACGTTCTCATGGACAGACGACGGCACGTGGAACGCGATCGCACTGATCGCAACCTCCTATACGCCCGTAACCCCATTCGAGCTGGGCTATCAGGCCTCGTGGGCACCTAGCGCCAACTCAGGAAGCGGCCTCACAGACGGTGACTACGTCGGAGTGACGGATTACACCGGTGAGGTCGGAGCATACTTGGACGGCAGATTAGGCTACCAGATGTCAGACACCGACGGTGCAATGTCCCTAACGCTGGACGCCATCGATCCAACAGGACTGACGGCTGTAGTGTCCTACTTCCTAGCTGACACGACCTACGAGGACGACGACTCGGTGAGTATCGAATTCGTGGGATCCTTGTCCACAATATCATTGCTATCAGCCAATGGAGTCAGCGCAACCGATGCCGCTGGCGGAGATGGAATGGAAGCACTAGCAGGAGCTTGGACAACGGTCAGCGCGGATATCTCCGCTGCAGGCACTGGAAGCCTTGTCATGACCTTCGATTCCAACGCAGGAACCGAGGCGCTATACCTGGACAATGTCTACTTTACGACAAGTTACGTCGCCCTCGACAGCGATGACGACAATGACATGAGACTAGACGGCTACGACTGGTGCCCGCTAGATCCGACCGAACAGGACGACAATGACGAGGACGGTATCTGCGACGACACAGACTTGGATGACGACAATGACGGTGTATTCGACTTCAATGACGAGTTCCCGCTTGACGGTACCGAGAGTATCGACGATGACGGCGACGGAATCGGCGACAACGCGGACCCAGACGACGACAACGACGGTACTGACGACGCCAATGATGCCTTCCCCAACGACCCGTCAGAAACTGATGATTACGACGGCGATGGAGTGGGTGACAATGCGGACACCGACGACGACGGTGACGGCGTGAGCGACCTTGAGGACGTATGGCCTCTAGACAACACCATGTCCACGGACACAGACGGTGACGGCACGGCAGACTTCTACCTGACTCCAGCACCTTACTCGTTGATGAACTTCGAGTCTGGCTCTCTCCCAACCGAGGGCACATGGACATCCTACTCGTGCTCCATAGGTGGCGCATCAGCGCCTGTTCACCCATCTGTGAGCTGCACGAACTCGACAATGTACGGACCATGGGCAGTGACCTCTTCCAATGCAATCGCAGGTACCTACTCTCTCGACTCAGGACAGAACTCTGCACAATACGGTACCACGAGCATCATGGTACAGTTCGAAACCCTCGGTGGGACAGCTACATGGGATTGGCAGGTAAGCACCTTCTTCAGGGACTACACAAGCGTCTACTTCGACGGACTAGAGGTATGGGCTGATGGTGTTCGGATACCGGCATCATCGCTCGGATCTCAGTGCGCTAACGACGTATGGTGTGGCGAGGATTCGGGTAGCATGTCATGGGACTTTGGACCGGGAATACACGACCTGACCTTCACTTTCAGGTCCGGCACCAGCGGAACTGGTGGCACTAACCAGGCTTGGATAGACAACCTACAATTGCCATTGAATGGAATTTCCAATCAAATGGATACAGATGACGATAACGATGGGATACTCGATGCAGACGATCTCATGCAGTTCGACCCATGCGTTGGTCTCGACAACGACGGAGATGGCGCTTACGACGACATGGTCGGAGTAGGCGGAGCAGGCGTGGACTTTGACGGATTGGCTTGCGACCCATCGATGTACGATATCGACTCAAACGACGACAATGATGATTGGAGCGACGTGGATGAGGTCAACTGCGGGACAGATCCAATGGACTCTACGGACTTCCCCGCAGACTTTGACGGGGATCTGACGTGCGACCCGGTAGATCCAGACGACGATAACGATGGCGTGGAAGATGGAAGCGACGCTTTCCCGAACGACCCATACGAATCGTCCGATCTCGATGGTGACTCGATTGGAGATAACGCAGACAACGACGACGACGGCGATGGATATCTAGACGGCGCCGACGCCTTCCCAACGGATGCTTCAGAGTGGATTGACTCTGATGGCGACGGAACCGGGGACAACGCCGATACCGACGACGACGGCGATGGCGTTGCTGATGATTTGGATGCTTTCCCTCTGGATGACAGCGAAACTGTTGACTCGGATGGAGACGGATTCGGTGACAACATAGATCCCGACGACGACGATGACGGGGTCCTTGATGAGGTTGACAGCTTCCCGAATGACGACACAGAAGCAGTTGATACAGACGGCGACGGAATCGGCGATGTCCAGGACAACGACGACGACGGCGACGGAGTCGAAGACTCCAGCGATGCGTTCCCTCTGGATGCATCAGAGACATCTGACTTCGACGGCGACGGCATCGGCGACAATACCGACTCCGACATCGACGGTGATGGATACTCCAATGCCCTCGACGTGTTCGATTACGACTCCTGGGAGTGGGGCGACGTGGACGGGGACGGAATAGGCGATAACGCTGATAGCGACAACGACAACGATGGCGTCTCCGATGAGTTGGATGCCTTCCCATTCGATGCTTCCGAGACTGTCGACATGGATGGCGACGGCGTCGGCGATAATTCAGATGCCGATGACGACGGCGACTCTTACAACGACGACGTTGACGCTTTCCCAGCGGATGAGAACGAGTGGCTCGATACCGATGGCGACGGAACCGGTGATAACACCGATTCTGACGACGACGGCGACGGATTCTCGGATGCCAATGAGAACGACTGTGGAACCGATACGCTGGACGACGGCGATACGCCCCCAGATTACGATGGAGATGGAATCTGCGATGCGCTTGATCCTAATGTCGACATCAATATCGACGAGGCTCCGGCTGAGGAGGACCTTGGATTCGGCGCAGCCGTACCAGGATTCCCAACAGCTCTCGCCGCACTTGCGCTTGTCGGAGCAGCTTTGGTCGCTGGAAGGCGAACAGAAGACTGAATGCCGAAATGTAACCGCCCCCGGGGTCGTCTAGACTCCGGGGGTCGGGACAACATCCCTCTGGGTACATTACAAAGTAAACCATGATAAGGCGAAGAATAGACTACAGCACCATAGGTGGAACCATGCCAGGCACAACCAGAGTTGAGATCAGGACCCTCAAAGTGGGACGATACGTCGCCATAGAGAACGATGCATACAAGATACTCAGCATATCCAAGTCGAAACCTGGGAAACACGGAAGTGCCAAAGCGAGACTCGAACTTGAGGATATCTTCACCGGACAGAAGAGAAGCCACGTAGGGACTGTCACCGATAACATACAGGTGCCCGTGATCGAAAAAGGAAGTGCCGTCATTACATTCGTCCAGGGCAATGAGGTAAATGCCATGGATAACAAAACCTATGAGACCCTCATATTGCCTTTAGATGCGGAAATGAATCTACAAGCCGGCGGTGAGATCCAGTGGATGGAAGCCATGGGCCGCTACAGAATCACACGTGACCATTGATACGGACAGGCTCCGCCACTCCTCATGAGGCAGGAGCACGTGACATACGAACGACCACCTGCCATGGCATGGGCCATACTTGCAATCGCGCTATTCGGTGTGAGCAGTGGCGGGCCCCTACTAGCATCCATGGATACCCCCCCTGTGCTGCGTGCATCCTGGAGGCTCTGGGCGACCTGTATTGTCTTGGTACCAGGGTTCATAGTCCAATTAAAAAAATCTGGATATGAGAAATATAATCTTCGGAACCTCTCGCTAATCACACTTTCTGGATTTGCACTCGCCATTCATTTCGCCGCGTGGACATGGTCTCTAGATCACACATCCCTAGCACATAGTCTTCTTTTCGTCACTAGCCACCCGATAGTGATTGTTTCAGCCATGTTCATCATAGAGAGAAAGGCTGACTTCCTGCTAATTACCGGGGCGTGTATTGGATTCATGGGCGCAGGAGTCGCATTACTAGACGCTTCAGATTCCGGTTCTGTCACATATGTCGGTGATGCTGCAGCATTTATTGGTGCGGTTGCAGGTGCGGCATATTTGGCCGTGGGACGGATTTTGAGATCTGAATCAAAGATCCCGCTTTTCATCTACGCTTTCCCAGTAACTACAGTATCCGCTATTATCCTAACAACGTTGTCCGCAACTTTCGAAAAGACTGGCTCGTCAATTGCTGCTCATCCCTTTGGATGGATTGGAAGTGAGTATTTCCTCACCATTGCTGCTCTCGCCCTTGGAGCCGGACTCCTCGGACACACAGGTCTGAACGCAGCACTAAGATGGCTTCCACCCATAATCATCTCAGTCGGCCTTCTATTCGAACCAATTCTCGGCTCGGTCATAGGGTTACTTCTTCTCGGCACTATTGAAGTAGGATTTTGGACTGTTTTAGGTGGTGTTATGATGATTTTTGGAGCCACAATACTCACATTCTGGCTGGAGTCTAGAACAGAGCCCAGGAGCACGAATTGAATAAGAGACGCCCGGAGCCGAGATGCATGGGCCGACCCTCCATACTTGTGACAAATGATGATGGTGTGGAGGCTCCTGGACTATTAGCACTGGTCTCAAGACTGCACACAGAAGGATTCCCTGTTCT
The DNA here is from genome assembly GCA_002717835.1 of Methanobacteriota archaeon. Classification (GTDB taxonomy): domain Archaea; phylum Thermoplasmatota; class Poseidoniia; order Poseidoniales; family Thalassarchaeaceae; genus MGIIb-N1. Next base: position 5,030 of record PBBV01000023.1, read on the forward strand.
CGTTGTTGCTCCTCGTGGAGAGCAATCAGCTTCGGGTATGAGGCTTACACTTGGGAAGCCAATGAGAATCGAAGTGCACACTGATATAGAGCGATCAATCAGAAATAATCGGGATGTCCCCTTAGTGATATTGTCCGTCGAAGGAACTCCGTGCGATGCTGTAATAGTGGCTATTGAAGGCGCCCTAGATCAACATAGAATGGGTATCAAGCCATCTTTGTGCGTGTCTGGAATCAATCTCGGACCGAATTTGTCAGTTGATGTCCTCCATTCGGGTACGGTGTCTGCTGCAAGAGAAGCTTCGATGTATGGTCTTCCTTCAATTTCTACTAGCCTTGCAGATTACAATGAATCTGAATTTGGTAATGCAGTAGAAGCGACGATGGCTATAATCGAGAAGGCCATTAAAGTAATCAAAATACCACCCCCCTCGTTCATGCGTCCAGAAGGAGCGGAATCAAAACCAAAAGGGCCCTACAAAGACTTCCCCATCACGCATTTCTTGCATGGCAACCTGATGCTAAACGTGAATGTCCCTTCAAATTGGAATGGAATTTACAGGACCGGGCCCCATGGAGCCAGATGGTACAAGGCACCTACCCAGATTTCAGATACAGCTGAAGGGCAACTCGTGGAAGTGGGGGCTGCTACGATCATAAATGAAGGCGAGGACGGCTCTGATACAAACACAATCGAAAAAGGCGGATGCTCAATTACGGCCATGCCAGTGTGGCCCCAGCTTCACCCCCTATCGGTTCCTGACCACATTCTCAAGGAAGCGAATGCCTCCGATCATGATGGCTTCCCAGTTTGGCTGTCTAACCAGTGATGGACGATAGATATGCAAGCAGACCCGAGTAGCCACTGTTCCCCCAGAGACAACATGGCGACATCGAAATGCTCCTCTACGCAGTCGATTGCCCTGTCATCCCCCACTATAAAGCCAATATCACCCTGATTTTCGTGTATGTCGCCCAAAGAATCACCATTTATATCAAGAACACATACTTCAACAGAATTCCTTTGCCATTCCGTAATCGTGGTGCTTAGGTCTCCCCCGGAGTGTGCCAAACCATTGGAGATGTGCTTCCATGTTCCGACAGGCGGAAGCGGCTCAACTACGACTTTCCTCATCTTGCCTGCAATGGATCTTTCATCTGCTCTGAGACCTGTTATGTCTGAACCCAAGAACCTGATCCTTCTTGGCTTCCCCTGACCCCCTAAGAGGTGGACAACCACCTCTACATCCTTTCTGATTCCATGCGATAGGAGGAGACACGCCCCAATGTTTCTGCACAATACATCTATCCTGCCGGAACCTGGCAAATCATCGAGATTGAATGGAGAAGAGGGTGGGGCCCTCGAGCCGATGATAGCGAACCTCCGCATAACTCATACCAACTCTATGTCGTCCACGTCCATCATGGACTGCATCTGTCTTCTGAATTGACGATTGCCCTTCATACCGCGCATCATCTTCTTACTTTTATTCCATTGTGCAAGGAGGCCTTTAACTTCCTTTTCAGAGGATCCAGAGCCTTTTGCGATCCGACGTATCCTCTCGGATTTGAGAAGATTGGGATCATCTTTTTCTTCCTGAGTCATCGAGTCCATCATTATCCTGTATCGTTCAAGGTTGCCTTGCATAGCCCTCTTTTGAGAAGATGACATAGAACCCATGCCAAACATGCCATCAGGAAGATGGGAGAGAATCCTATCCAGCGTACCGATTTTACTCATCATCTCCATTTGTTGATACATATCATTCAGTGTGAAGCGGCCAGACATCAAACGCTGGGTGAGACGCATCGCTTCCTGTTCATCCAAATCTTCTGGCGCCAGATCAATGAGGCCTTTTATGTCGCCCATTCCGAGAAGTCTTGAGATAAAACGGTCAGACTCGAAGCGTTCGAGATCTGATACTCTTTCCCCCTCCCCGACGAATACTATGGGGGCATTTGTTATCGACACAGCGCTCAGAGCACCGCCACCTCTGGCAGTCCCATCGAGCTTCGTCACAATCGTCCCTGTGACACCTACGAGGTCGTGAAAGGTCTCTGCTATTGGTCCAGCAGATTGGCCAACTTGTGCATCTATGACTAGAAACCTCTCTGTTGCTTGGGCGATTTCCGCAATGTCAAGAAGCTCGTCCTTTAGGTCTTCATCAAGACTGTCACGTCCTGCTGTATCTATGATTACAACATCTGCGGTTCCAACTTTCCGGAGCCCATTTCTTACAATCGAGGCTGCATCTTTTCCATCTATTTCCCCATATACCTCTACTCCGCTGCCATCGAGTAATTGTGAAAGTTGAGCGAAGGCACCTGGCCTGTGAACGTCTGCCTCTATGACTGCGACTTTGACCCCGTGCCTTCTTCGCCACCACTCCGCAACCTTTGCAGTGGTAGTAGTCTTTCCCTGACCATACAGGCCCACCATGAGAACGGTCTGATTGTGTGGCCTGATTTCTCGTGCAGGCCCGAGAATTCTGACGAGTTCGGAATATACCATATTCATTGCATGGGTCTCAAGCTTTAATCCAGGTCGAGGCTCGTCTTCCATGAGCCTTCTTTGTATCCTTTCAGTCAGGTCTTTGGTTTGTCTGACATTAAAATCAGCCTCTAAAAGAGACCTCCTCAGCGAGCGTGTAAACTCCTTCACAGCCTCTTCATCAAGGGTCTTCTTGCCCCTTAGGAGGCCAACTGAATTGAGTATACGACGCTTGAGCCCCTCCAGTGCCATGGTGGTATCCCCGTGAAGACTCGTTTCAACGTTCCTCGTGCCGTCCCATCTAAACCCTCGATGCCAACCCGCAGGCATGGCCACCCCGTTGATCGGCATCGTAGAGATGCAAATCGCATTCGCGATAGCCCTGTTAGGGATATATCTGGGATGGAGTGCCGCCCTTTCCAGAATATCGGGATTTTATGATCTAACTGGGGCAGCAAGACACCTCCTATACGGCATAGTAACAGGTATGTTGTTTGCAGTCGCTGTGGACAGGATGGTACTGGCAGAGATAGTACTTGGACGCTCATGGGACGCCATAGCCCCCGCATTACTCCTAATTGGGGCGTCTCAGTCAATGCTAGTTCTTGTGGTGGTCGGCCGCCCAAGAACCGTCAAAACGTCAAGCAGTATGCCTTACGGCTGGACTTTCGGACTGGGACTAGGTTCGATGCAAGCCGCCTACATAATAGTCAGAATATTTGATCCTGCGACATGGGACGGCTCTACAGGATTCGGAGTATTTGCAATAATCATGGGTGGAATCGTTAGCGCCACGTGCGCACTGGGTTCTGCGACAATATCCGGCTGGCAAGGCGTAAGGCTCCTATTCGGACAAAGAATAGCCGCCACAGTTGCATCCTCCGTGTTGCGTGCGATGATGATAGCGTCTGTGGTGTTATCTGTATTCCAGCCACTGGCTATTATTTTAGCTACCCCGCCTGCATTCTATTTTGCATTCAACAGTGCTCCAAGGTGGGCCATAGAGACTCTTTCTGAACCATCAAGAAAAGAATACAGGAGAGCAATAAGAAGAGACGCTATCAGTAAAAAATGATCTTATTCCATATTCTCAATTTTTAGCCAAAAAAGGCCCACTGGGGTAATAAAAGAGTGAAAAAAATAATTTCTCCCTTATGGTGACGGTTATATCGGACCCGTATTGCGGTGTGACCAGATGAGAATAATCATCGGAGGGGCCGGCGAGGTCGGCCGCGGAGTGGCTTCTGCCCTAAGGCACGAGGGTAGGGACATCGTCCTTATTGACAATGATCTAGATGCCATAAACGAATCACAATCCATTGATTGCCTTGTTATCAGTGGATCCGTTCTCTCAAGAAGAACATTGGTTAAGGCTGGGATAACGGATGCTGAGATTGTGATAATGTGCACAAACTCAGATGAACTCAATTTGCTATCATGCGCGTTTGCAAAAAGAGTATTTAGCGAGGAAAACAAATCATCTAATCGGAAAATAAGGACTGTAGCCAGGATATCGGATCGAAAACTTTTGGACCCCGAATACGGAGCTGGTCCACTCCCAAAGTGGTCTAAAGCAGATCATATCGTTTGTGCCGGAGAAGAAATAGTAAGCAGACTTGCAAGTGGCTTAGTCGCTCCTGCGTTCGAAGAGGCACTCCCCGTCCATGAAGGGTCGTACATACTTGTCGCGGAAGCAGGGGAAGGAAGCCCTCTGATTGGTAGTACTGTGAAGGAGGTTAGAGATACATTCTCTTCACTCCCGCCAATAGTCGCAATACAAACAAACGGTCACGCTGCCAAACTGGATGTTCTGGATCAGGAGATAGTGCTCAACGATCGAGTTGCTTTTGCCATAACAAATCTCGATCAATTTAGGGTGGTATCTTCAGCCCTTGGAATACCTTTGGACCCAATTCCAGAAAACCCAAGGACGCTAGTATTTGGGGCCACTGCATTCGGCTCAGAAGTAGCCTCCCACTATCTATCGGAAGGAGCGGATGTTGTAGTTATAGAACCAGACTTAGATCTTGCAAATCAATTGGTCGGATCTAAAGTAGGATCCAGCAAGAGACTTGATGTGATACATGGAGACCCTCAAGACGAAGAATTACTCAAGGAGATAGGCATAGAGGGCTTCGATGTTGCTGTGGCAAGCATGGATGATGATAACAGAAACATCGCTATGGCAATGCAGGCCTCAGACAAAGGAATCCCAAGATCAGGGCTCCTCCTCAAAGACATGGCCTTGATTGAGGCTGTGAAGAGAATCGGCCTTACTCGCCCGGTAAGTCAGAGGCAAATTACGATCACTTCGATACTAAGGGCTATCCATTTCGGCGATCTCGGAGACTTCAGCGTCCCCACATCCCTCAATGATATCGTGATTGTTTTGTTCCACATTGTGGAGGAACATCCTTTTGTCGATTCTACAGTTGCCAACGCTAGCAACAGGCTCAAAGGAACGATGCCGCTTATATTTAGGAAAAGCGAAGAAGGTGTACGAAGCATAGTTACCACTGCCGATACGATGATTGTGGAAGGAGACACTGTCGCTATGATCCTAAAACAAGAGTATCTTTCCCTCGCAGATGAGATCAACGGGTGATCGGTAATGCACTATGATGTAGTTCGATACGTAGTCGGACAGACTCTTAGGATAATATCCGTCCCATTCATTCTAGCGGCTCTTGCATTGTCTTTGATGGGTCAGGAGTCATCATGGTACCTCCCAATCTCTTCATTTGCTGTGCCTGCTTTGATCGCCTTGGTGTTAGGAACACTCCTCTCCAGAGTGGACAAGGAGGAGATAGAAGAAAGAATCCGTGACAGAGAGGCATTTGCATCAGTGGGCCTTGGCTGGCTGGCCATCGTTCTAATCGGCACACTTCCCTACTGGCTCGGGGGAGTATTTACGGGCCCCGGTTCGGACGGCTCGTTTTCGGATATTATTCACGGATTCGTCTACTCACTTTTCGAATCTATGGCCGGCTTCACAACCACTGGTGCGACGGTGATCGAATCTTCCTCGAGCCCCCTGTGTGATGAATCCACATCCGATTGCCTTGCAAGCCTACCCAAGATGATTCTACTGTACAGGTCTGCTACTCAGTGGCTCGGGGGGATGGGCGTCATAATGCTTGGTTTACTGATATTTTCGCGTACGGTCGGCGGTGGAAAGTCACTTGCAAGAGCGGAACTTACCGGGCCTACGGTATCCCCAACGGGAATTACATTTCAATCGACAGCGAGGATTCTTTGGGCGGTTTTCGTCGCAATGACCCTCATAGAATTCGTCATGCTGATTTACCTCACAGACCTATCTTTGTTCGACTCCCTGAATATATCCATGACTACCATAGCAACTGGCGGCATGACTCCCACTGATGCGGGTATCGGGGGTTATGATTCTGGAATGTTGGAGTTGATAATTATCTTCTTCATGTTCGTTTCAGGACTCAATTTTGCCGCTATATATCTCATCGTCATTAAGGCGCAGTTCTCCGAAATAAAGGATGAGGAGATGAGAAATTATTTCTTCATTTGGGTAACATCCATAGCACTTGCATCTGGATTCATGGCATTGGCAGGATCATCATTCAGCGAATCTTTGAGAGATACTGCATTCACCCTCACAAGCATCATTACCAGCACAGGGTACAGTACTGCGGATTGGGGTTCATGGCAGCTGTTTCCGAAACTGATCCTACTAATTCTCATGGCCATCGGAGCCACTGCTGGATCAACTAGCGGTGGTCTGAAGGTGATGCGTGCGACCATGCTTCTCAAAATAGCAAGACGTGAGATTATGACGATTGTTCAACCAAAACGCGTGGTTCCAATTAGGGTTAACGGGGAGGTGGTAGACGAACGCAGGGTCAGCCTTGCTATTGGGATGATATGCGCTTGGATACTTCTGTGCGCCATTTCCATATTGATACTATCTCTGGTAGAGAGAAGCATAGATTTGGAATCAGCCGTTTCGGTAATATTCTCGATGCTTGGCAACACTGGACCCGCACTTGGTGCGTACGGACCCACTCATACCTACGCCTCAATGTCTGATCTTGGCTTGCTGGGTTCCTCTATACTCATGTGGCTTGGAAGGCTAGAAATTCTTACAGTCCTGATATTGTTCAACCCTCGCTTGTGGTCCAAGAGCAATTAATCTAGAAATCCATTAAAGAGGGTTGATCTGGAACTTCTACAGGCGACTCATGATTCTCTTCAAGAGGCATATCTGGAATTTCGAAGCTATCATTTATTCGATTATCAAACGCTTTCGTCATCCTCTTCCCCTCTTTGCTACTTGGGCGGACCCCATTTAGGGCCAGATGGTCTTCCACGGCCAGTCCCAAACGAATGCTAAGGTCAATTGAAGAGTCCTCAAAGCCTGACCTATCCTCCATTGCTGCTAGCATCATGGGCAGTAGATCTTCTCTGGATGATGCTTCACTCGTGTTAAATGCAAGTGCTAGCTGAGCGGCAATGTCGGTTTTCCTCCAAGTCTCCGACCCCCTTCTAAGGAAATCTGGATAATACAGCCTGGGCCGGGATGACCTGGCCCCAGCAGCTGCTACGCTATGCGCTGCGAGGGCCATGGACCAGTAATATCCCCTGTGCGCAGTGCTAAGATATGTGGTCGCAAGAGCTCGATCCCCCATCACCATCCCTGCTGAGATATGCTTCAACTCTTCTTCAAGTATCGATTGATTGTTCCATGATATCCATGCGAGGCATTCCCTTGGCTCTTTGTCTGAAGTTCTCAATGCTTGATAGACTTCTGATCCTGACCCTGCCATGTAAGCGTCAGTGAGAGATTGGAACACGTCCAATCCCACGTCTCTTCGCGATGTTGATGATATTCTCCGGACGGTCTGCACATCCACATGCGAACCTTTCGATATTTTGGTGCAAGCCTGTAAATCCTTCAGTAGAGCACGCAGGTCCCCGGGATTTCCTCCAATCAATATCTGCAGAGCCTCAGGATCAATGTCTATGCCTTCTGCTGAAAGCACTCTCAGAGATATGCGCATCATGGATGAGGGGTCTACCCGCTTGAATCGAACGGATTCCGCAACGCGGTACATCCTGTCCCTGTTTGCCCGCCATGATGTCCTCCCCCATAGACGCATTTCATCGTTACAGGTCATCAACACTGGGTGCTTCGTGGTTTTGAGAAGGTGCATGACCTCGCCCTTACCCCCTCTGTCTCCGGATATCTTATTCGATCGATCTTCTGATTCTATCGACCGGGTGATCCTGCTCTCGCTCTCCACAGCGAATCCCCCACTCAGGTGATCGACTTCGTCCAGGAGAATCAAAGTTCTACCTGACTGCTTATCTTCTCCGAAGGCCCTGAGAGATGTATTCTGGGAGCCTATTGTCGCCGCCCTTCGAATCGCAGCAGCATTTCGTTCCTCGGAAGCATTCATTTCTATGACTGACCATCCATGGTCTGATGCAGCAGCCCTAGCGATAGTGGTTTTACCAGTTCCAGGAGGGCCAATTAGAAGCATTCCTCTCTTATCTGGAATTTGACCGTTAGACCACTTATTCAACCACGATCGAATTTTCGCTATGGCTTCTGAGTTGCCAACCATATCCTCGGTGGTGGCTGGGCGGTGACCCTCACTCCAGTCCTGCTCGCTCGCCACGTTAAGCCACAGCAGTAGAGGGGTGATGAACACTCCTAATCAAAAGTCAATGTTCGAACCCTGACTGAGCAGTACGGATTGTAGATCATCCTTGTTGCACCTCACTTGCTTACCATCATCCCTTCTTCTGAGGGTCACGGAGCCATCTTTTAGCGACTGATGGTCCACTGTGATAGCCCACGGTATGCCTGCCTCATCCGCTCTCGCATATCTTCTACCGATTGACTTCGAATTATCGTATTGTATCTTCAGACCCCGTGCCTTGGAAAGAATATCAGCGATGGTTTTCGCCATATCCCCCATCCCATCTTTGTCAAAGAGCGGCAGAACGACCGCATCGAATGGAGCAGTACTCTGTGGAAGCCTTAGAACCGAATAACGATTACCATCCTTTTCAATCTCTTCATAGGCATGATCGAGAATATGCCATATTATCCGGTCTATGCCGAATGCTGGTTCCACAACGTGTGGCGTGTACCATTCGCCGGTTACAACCCGATCTTCCGTTCTCCGCTCTGCCATGCCTTCTTCGATGGTTGTCTCTGTTCCGTCCTTCAGTCTGATTTTGAATGGCAATGATTCTGGCATCTTGTCTAATTCCCCTATGGCCTCGCTGATTTCTGAAGCTAGACTCTTGAACGCCGGACCAATCGCTGATTGAACTGGGAACCATTTGTCAACCCTGACTTTCTTTGGTTCGACGAATGCCCTCCAGGCTCTAAAGTCACCTTTCCCCGTGTGAGTAGCATGTTGCTCAAGATCGTGACATGTGCGGTTGGCTATGCCAATACACTCTATCCACCCATGTTCACCATGCAATTCACAATCCCAGCAGTCTGACGCGTAATGAGCCATCTCGTCCTGTCCGTGCTGTCTGAATCTCAACCGAGAGGGATCAACCCCGAGTGACCTCACCAATTCTAGAGTTCGGGCCATGAACCAAGCAACGGTGGGGTGGAGTATCAATCCTTTAGAAAGAGCAACCGACACGGACATCCTCGCCATCTGACCTGTCGAACTGGGAATCATTTGAACAACTGTCGACCAATCACCGTCATCCCCTACGGGAGGCTCTTCCGGATCGAAGAAATATTCCAATTCAGCCATTGTGAATTCTCTGAGTCTTATCATGCCCTGTCTAGGACTGATTTCATTTCTGTAGCCTTTACCTGTCTGAATCCCCCCGAAAGGAAGCTTCTGTCGGAAGTGACGATACAACATGGGGTACTGCATGAACATGCCTTGAGCCGTCTCAGGCCTCAGATACGCAGTTCTTCCCCTGCTCATGGCGCCTACCGAGGTTTTGAACATCAGATTCATTGGAACGCATTCAGACCAGTCGACTCCGCCACAGCCTGGACAGGTAATACCGTCCTTTGCCAGGGATGAAGAAATCTCGACAGCGGATAGACCGTCAATATCGCCGACGGAACCTTCCAAGAGGTGATCAGCCCGAAAAACGGACTCGCATGAATTGCAGGTTGTCATCAGATCGTTAAATTCGCCTACGTGACCGCTCGCTACAAGAACCTCTTCGGGCGTCAAAGTGGGCGATTCGATCTCAAGTATGTCTCCAAAAGAAGACCAATACTCAATCCATGAATCTATCACTCGTCTTCGAATAGACGCCCCAAGCGGGCCATAGTCAACAAGCCCCGCGACTCCCCCGTATGTTTCGAAGGCAGGCGCAACGATGCCTCTTCTCCGCATGATGGAAGAAAGCCTCTCCATCCGACCCGAATCCGCCCTAGCCATACAGCCCGCTCGGTCGAGACTAATATGAATCAAACCCGTTCCTTGCCGTCCAACAGAGCATATCATGACCATTTGAAGAATACTCGGGAACGAAGTATTCATGTATCGACCGGTTTCGCTGGGACTAGATAGGTGCCGTTCGTAAATGCCTAGTTTGGAATATGTGACTGAATCCTCAGAGAGCGAAGAGCTCTTGGAGAGCCTGTGCCAGCCTGTAAGGGAGTGGTTCAAGGATCGCTTCCCTGATTTCACTGAGCCCCAGAAGATGGCCATACCTCAGATAATGGGTGGAAACCACCTCTTGCTCTGTTCGCCAACAGGAAGCGGGAAGACCCTCACGGCGTTTCTAACGATAATTGATGATTTAGTCAGGAGATCTATGAATGGTAAACTCGAGGATGGCGTTTCATGTGTCTACATTTCGCCGATCAAGGCCCTTGCAAATGACATTCAAAAGAACCTCATAGGCCCACTAAACGAAATCAGGGAATCATATCTTCCGAAGAGGTCCAAGGAAATCAGAGTGGGCCTTAGAACAGGTGATACTACTCAGAAAGAAAGAGACAAGATCCTCAGAAGTCCGCCTCACATACTAATCACCACGCCGGAGTCTCTTGCCCTCGGACTTGCATCCAAGAGATTCCGCCCGATATTATCCGGATTGAAGTGGATGATAGTCGATGAAATGCACTCCCTCGTACCATCGAAGAGAGGTACGCACCTCGCATTAAGCCTCGCTCTGTTGGACAGGGTTATCCAAACCCCTGTTCAGAGAATAGGAATATCCGCAACAATGGAGCCTCTAAGCAAGGTCGCTGAGTTCCTAGTTGCGTCCGATGCAAGGGAGACGGAATCTGAGCCACAGACTATCAAAATAGCCAAAATATCTGGTGCAAGAAGACTCGATTTGGACATACTCCTGCCTACTCCGAGATTCTCATCCGTTCCCGTGAAAGAATTGCTGGATTACAATGTCGACGTCATCAAGAATATGGTAGAGGCTCATACTACCACACTCGTATTCGTCAACACTCGTAGCATGACAGAGACTGTCGTCCAGAAGCTAAGACTGGCGGGACTCCAAGGAGTAGAGGGGCATCATGGGTCAATGGACAAATCGATTCGTTTGGATGTCGAACAGAGACTCAAGAATGGACATCTTCGTGCTGTAGTATCTTCTTCCAGCTTGGAGATGGGTATCGATATCGGGTCAGTAGACTGCGTTGTGCAGGTCGGATCCCCTGGATCCATTGCAACAGCCCTCCAACGCGTTGGTAGGGCCGGACATCAGGTTGGCGGGGTACCCAGGGCAAGATTCCTCCCAACATCATCTCATGACCTCCTTGAGATTACCGCGCTCCAGACGGGCATTCTACGGGGATCTATGGATCTGCTGAAATTCCCTGAGAATGCATTGGATGTTCTGGCCCAGTTCATGATAGGGCTTACGATAGTCTCTGAGTGGGACATAGACGATGCCTACGAACTTGTGACTTCTTCTTGGCCATACAGGAATCTACCTTACGATGACTACATCGAGGTGCTGGACTTGCTGGGGGAAGAGCGCCGAATGTGGATAGATTGGGAAGAGAACACCATAGGAAAAAGAGGCTACGCCCAGATGATTTACTACACCAACATCGGAACAATAGCTCCCGATAACAATTACCTCGTATTCTCCTCGGATGGCACGATGGTTGGACAGCTTTCAAGCTCGTTCGTCTCTAGTTTGAGAAGGGGGGATGTTTTTCTCCTAGGAGGCTCGACATATCGCGTATCGAGTATTATCGGGACACGTGTGAACGTTACCTCTGCCACAGGATACAGACCCACAATACCATCTTGGACCGGCGAAGCCAATAGCAGGTCAATCGAACTGTCTCAAGAGGTTCTCGAACTACTTTCCAATGTCTCCGATGTGCAGAAGGTTTCCGGCGACCTGCCAGAATTCCTTCGGGAGAACTATGGCCTAGGTAAACAAGTTGCGGGAGCTCTAGCACAGTTCTTGGACGAACATGCAGCCACAACATTCCAAGTCCCGTCCAGGCGAACCATACTCATAGAGGAAATTCAGGGCCCCCTTCCTACATACGTGGTCACAACCTGTCGTGGTAGAGGGTTCAATCTCGCTTTGGGCTACATGTTCGCCGGAATGGCGGACCGTGAAGGAATCCTTGTTCATGAGGTTTCATTTGATGAGAATGGATTCATGATAAAGCTAAGTCATGATTTGGAGGTTTCCGCGATAACCGACCTCTTCTCCTCGGATACGGCAGACGAGGTGCTCAGGAAGTACCTCCTCGACACACAGCTGTTTGCAAAGCGTTTCCGCGAGGTTTCGTCGAGGAGCATGTTAAATCCTCGGAGGATCGGAGCTGACGAGATCAGCCCAAAACAATTCCAACAGCGTGCAGAGCAGTTGCTGACACAGCACAAGCAGGCGGAGGACTCCGTGCTGATAAGGGAGGCTATGAGGGAAATCACCCGTCATGATCTGGAACTTGAAGAGTTGAGGGAACTCATGTCCGGAAAAGGATCAGAGTCACTAAGCATAGTACATCGTCGAGTGAAAATACCGTCCCCACTCGGCCTGACCCTATTCATGTCCGCTTTCGAGGACCTCCTATCTTTGAGGACTCGCGCCTATCTAATCAAGGACGTTGACCCAGAGATTCTCCGTCGCCTTCTCGGTGCAAGGTCGCTAGCTACCGAACTTGATAGCGAGTCACTCGACACATATTACCAGTCCAAGGTGGAAGTTCCCTCTGACGCAGAGGGGCTCCTCAGGTTGATGGACATAGGAGGGGGGCTTGAAAGGGAGCTGACTCATCCCTTGTACAGCGAGAAACTATCCGGAATCAGCCTAGACACGATCCGATCATGGGTTCACGAACTAGCTGAGGATGGTAGGATAACCAAAATACGATCAACAGGTAACAACCAGATAGACGGCAAGTGGTTCTCCCAGAGGATGGCAGGAGTCCATGGCACTTTGGGAGTTCTGTCGGTTTCAGGCGCCTCAGAAATGGACGACCTCAGAGAACTCTACACGGGGGGGCTGTCCTTTGAGATAGCATCGGATTTCACCGGCGGCGCACCAGAAAAGTGGTTGAAAACAGAGCTTTCAGATGCTGTAGACTGCTTACGACTCAAACTCTTGGATATGTTGGGTTCAGAGGGCCCCAGAACGCTCGACGCAATCTCTGACAGACTTCCATTTCCCAAGGCACAGGTAGATGCGGCGCTTCAAGAACTTGAAATGAGGAACCTAGTTGCAATCGGCTTCTTCACGCAAACCGATGAGGGGGAGTACATTCTCCGACTGGACGAGTATAGAATAACTGGAGGGAAACTGAATGTAGTGGACTATAGGACCCTCCAGACACTGATTTACAATAAATCATTCGAGCGCAGGCTTGAACCACTCGACGCTATAAGGGACCTAGTCTTTGTCCAGCGAAGGGATGAACTACTCTACAGAGTCAAGGACTACCGATTCAGAGACTGGATCGACATAAAGCACGACAGAGATATCGTAAACGGGCGTTTGCTCCACAATCGTGTCGGATACACCCATCGTAACCAGATACCCCTGCTTCTCGGACTCAGAGCAGAGCCATGGCTCGGTCCTATGGAATTGGAACTTTTGGAAAAGATTCCCGAGTCAGGCATAACAAGGGCGAAGCTCCTCAAGATGTATCCCTCTGGAAAGGAGAACCAGCATGTTCAGAGGACAGTCAAAAGTGCACTATCGAATCTTGAAAGGCAACTCGCCACGGTAAAGAGATACGAGAAGGTGCCCAATAGGAAGCGGTCCGTCTCGTACATCGAGAAGGTCCACGGCGCTATAGAGCCGATGAGCTTCGAGGATTCCATACATCTCCTGATAGAGAGAATCGGACCCATAAAGCCTCAGATACTCAGGTTTTACGTCAGCAGGCCAGTAGAGGAACTAGCAGAGGCTCTTAGGATACTGGAGTCGAGCGGCAGAGTTTCCAAGGTCGTTGCACTTCAGCCAGACCCGACTGATTATTACGCCTCGCCAAAGGACGCAGAAAGGCTCCTAGCACCAATGCAGGAAGACAGATCGATGAGGATTCTCTCTCAGTCCGATCCTTTCTGCAGCCGATTTATACAGGAAGTACGTCTGGTGCTCAGGCAGGGATGGTATAACCCTGTTTTCAAGGGTGTAGACCCAGTCGGTCGCATACTGATGTTCGTTGTAAATGACTACTTGGAGATAAAGGACGTCCACGTGCCTCTGAGCTACCTTGAGGAATTCAAAGATGCATTCGGTGAAATGCTCGATAACTATCGGGATCGACTCGTCGACATCTCTGTCCTCCATGCCTTCAATGGGGTTCCAGTCCACGACTGTGACGAGAATATTCAATCAGTACTTGCTGACCTTGGATTTTCTTCCATGGGCGACGGAGAGCGCTATCTCCGAGGAGGGGTAGTTCAGCCGAGACCTAGGAAAGACGCTTACAGGGCCCTTTTCCACCACCAGAACATGCATCAAAAAACCAGATGGGAAAATGAGACCATTGCACTTGAGAATATCGCTGAATTGCGGGACGATTTCGCCCTTAGGGGGAGGTGCGAAATGTATCGTGTTGATTTACAGTCGATGGCCTCTGCACACCAGCTACATCAAGGCACAAATCTGAGGCATCACCTGATATGGGCTAGATACGGGCATTTCCAGCGACTCCTCACAATACGAAACTCGGAGCCTCCAGAGGAGGATATGGATGTGATACAGTTCTTCGACGAACATCATGATGCGGAACTCTTCATGGAACGTCATGCCTTGAAACGGTCAGAGTTCAGGAAGATAATTTCCCCCCTCGTCCGATCGGGACACATAGTTCAGGATTACAGGGGCGGATTCAGGACCGTCCAGCCTCTGAAGAATGTCGACCTGTGGGACGTTAAAAGGAAGTATATTGAAGACCTTGTTGAGAACTTCCCCATACTGACTTTGAAGCAAACAGAGAGACTCGCAGGATCAGCATTCTCAGCAGAGGAAATATCCGATGTTATGAGGGGGCTCGAGGAAGAAGGCGTGCTCACCCGAGGTTTCCTGGTAGATGACATGCAAGACGTATGTTGGGGCAGATTGGAACTCCTGGAAAGTGGAAGCAGCGCGGTCAAGACCCGAGATTTGGTGATACCCCCAAGCGACTCTTTGATCCATTATTTCTCGACCATCCTCCGTAGTCGATTTGGATATGGATCAGCATACCTCGTTTTCCACAAAGAGGAGCCCATTGCTGCATTCAAAGCCAATACCAGGGAAGGCCTGTTGGAAATAACAGATTTTGTCGGGGACTCAGACCTTGAGAGGGAGGCCCTTAGAGTCATGAAGGAATTCGCATGGGAACACGATATGCCACTCTCTGGAAAAATATACGAGAGACTAAGATCCAGGTGAATCTTTCTTCCTGAGTGGCAATTCCAGAATCCTGATTACGTGGGCGTGAAGTTCCGGAAGAAGCCCAAAGAGTGCAAGCGCCATCAAGAACATGGCCCCTAGGCTTGCCACCTTTGCCGCATAACTGTGGGCGAATTCAAAGATATCCATGCCAAGCCACCTCCAATCCTGGTAATTTACATGCAACCACACTATCCCTGCGTTTCTAAAAGCGTTCAGAATGAATATGGTTGGGACCGCTATGAACAATCCACGAGCCTTCCTTTTCCAACTCACGCCAGACAATGCTACTATCGCCCCGACGAAGACAATCATTGATTGCAACGCTGAACAAGAAAGTATGAATCCGATGCTAACCGGCTGTCCACTCGAATCGACCATGGGCAGGTAGAAACCTCCTTCTCCCAGTGGTTCAGTAAGTATGACTCTGCTGCCACCCCACTCAGTAGTCAGTATGTGACCGCCTTGAGCCAGATCGACCATCATAGGTCCCAAGGAGTATGAACCAGCCCCCGACGCCTTTAGCCACCAGACAGTGATCGAACCCGTCATCTCCACGAAGCCCATGTTAAGCGCGGGTACGGCATACACGACGTAGTATGGAATTACACTCCAAGCAACCGCCCCCCTCAGCCATACAAGAGTTGGATCCAGTCGAGAACCGTTCATCTCAACATATGCTAAAACTACACCCGCAGGGAGACACACCGATGTCATGATCACAAGGACAGGATCTTCAATCTCTACATAATGTTCAGCTAAGAGATATACTGAGATCCCGGATAATAGCCATCCAACTGCTGCATACACGGAACGCCCCTTTGATTTTTTCCTGTGAAATTCAATCGCCAGGAAGAGGGCACCTGTTATGGTAATGAAGATCCGCATCATCTCTGGATGCACGCCAACGGCCTCTGAGATGTAGCTGACCATGAGGCCGACGGGCTCCTTCATGTTGCTCAACTATCCTCAACGCGTATAGAGGATGCCCGAATCCGAGTACTGTGCATCACGATGAAGTGGGCGACACTCGCGCAACGGTTCTGATTCCAACTATCAACAATCCGAATGAACTCAGAGTAGTACTTGAGCGGCTTCTTCAGGATTCGGACGGATCTTATGATATCAAAGTCATCGATTCTAGTAGCAATCAGGAAACGTCAGAATTGTGTTCGGAACTTGGAGTTCAACGGATTGCCGACTCCAGCCGAACAAGGGCAGATGCGTGTAACAATGGCTTGTCTGAAGTGCAAACCCCGTACACGTTATTCACAGATGATGACGTCATACCACCTTCAAAGTGGGTCAAGAGATTGACTAGATGGTTCGACAATGAAAATGTAGCAGGCGTGGGCGGCACGAATTTCGCTCCAGACGAAGACCCGTGGCTATCAAAATGCACCGATGTAGCATTTGGAGCACGCATCATGACTGCTGGGACCAGATACGGCGCGAGACCGGACGCAGAGCTTGTCGAAGTGACACATAATCCTGGCGTCAATGTCGCCTATAGAACAGAAGTACTCAGGGAGGTCGGGGGATTCGATGAAGGCGCTATTGGCGCTGAGGATGTATTGCTCGACTCAAAGATAGTAAGTGCTGGCCATCGGCTGTTCCTTGACCCCTCCTGCACCATGCCTCATCGACGTCGACCGGCCCTCATCCCTATGATGAAACAAATCCGTAATTATGGCTACGTTAGAAGACTTGCAATTGACAGGGAACCCTCGCTGAGATCTCCCACACACAGAGCCGTCCAGATGTTCCCTTTGGCCGTTGTTATTGCTTCCCTAGCTCTGGCATACGGTGTAGCCAATGGTGGAGCTCAGTGGGAATTTTGGTTCACTCTTGAAGGCGAATGGGACGCCTCCAGAGCGTCATTTCACTTCTCTCTAGGTGCAATCTCTCTCTACCTCTTGGTATGCGTCCTCGGCGCGGCGCTGGGAACCTCCCCTCATAGATCCGTAAGTACTGTATTGGCTTCTTGTATCACTATACCCGCGGCACACCTGGCCTACGGATGGGGTATGATGAAAGCCGAGTGGGGCCTTTTGGTGGGCTCTATTTCAATTACGGCAATAGACGACAAGGAGCGATCTTGATGTCTGATTCAGAACGAGTCATTGTGAAAATAGGGCTGGATGACACCGATCATCCGGAAGGCGGATGTACGACATACGATTTGAATGAGCTATCCAGATTGCTCACACACAACATCGATTCCGCAGAAGAGATAGAAAGGAGGCTGGTCAGGCTATGGCCTTTCGCTGAACGCAGAACTCGGGGGAATGCCGCATTGTGCCTCTTGATCTCAATCAACCCGAAGGATATCGGGACACTCCACGAAATTCTTCAGCATTGGATACCAGAGCCAGATTATTCAGAAATTAGAAATGCATCGAGGCCAGCAATTGTAGTTGGGTTAGGGAATGCCCCTGCGTCATGGTATTGGGAAACAGTCAGGGGTTATGTGCTCCTTGATGATAGATTATCATCCATTGAAGCATCCGATTATCGGGTAATTTCCCGCAGCAACAGCCCTCATGGAGCAATCGGGGCATCAGCAGCCGTTGCATGGCCAGCCTCCGATTTTACTTGGGAACTCGTTGCTTGGAGACATCCAGATCGTGTAGGCAGTCCAAGAGTTGTTGATGCAGAACTCATAGAATCATTATCTGTCAGACATCCCGGTACATTTGCCAACAGGGACCCTACTACTGGAAGGTGCCTAATAGCGCCAAGGACGCCTTGTCCAGTACTATATGGCATCAGGGGCCTCAGCCAGTCCTCAATTACCGCTGCACACAATGATCTACAAGCTTCGGATTCCATTGAACAGAGTTTTGAATTCGGGATACATAGGACAAATCAATGCAGTGATGATCATCTGGACTATATTTTCGTCGGGACAGTTACCAGTGAGCCCGTCATCGGCCCCGGCGGACATGTGTCTATGACAGCGATATCAGGCGGGAAGAACGAGTCTTTAGTGGCTTTCAAAGAGGGTGGCCATGTAAATTCAGAGGTTCGAACTATGCATGTCGGGGACATCATAAGCTGGGTCGGACTTCGCTCACCCAGCGGCTCAATACACCTTGAGAGAGTGTGTTTGGTCGATCCGGTCCCGATTATCAAGAATCGACCAATTTGCTGTGGTTCCTCCATGAAAAGCGAGGGTAAGAGATCATTACTCCGATGCCCAAAATGCGAGACGAAACGCGAGAGATCATGGGTATCCATGCCCCTACGAAACGCAGGTGTATGGGCCGAGCCACCTCCCAGCCACAGAAGGCACATAGCAAAACCACTTTCTGAAGGGCTGCCGTATGTTGCTCCCCTAGCAACCGGTTTTGCCCCATCCCCACCAAAGTAATTATCCGGTCGACGCTCATCAAACGTATATGGCCACTATACTAGGCGAGGGCGTAGCAGCTGATGTAGCACTATTAGTCCTCAGCATGGTTGCGATTTTTTTGATCTACAGAATCCTCAAGGGTAGACCGAAATTCGTCGAAGATGAGGATGAGAGGGTCCCTGAACATCTTAGATCCAAGGAACTCACTGAGCCATCCGATGAGGCACTTGAGGACCTGGACCGGCTGATGGGAGAAAATGCTCTTCCTGATGATGATGAGTAAAATCTGGTGGTTTTCGATTAGATTTTCATTACAGATATAGCAATTTGTAGTTGTAGTTATATTCACTGCTTCAGCCGCTCAGACATGAGTTTTGCACCAGAGGGCTACGATTTTGGAAAAGAAGAGAATTATTCATTCGCGATGAATGTTACATGTGCCAATGACGAAGCCCGGAAAATGTTCGTCGAAGGGTTTGGCCACATGCTGAACTACAACCACGAGCAAGCAATCGCCTGCTTCTCGGAATGCACAGAGGCAGATCCGAACTGCGCAATGGCATGGTGGGGAATTTCTTACTGCGTATCCTCGAATTACAACTGGGCCCCAGGTCTAGGTTCAGGTCATGATTCCATTCAGCAGGCCCTCTCTGTTATGGGCCATTGCACAGAGTTGGAGCAAGATCTGATTCGGGCATTGTCCACACGGCACTCGGCGGAGGCTCGCGATGCAGCAGACCCCTCTGTGCTGAACATGGGCAACGACCCCGAATTGAACGTAGCCTTTGCCGAGGCTATGGCGCCACTGTACGAGAAATACGAGGGCAATTTGGACGTGACAGCCATCTATGTCGAGGCCTTGATGAACCTGAAGGCATGGCAACTATGGGATAAAAATACATCAACAGGAGAGATAACTCCCGCCGATGATAACACGCTTTTGCTCGTGAAGATCATGGAAGAGGCTTTCGAAAACAGCGATGAAGCGAAAGTACACCCGGCACTGTGTCATTTGTACTGCCATGCTCTCGAACTGTCCCCCTTTCCTGAAAAGGCCCTTCCAGCCGCTGACGTACTTCGCACCCGCATGCCCGGACTTGGTCATCTAGTTCACATGCCTTCCCATATCGACGCTTGGGTCGGTCAGTGGAAAGAGGCCATAGAATGCAATATCGCTGCTGTTGAGGCCGATGATCGATATGTGGAGAATACTGGCAATGAATCGCAGTTCTACAAGTTCTATCGCATGCACAACCATCACTTCATCGTCTGGTGCGCAATGTTCGATGGCCAATATGAGACAGCCTTGAAGTATGCCAGAAAAGCTGTAGATACTCTCCCTGCTGGGGACGAGAACAGCGGCGTGCAGTTTATGCTCGCAGGCATCATTCCTATGGGAGCCATTTTCTTGGAATCATACGTAACAATGCCTTGGCACGTGATGGTTAGATTCGGCAAGTGGGACGAAATAATTGCTGAACCCATGTACACTGACAAGGATGTCTTTCCAGCCACCATCGCCACTCAACACTATGCCCGTGGCGTGGCCTATGCCTCCAAGGGCATGGTCACGGAGGCAGAAGCTGAGCAAGCCCTTTTCAAAGAAGCACTCAAGAATCCGGCCCTTGCAGGCCGCCTGATGCATAACAACTTCATGTATCAAGATCCCAATGAGGGTCCTTCGATCCTCAATGTTAATGACGCTATTCTTGAAGCAGAGATTGAATATCGACGACAGTACATTTCCAAGGAAAACGGATCATCGTACGATTTCACCGCTGCATTTGAAGAACTTCGTAGAGGGGTCGACCTCTCGTTGAACTTAGCCTACAATGAGCCATGGGGGCAAATGCAGCCTGTCCGCCATATCCTTGGGGCACTGCTGCTAGAACAAGGTGAGGTAGCAGAAGCCGAGGAAGTTTACCGAGCTGATATCGAACTATGGAAAGATAACATGTGGGGCTTACTGGGATTGAAGCTTTGTCTAGAGGCCCGTGGAGACGACACCGGCGAACTACAGAGGGTAACCGAGCTGTTCGAAGAAAGAAGCGTCAGAGCAGACATCAAACCGGCAAAAACCTGTTTCTGCGCGCAGGAAAGCCTAGATACGTCATGCTGTTAAGGGTTGTAACTTCCTTTAGGAGGGAGATGATAATCTCAGGACTTACGCATGGTTTGAACTAACAATGCCAACAGGATAAAAATTAATATTATCAGGCCATTTTGTAGAGTGATTGAACTCGTCGAGCCGCTTTTTTCATTATCCTGGGGCACACTCCCGGCATCAAACCCACCAGGCTCTTCTTCTCCGATTGCTTGTGTGTCATCTGGTGCGGAATCATGGCCTAGGATATTGACTGAGAAGGCGGGTATAACGACGTCATTCCCTCTCAGGGTTGCCTCGCCTAACAGTACTCTGTCATATTCCAAATTGAGGGTCATCGAACCTCCACGATTCAGTACAACAAGCAATTCCTGCTCTTCAGATATCATTTCATATGCAAGAAGATTGGTATCTGCGTAATAGGTTGAGTAAGTGCCTCTTCGCAAAGCCTCGTTATCGAGTCTAAATTTGCCGAGTGATGCTGTGAAGTCGTACAGATCCTGTTGCTGCTGAGTCAAATTGAAGTCAAGCATCCTCCGATTATCTGGATCAGCACCCCCGTGCATCCCAAATTCATCCCCCATGTAGATCACAGGCGCCCCGGGAGTCGTTAGCAACCACCCAATGGCCTGTTCAATACGGGCATATGCCCAATCCGACGGAATGCCCGGCGTAACTTGATCTGCCCATTGATTCCATTGAGTACCATCATTTTCAATCCGGGAGATGAGTCTCGGCGTATCATGGGAGCCAATGTAAGGCGTCATTACCGCTCCCTGTACATATTGATCCTGGCTTCTGTTGGTCCAGTAGTCGAGATGCATGTAATCCATGTGTTGATTCGAAAATACGTTATCGACAACTGCATGGTATAATACGAAATCGGCCTGCCCATCCAAACCTTCCTGGGACATGTATCTGTTGATTGTAGCATACTGCTCCTGATTATCTTCCAATGAATGACCAGCCCATCCCATCGCGGTCTCCCCCTTCAAGTAGAAATCGTTTCCAGTACCCTCGAAGCGTTGTTTTATTGCCGTGGACAATGCAGTTATCGCCTTGTCGTCAACGTGTTTGACGGCATCGATTCTAAGCCCGTCGAGATCAAACCTCTCTATCCACCAAAGCGCATCTGAAACCATTTGCTCACTGGCTTCCTCGTTGTTCCAATCTATATCCGGCATGTAGGTCATGAACAGACAATCAAGCCTCCTTTCTGTCCATTCACACCCACTGGTGCCGCACAAGCAACCCTCATTGAACCATCCAGGATTATCCTGGAAGTATACATGATCCTCGTGAACGTGATTGATGATGAAATCTGCCATAACTCGCATTCCTCGCGAATGGGCAGCTTTCACCAATTCATCTAGAGCCTCCTCCCCTCCGAACCTCGGATCGACTTGCCGTGGTTCGATCGGCCAGTATCCGTGGTATCCAGATACCTGGTGAACTCCGTCCCTAGCCAAGTAGGAACCATTGGGATTTGTGTTGAGTGGTGAAAGCCAGATGGCATTTATCCCAAGATTTTCGAAGTAACCAGATTCAATCATCTTGGTTACGCCTTGCAGGTCCCCTCCAAGCCAGTCGGCCTCATGAGATGATCCACTCGATACTCCGTCATTACTCGTATTTCCATTTACAAACCTATCAACCATAACCATCTGAATAAGTGCGTCTTCCCAAACGAATTCCGACTGGGCACCTGTCCAGAAAATTGCCAGCTGTTTTTCTCCTTCAGATTGCAAGGTAATTGTGTGTTTACCATCTGGAAGAGTAGAGAGGTCTAACTCCCATGTTGTACCATTTTGAACGAATTCGTATGATGAATTTGGATTTGTACTGGCAGTTACTATCAATCGCCCATCTTCGATGCTTTGGGCCATTGGCAAGGTCTCTTCTTCTGCAGAAACTGGCAATATCAATACCAGCATTACTGAGACAATGAACAACGCAGTCCGCACAACAATAACCTCTGGAATGAATCATGGGGTGCTGTTTAACACGTATACATTATGACTGAAAAGCGAGAGGATTCGACTATGAAAGAATACACAAATAGGTTATCCGTGTCTCATTCACTGATTTTTGAGTGTCAACCTGGGGAACTATGGCAATTAATTAGTGAACCGGGCAGCCTGAACAAATCCCACCCTTTTTGCAAATCTAATGACGTTCTTAAGTGGGAGAAACAAGATCATTCCGACCGCCTCGTGTATCTAAATGGGCTTGACTACACTCGAAAATTTTTGACATGGAATGAAGGGCTCGGATACACGCTATTGATCGGTAGTGCAGGCGGCCCGCAATCTTATGTGGTTTGGGAAATCAACTCCAAAGAGCGGGATAAATCAGAATTAACAATAACGGTTTACCCATACCTGCTTGCGAATTTACCATTACTCATAGCATACATTCCTCATATATTTTGGGTCAGGCCGCGACTAAAAAAATATCTTAATTCAGTTCTTGCTGGATACCAATTCCACTTGGAAAACGGGGAAGAGGTACCCCGCAATCATTTTGGGAAACATCCGTGGTTCTCTTAAATTGAAAACCACGCATAGAATCGGGTTGGAATAAGAGTATACAGAGCATTAAATTTACAATGCCATTCAGTACAACATGGAAAGGATTGACAGCCTACCCCTCTTTTTACTAGGCCCAGATTTTTTCCCTGGTTTCGATGGGAGCCTGAGAGTCTTCGAACCAAGATACAAGCAGATGATGAATGATTGCATACTCGACTCAAAACCATTCGGTTACATAGCAGCTGAACCGAAAGCAGGGGAGTTGAATGGCTGGAGCCAGCCAGCGAAAATGGGTGTGCTGTGCACTGTTTCTGATTACGAGGAATCAGGTTCTAATCTCATAATAGAGATAACCTCGGAATCTGTTTTCGAGATTGAAGATGTCATCCAACCCGTATTGCCCAACATCATGGACATGGAGCGATACCCCGGTGTAGAGGAATTAATGGAAGAGGCTGGGAATCCGGTTGATGGCAAGTTGTACATCAGGGCGAATGTGGTCACACTCAGTCCCCTCGAGCAGGATAACTCCGAAAAAGAGTATCGCGAATTCATAGAAACGCTATCTCCTCTCCAAACCATATTGGAGATGAGCTGCATGTACAAGGGGCACATCCTCAATTTTGAGTATGATTCGCAATCCGAAGACCCCAGGCGACAATCTGATTTGATCTGGAAGATTTGTTCTGCTCTCTGCTATGACGTCGAATTGCAACAAAGAATGTTGTCCCAGAAATCGACATCCTCATTGATGCAGATTTGCATTGAGTGTGCCAATGAAGTGGCCTCCAAGATGGGCGGAGAATGATGTGAGATACTACAAAAGCCTCTCCTGCCCCTTTGTCCAGCGTAAAATTCCTAAATTCAACCTGATTCATGGTGAATCTACATATTCTCCGGCTGATTGATGCTGCGTTATATCATACCCATTATTGATATTGAATATGCCCCAGCACCTGTTCATGGATTTAGTGCTGATAGGCTCTTTCATCCTATTCATGTCCGCATTCGCAGGAGTCGGCCTAGCTAGTATGTGGGTAAAAGAAGACACGACTGATGACTACCTTGTAGCTGGACGCGGAATGAGTCCGGCCTTAGCAGCATTGTCAGCAGTGAGTACCTGGAATTCCGGGTACATGTTCATCGGTTACATCGGATTTACTTTCACCATGGGCTATTCCATCATATGGATTGGGTTAGGCAGCATGTTGGGACAGGTTGTTGCATGGGCGTGGTTGTACAAATTTATCCAACAGTCAGCAAATGAACGGGGGGTACGGTCCCTCTCTTCGTTGGTGTCTGACGTAACAGGCTCGCCTGAAGCAAAACTCGCTGCCATACTTTCTGTGCTCTTTCTATCCGTCTATGCCGCAGCCCAACTTACAAGCGGAGGAAAGGCCCTCTTTGTGATGCTTGGTTGGTCAGAGGTTTTTGGTATATTGATCGGTTTTGTCTTGGTCGTAGCATATTGCTACGCAGGTGGAATTAGGGCTTCTATCTGGACGGATGCCGCTCAATCTAGTGTGATGATAGTTGGCTCAAGTTTGCTCTGTTATGTGGCTCTCCAAGAAGTTGGGGGATTTTCTGGATTACACGGTGGATTGGTTGCTGAAAATGCGAACCTAACAAGCCTCGTCCCCGCGGATCTCAAATTTGGCGTAAGTCTGTGGATTTTCGCATTCTTTTTAGGGGGATTAAGCGTAGCCGGCCAACCTCAGGTCGTCAGTCGAGTCATGACGTTGGGTAGTGACCAAGATAGAAAGACAGCCATGCTCTGGTTCTTTGTTTGGCAGACTCCATTTCTTCTGATAATGACCTTAATCGGATTTGCCAGCAGGGTTGTCTTTGGTGGTTCTGAATTTGATCCGGAACTAGGTCTGCCCATGCTGGCTATGGAAACTCTAGGGCCCATTTGGGTTGGCCTAATTCTGGCTTCCATATTCGCCGCCACTATGTCGACAGCGGACAGCCAAGTTCTGGCCTGTACCGCAGCATTTACTGATGATGTGGTCCCTAGCATAAGTCAGGATCACAAGAAGACCAAGATTGTGACACTGGTTATCGCTGCGTTCGCGACAACAATTTCGATATTTGGTTTGTACGTACCCGGCGGCGATTCCGTTTTTTTGTTGGTGGTACTCGCAGTCTACGGCCTAGGATCGATTTTCGTCCCGATATTGGTCATAAGATGGGCGGGATACAAACCAGATACGATACACACTATGGCGATGATGCTAGCTGCACTATTCTCAGTTTTGTTGTGGTCAATCAGCGGTTTTGGAGAGGATATTTTCCCCTCTGTTCCGGGTATGGGCGCCGCTTTCATCACTCACATTGTGATGAATCAATTACGTAGCTCAGATATCTCCCCCCTTGGCCGATATAAATTACCTGAATCCAGGACCCTTGCCATCATTGGAATGGTGATTCTAGCGCCACTTACCGCAGTAGAGGCTACATATGTTATCTCTGGGCCAGACTCGTTGGAATCAAACGGGGGCCCATCCAGTGATTGGCTAGTAGACGCCAACTTTGGGAGTGAGCAATTATCGGATGGAAACGAGTACGTAAGTGACGGCGATACCATAGCGATAGACATGCATACCGATTCAGTAGCGGGAATCGATACTCTGAATGTGGTAGGGGTCAGAGTCACCCTGCAATATTCTGAGGATGAGTCCAGCACAGGATTTGGATGCGGACTCCCCGGAGCCTCAGATCCAGATCCAGATACAATAAGCGGGACAATTTCTAATTCCGAGATCAACGAAACATCCAGTGGACAAAACTCAGGCGCAGGGGTTTCATCTCATATCGTCGAAGTTGAATGGTTCAACGAATCTCTAATCGGGAACGTCAGTGGCATGTCAAAGTCAGATATCATCAAAGGGCTTGAGGGGGGCGACACTGGGTTTGGTGCATATGTTTTGGAAATAAGCGTCACGGCAGAGAGAGGTGGCTCCCCAGGATGCACCCACTCGGATAATGGCGAGGATGTAGGGTATCTCGTCGAACTCGTCACACTGGAATATACTATTGAAAAAGCATAGACAAAAGAATATCAATTCAGTAAATCAGACTCAAGGTCTGAGGAATCTGAGCCTAGGCACTAGTGCAGGGGTGGCGGCTCTGTATTGCTGATAATCTGGATCGTTCCCCCATTTTTCCGTGGCACGCTCGTCGAGAATTGGTATTCCGCTGATCTTTGTTAGTAGCAGGAACACGAATACAGGTGAGATCCATGCCACCATCTCCAATCCATCAAAGCAGGATACACCGAAGAATGCAATACCCGTCCAGAGAAGAATCTCCCCCAGGTAGTTGGGGTGACGTACGTGCGCCCAAAGTCCCTCATTGATCCAACCTCCTTGATTTTCGGAATTGGAATTAAACACGGTCTTCTGTCCATCAGCCACTACCTCGATTACGAATCCAAGAATCCACAACATCAATCCTATTCCATCCCAGATGGAAAAATCAGGGGCAGAACCAGATTGGCTATTGATCACTATTACCACGCTCATTGTGATGAAGACCCAGAGGCCTTGTAGGGTCCACGGAATTATGAATCGTATTGGTGAGGTCTTCAATCGATCAAAACGTCCGTCCTTGCCAGTTCGATGAATCCTCAAAAAAAGGAAAGCTGAGAGCCGGAAAGCCCAGATTACAACCAGTGCGCTGACAATCCACTCTCTAGTGCCCGGGGGCTCTGACTGGGATCCTGCCCACAGGCTGAATCCGACAATGGCTAGATAAGTAGCCCCTCCAGTCAAGTCGAAGAACCTCTCTGTTTGCCCGATCGATGCAGGCACCCAAGCGGACCATTGAATGCCTAGAGCAATTATCGCACAGAGAATTACCGCCGAGAAGCCACCGATATCAACCGAATTGATTCCAATGGCACTAGCTACCAGTGAGGTAATGATGACGACGCTAGTCACAACAATTAGCCCACGAAGCATATCATTGGAGGATTCCATGGTCATCGGGCCTCTTACCAGTTCATAAGTCACTTTGCTCATCCTTCTTTGTCAATTTGCAAATGAAGTGCTTTTTTCAAGCACCGTCGTGATTTCAACATTAATCACATGTCCTATTTCATAAAGCAAGGTCTTCAGTATACCATTATGAAGCCCATCGGCGAAATAGAAGAACAATTGGCAAATAAGACTGAATCAACCTTAGGATTCAGGCCATCCTCCAAAATTAAGAGAGGGCCAGTTGGAATTTTAATCAGCATAGTTTGCATCGTGATTGTGTTCGGTGAGTTGAATCGGGCTGGTGTGTTGTAGTAATCTTGCAAGCAAATTATTTTTCTGATATCATATGCCATTGTCTGATTTGCCACCATTATCGAAGACTCCCCCTATGTGATTAATGGGATTGATTCCAACCAGATTTTCATGCCCCAATCTTCTGTTTGGTTCCCAACGCTTGTCGGAGAATTACTCGCCCCATTTTTTGATCTTCGAAGGCAGACGGCCGCAAATATATATCAACTGATAATCCGATAGTTAGAACATGAACAATGTGCCTGCATACACCATTCCCAATTTCAACAACAATCCTGCTAATATCGCGATTTGGGCTCAAGCATCATTTTTCATCTACATGTGCGTCTCTTCTTTTTATGACCTTGACACATTGGCACTATCCTCCGATCCTGACTACGCATTTTCAGCCATCACAGGTATCGGGGCCGTAGTGCTTCTTTTTCAAGTCAGATATAATCGATTGATAGCTCTTCTAATTGTCCCATTGTTGGCTGTATTTGAGGATCCATTCTTCCTTATTTTTGGTCTTGTTTGGTTTGGCCCACTCATATTTTTGCCAGCAATGGCATATGATGAGTTCGAACAGCGACCCCTGTTCGGTGTCTGGACTAAAAAGGGATGGGGGACGGTGTTGTTGTCTTTGTTCCTCTTGTTCAATATTGTTAATACAGATATCCCAGACATCGCAACCGAAGATAGGATTGTCGAGGATTATGACTCTGATTATGACGGCATAGATGGCGTTGTTGCCGACTGTGAGGCAGCCTCAGATTGCTCATTCTTGGAAGCGGAGGGAGATGAAACGGAGGTAACCACCGCTTGGGAAGTAGGTTCAATGGAGAAGAACTTGGCGTACATTGGCCTAGCCATATTGCCATTATCCATAATCGCTCTAATTGGGAGAGCATCCGGATCGTTGGAAATAGGGAGTCTAACACCCACTCTTGCAGGAGTAGGGTTGGTCGGATTTTTCTGGATAGACACCATCCTCTGGAACATGGTTACCCATGCGGGAATCAATCTAGAGGACTTATTCCTTCTGCCGGTGTCGGGTGTGATCTTGATGAGCATTCATGGACTCTACACACTTCCTCTGTCGGATAGTCAGTAATCAGCACCAATGTATCTTGGCACAAGGTCCCGATGATGACGAATGACTTGGCTCACAGTTTTCAAGAAGGTTAGTATTAGTTCCTACGGACATGTAGCTTCAATCAAATTATCGATGAACGATTCGATTCTGAAGCTACCCCCCCTTCCAATATGATCGGGGGAATGATAACTCCTCATGTACCCTAACCGTACCATAAACCTACAAAATAAGCAATGAAATAAACAAACGAAGAGAACGATATTGCATATAGAACTCCACATAATCCCTTCCAATCTTCCTTCATTAACCTACCATAAGCGAACATCAATAGGATAATCTGGAAAATGAAAAACAAAACGCGTGGTGTATCATATCCGGGAGGATCAGGGGGGCATCCACTCGAACCAGGAAAACCAAAGCTGAGACATCCATTTCGGCTTTGGTTGATATATTCCCATAATGTAATCGGCAGAGAACTGAAAGAACACAGGAAAAAGAGATTGTAGAATTCTCGACCGAACTTAACAATGGCTACAAATGCACTGATTAAAACGAAGGGAAATAACAACATAAACAGTGTAAAAAGTGGAGCGTAGATATCATCATTCGACTCTCCCTGGACCAGTATTAGGAAAATAGTTGCTACTGGCAGAAATGAAGATAATCCGCTTAAAATTAGGTATCTCTTGTATTCAATACGAACGAGAAACGGAGTGCCTTCAGCTATTACCGCCTCATTCATGATAGCACTAGGCCTCCAGCTGTATATACGTATATTTGGGCAGACAATTTGACCGGTTCGTCATACTCCTTTTCACCACTCGTCATCTGACGTATATTGTCTGCAACGTATCCCGATATTCCTGCTGTTAAATTCACCCGTACCATGAAGTGCCCCCCCAAGTTGTCATGTAGACATGGAACACACTCTGGCCATGCAAATAGTCGGCGGCGTTGCGCTGTTTATAGGATTGAGAATGAACATCGATCCCGTGGGATTCAACAAAACCATCTTCGGGGACATTGAAGCTATCGAAAGTGGGGAATCGTCTGCCATGAGGATGGCGATTGGAGGAGGTTTGTTGGCCCTCGCGATAATCAACATCTACTGCAGTTTCAATATCGAGGATTCATCTGCCGGCGGAGCCGTTCTGACAGGTACTGCCTTGGGTTTGACAGCCTTGCTTGCCACAGTAGCCATCCCAAAGTTCAGAGGCTACACGGATAGTATCCCGACTCTTCCGATGGTTGTGCTTCCCACAATGATTGCTATTTGTCTATACTCGGCTATAGTCTAATCACGCCCTTCAAAAAAATGCACAACTTCAATTGAACGGCTGTCCTGTGGGTATCGTGGCTCTGAAAAATATGAGTTCGCTACCATGGAAGGCCCATTTCCTTCACGGGACGCCCGGAGATGATCAGGTAGGAGGATCATCTAGGAATGTGCCCGGTGCATGCTGGTCGAGGGTAAACCCCGATCACATGCCGAAACCGGTATTGAGGATGTGGTCTGATGAGGTTGCAGTCATGCTAGGATTGGAGGTAGCTGAAGAGGATGTTCTCAGCGGAAACAGATTAGTCACTGGCATGGACCCATATTCACAAAGGTATGGGGGGCACCAATTCGGGAGATGGGCCGGTCAGCTTGGGGATGGCAGAGCAATCACACTCGGCGAAGTTGAAGCGGATAATCTGATTCTAGAAATCCAGCTAAAGGGGGCGGGCAGGACGCCGTATTCCAGATTCGCGGATGGAAGGGCAGTGCTTCGCTCATCAATCCGGGAGTTCCTTTGCAGCGAAGCGATGCACCATCTCGGAGTGCCCAGCACTAGAGCCCTGTCCCTCGTCACCACTGGCGAAGAGGTCATCCGTGATGTGATGTACGATGGGCGACCAGCACCCGAACCTGGGGCTATAGTTTGCAGGGTCGCTAACAGTTTCATCAGATTCGGGAGTTTTGAGATCCATGCTGCTACTGGTGATTTGACTACCCTACGCGCATTGGTCGATTACACTATCGAGAAACACTTCCCGAATCACTCCTCGAGCTGTGATGACGAGCTCGTGGAATGGTTAATAGAAGTCGCAGATCGAACCTCATTGGCCATCGCCCACTGGATGCGGGTAGGGTTCGTTCACGGGGTGATGAACACGGACAACATGTCCATACATGGGCTCACCATAGACTACGGGCCTTACGGTTGGCTGGAAGGATTCGATCCAACATGGACCCCCAACACAACCGATGCGAGCACCAAGAGATACAGGTATGGTCAACAAGCAGAGGTTGGAGCATGGAATATCGCGCGCTTACTGGAAGCTGTCGCACATCTGATGGAAGAGCCGATGAAGCTTAATCTAGTTCTCGATTCATACTACGCCTCCTATCAAGAGCACAGCCACAAAATGTGGTCTGAAAAACTAGGATTAGGACGTTTCGAGGATAGCGATAATGAGCTGATAAGCGGGCTATCATCCACCCTTCAGCTCATCGAGACTGATATGACGATCTTCTTCAGGCTGCTATCGACCATGGATAAACCAGATGCTGAGCATCTTAGGCCTGCAATCTACAATGGAGATGGTGATATCCCTGCGGAGTGGGACGCTTGGCTGGCCAGATGGTGGAATAGGGTAAATGGTGCCCCAGAAAGGGCTGTTATGATGAGAGCCAATCCCAAATATGTCCTTAGGAACTGGATGGCACAAATGGCAATCGATTCTGCGGAAAATGGGGATTTCTCTGTTGCCGAGGAGCTCCATCAGATGCTCAAAACCCCATATGAAGAACATCCTACACATGAGGAGAAGTGGTTCATCAAGCGGCCCGAATGGGCAAGAAACAGAGTAGGCTGCTCTATGCTGTCATGTTCCAGCTGATTATTCCCTATTGCAGCCCGTAGGTTGCCCAAACGAACTCCGAATGGCAAAAATCATTTCTCTTCAATTAATTGTTTTTCTAGTCTCTCAGATAATCTTGTTGCAAATGTTCTCCATCCTTCACTTTCTAGGCTGAAAAAAGCTAAAGTTTTGTTATTTTTGTCCAACATTTCAACTCTGTAATCCCAATATCCGTCCCTGTTACTGCTATTGTATCCAATATCATCGTCATCATTTCTAATTTCCACAAAGACTTTTTCCATTATCACGACATCTATTGTTTCTGGTTTGATCTGTTTATGGGAATAAGAGTTAATTTTGAGCGGGAGGTGTCTCTGGAGGTAAGCCCCATCATCATCCACGGTGATGCTGGTCCATTGCTTGTCTAGCCTGCCCCAGATACTCGACAGAATGATAAAACATGCTAGGAATAACAACGCGAATAATGAGTAATAAAATACATTTTCCTGCGGAAATAACTCCATCTCCGAAACTGGATTTGTGATAAATCCGGATGCGAACATAGAGATAACCATGAACATCAGAAAGTTACCTTGGGCTTTATTGGCTTTCAAAATCATTGTTCCTGTGTCTTTGGGCGGGGTCTTCAGGCCTTTCTGGCTCGAACCATCCGATTGTTCATCTTCCCACCAGGTATCATTCATAAAAACAACCAAGAGCATCGACTTAACAGAGTTTTGCAGGTCAGCGGTTGACTGATGCGCTACTGTGATGCTGTCACAATCTGAGTGATTTATACCTCGCAAACTCAAGCTACACCTTGGCGATCGTTGTAGATTGGGAACCAGATGCGCGCGCGCTCCTAGCGAAGATTGGGATAGATCGCTCAGCTCAGGTGTAACACATACATCATGAGGGTAATTCCTCCGCATCCAATAGGGGGATAGGCGTGGATTCTATTATTTGGTTGAAGGGAATGTTCCGCCAAGAGATGGACCTAAGACCTCCCTCCCTCGCAAAAATCAACAAAGAGAGTGTAATTATCTGCGATGCAGACAATATTGCTATTGCTCATGCAGCCAAGAAGGATAGAGGGAATGGTTCTGAAATCAATAGTCTCGTAGTAGACCCATCTTTCAGAGGTAGAGGATTATCACATAAATTGTTGGAAAAATGTGGGGATGGGAGGCTTTTTGCGTATACTCGAGATATCAGACTTCAATCTGCATTGGAAAAGGCTGGTTTTGTGAGAGCGGCGACTCCAGGTTTGTTTTGTACCGTGAATGTAATCATAAGCAGATTAGGAATATTTTCTTGGATGATATTTTCACTAGAATTTAGACGAATCATCCACCAGATTAAACATATCATGGATTACAAATTGTATGTGAGGGAGGGCTCAGAACTGGGGGAATGAAAATTACTTTGCTTAGATAATCAGGACCGTAATATCCGTTCGGGCCCACTAACGTATAAAACTGTGAAATTTCTTCCCCTTCTTCCACTTCCAGTTCATCCTTACCGGGAGATCGAGATCAGAGGCCAGTTGTTCTGCAAACTCGCGCTGCTCCTTTTTACTCCTGAATTGGAATCTGATTCGGTATTCTCCGACCCAAGGCCTGACTCCATCGCCCTCCAGGTCGATTTCTTGGAAGCCAGCCAGCCCGGCTGGAAGACCGGGCATCCGCACGATTTCCCATAACAGAGTGAGCATGTCATTGATGTCCTTGACGGCTGGGTCCTCGTCCCTTAGCCATATCAGGTGCAGGACGACATTGTACCCCTTCCGGGTTGTCTTTCTGCCTTCCCATTCGCCGGCCTTATTCTGCCTGGTCCTGGGAAAATCCCATCGGTCTACGACTCGAACACACGAATGCTCGGGTATGTCCCTCTTCCTCATCCTCTTGCCGTACAGCCCGTCAAGGAGGTGGAGGTGGGTGTCGCTGAGCCTGTACCCGGCGAACGTCGCATTCTTCATGGTGAATCTCGTATGCTTCAGAGCCAGGGTGGCCAACGAGAACAGTCCGGCTAGCAAGACCAGTAGGAACAGCGGGCCCAACCCTGAATCCGACCCTAACTCCACATCCAGTCTCCCTACTGCGTACACCGAGGCGAACAGAGAAAGGACCGGCAATCCGTACCTCGTGGCAACCCTATTGATTGAGCCGTCCATCTCTATCGGAGGGGGGCTGAGCTTGTCTCGAACGGTGGAGTACTTCTCGATGAGGAATTCCATCCTCTCCTTTATTTCCTCCATGTCCATGTCTTTCGCAAGGTTCTCCGGGCTCCCCTTCTTGCGTCCCAGCGGGCCCAAAAGGTCTGTGAACACCCATGCGAGGAGAATGAGCAGTATAGGTTGAGACGCTAATGTAAATAACGAGTCTCGGACACTGTAGGAATCATTGCCATTGAGGGCCAAGAACAGTGAGACTGGTATGGAAAAAAACAGGTTGGTTATGAGGACAAACCCTAGGAATCCACCCCATACCCTGCGGTCAAACAGGCTGATGTCAATCGGGGATGCATTTGGTCCCTTTACGTACTCCTCCTTATCCCATTTGTGGTCGTATTTCACCCTGAGGAGATCGTTTGAAAGCTTGTATTGAATCGAGCTCTTTGGCGCTATCGCGCCATCACGCTGCTCGCCTGATTCCTTTGTGATAGTGATATAGCCGAAGACCTCGAGAGGGCGGTGCTTCCACATGATGGCGTCCATCCAGCCGTAGCGGCGGATATCGCTGTGGTGTGGGTGCTCAGGGTCTCGGAGAGCCTCCCAGTAATGAGCGATTATCGGCTTGAGTCGTATGGCCTCATGCAGCCGCTGGAATTCGTACCACTCCTTCCGCTTCTTCAGGAAGTTGATGCGCCCGTCCCCGAATATGGATGCTAAAAGGAGGTATGGCCCCCCTATTAGGAATAGTAGCACCCCAATCAGGAAGATGGCGGATCCGGCGTCTATTGCTAGAGGAGCGCTCTCTTCTCCCTGCAGAGGGATGTTGAACATAACCAACCCGGTGAGTGAGGTTAGAATCCCACATGGAAAATATAGGATCCTCTTCAACTTCGCGCGGGGAATCGGGTGGCTTTTCACCTGATCTTCTTCAAGACTTCCGAAATCTGGGTCCTCCCACCAATTCTCCATTACAACTCACCAAAAGTGATCATGTATAATAAAAAAACGACCTGACGAGTGCTTGTTTCTCCATAACCCACGATATCCAATCACGTCGAATCAGTTTTGGGATTATACGACTCGACCATAGCGGTGGGCAGAAGTCCAATCGTCACAATAAGTGCCAGTATAACAGACGCGTGAACCATCCAGATATTTTCCGCTGTGAATTCCCCAAGCAGGAGTGATACTCCCATCGCCGCGGCTTCCAGGCCAGCGGTAGTCGTCTGAACTCGACCCATGTCGAGACCGGGATTTTTCAGCCATAGCCAACTGCCTAGAACATTAGTTCCAAGCAAAGCAGCACCTATGGTCCTCAACCATGCAGTGTTCACTGCTTCGGCCTGCAGTATGTCGCAGAACAGGTCCGGTGCCAGGATCAAAACTAGCCCATAAGCAAGGGACGCCCAAAGATTCACCATCATCGAGGGTCTCCCAATCGACTCAACTAGCATTAATTAAGAACAAACAAAGTGAATATATCATAGTGTCGAATATCGGCGGTTGATTCCTATTTCTTGAGTCATGTATGACTTGAATGGTATGGGATAATGTAACCGTTTATGCCAGGTACATCACACATACTAACGCCGCAACAAATTTACACATGTGAATGGGAAAAAATCCACATTACCTACATTTTTACAATCCGAAAAAAAGAAGTTGTCAATCATCAAAATTATATCATTAATTTCCTTAACTTAAACAAGATTATATCATTAATTTCCATGACCAAAAGTAGAGGAAAACGCGATGAATAGAGGGTATAGGACCGAGATTTGCAATGTTTTAGTGATAGGCTCAGGAGGTGCAGGTTTACGAGCTGCTATCGAGGCTCATGAGAAAGGCTGCGAAGTAATGGTAATAGGCAAGAGAGTCAGAAATGACGCCCATACTACATTGGCTGCAGGAGGTGTAAATGCAGCCTTGGGTAACGTCGATCCCCAGGATGACTGGGTCCAGCATTTCGTAGACACATATCAAGACGGGTACTTTATTGCGGATCCTGAAATTGTAGAAACCCTCGTAAAAGAGTCTCCCGATAGGGTCAATGAATTGGTTGACTGGGGTGCATCTTTTGCGGTAAATGATGAAGGTAAACTGGACCAACGGTTTTTTGGAGCGCACACATACAGAAGAACGTGTTACGCCGGCGATTATACGGGGAGGGTAATTCTTACCACACTGCTGGACAAGGTCTCCGAACTTGGTGTAAAAATTAAGGATATGATGTATGTTTCAAAGTTATTAGTAAGCGAAAAAAACGGACAAAAACAATGCTTTGGTGCACTTGCATTTGACATTGTCACGGGAGAAAGGTGTGTTTATCTTGCGGATTCGATTATCTTAGCTGCCGGGGGCCACACCAGAATATGGAGAAGGAGTTCATCAAGACGTGATGAAAATACTGGAGATGCTATGAGGCTAGCTTTGAATGCAGGCTGCCAATTATCAGATATGGAAATGGTACAGTTCCATCCAACTGGAATGGTTCACCCTGAATCACTAGCGGGAACACTGGTAACAGAAGCAGTAAGGGGGGAAGGCGGAATCCTAACGAATTCAAATGGTGAGAGATTCATGGAAAATTACGATAAGACCAGAATGGAGCTTTCTACCCGGGACAGGGTCGCTTTGGCGAATTATACTGAAATCATTGAGGGCCGTGGTACAGACAATGAGGGCGTATTGTTGAACATTAGCCATTTAGGCAAGGAAAAAATAATGGAAAAACTCCCAAGGATGTATAGGCAGTTCATGGAGTCGCAAATGTTGGACATATCCAAATCCCCCATGGAAGTCGCACCAACAGCACATTACAGCATGGGTGGAGTTGTAGTAGATCCGAAGACCCAGTCTACACGCGTGTCGGGCCTATATGCTGCTGGTGAATGTACTGCAGGATTGCACGGGGCCAACAGACTCGGTGGTAATTCATTAGCCGAGATACTTGTGTTTGGAAAAATAGCAGGGGAGGAAGCAGCCGTTTTTTCGAATAGCCTTGAGTTACAGATCAGAGATAAAAATGCCATATTAGAAGCAAATAACGAACTTGATTTACTGACCTCCGAGGGGGAAAATCTAGCAAGGCCACTCCAAAGGAAAGTCAGAGATATTATGTGGAAATATTGTGGTGTAGTGAGATCAGGTGATGGATTAATTATCGGTCTCAAAGAACTCGAAAAGGTAAGAAAAGCTTCTAATGAAGTTGACGTAAGACCATCCGCCGAAGGATACATTGATTTGGCCCTGGCTCTGGATTTACTCGGTTCAATCGAAAGTGCTGAGGCAACTATGAAATCCGCTTTACTAAGAAAAGAAAGCCGAGGTGCACACCAAAGGACCGATTATCCAGATTTATCTGATGAAGAAATAGTGAATTATCTTGTTGAGTTAGAAAAAGGAGAGCAGAAGACCAGCACAAGGAAAGTTAAACCCGTGCGTGATGATCTGATGGAACCATTATCAAAATTTTCTGATTTAGGTGTAGATGGTAGGCTTTTAGAGTGATTTTCAAAAAAAATTATTGAGTCCGCCCCCATTTACCAATCCATCATCCCATGTGGTTATGATGAAGAATTTCATATGATGGATGAGGAATCAATAAAGAAGGCCCCCCTATTCGCCAACATGGACGTAGATTCTCAGAGGGATGGCGGCTGGTGGCTCCCTGAGTCAAGACTGGATTCAGAGAAGATAGACTTGGATATTTCCCTCGGATGGCTTTCGGAGAAAATGACCAAATTCGCGCATTTCATTATGGGTAAGGTGACTGGAAAATCTTTCAGATATGCTAAAAGAGTACTAGTAAGCAAGGAAGATGGCGTGGAAATCCACTACAAAGACCCCCAAAGCGGGCTTGAGGAGATTGTCTATTTCCAGTCAAACCATATCTCCGCAGTCCACCGCTGGACTTCAAAGAGCAAAACCTCGGAGGGCAATGAAAGCACCTCGACAGAATACGCTGTTGTGGCAAATTCAGTGATACACAAGATACCGGGGAGCGTGAAGCAGGTTAGACGACTTTGTGAAATTCTTGAGCTAGACC
>PBBV01000024.1 GCA_002717835.1 Methanobacteriota archaeon
AATCGATGACCACGCTGCCCGGGAATCAGGTCAGGCGCGGAAGCGAGCAGCCCGACCGGGGACTCTGGATGCCTCGGGACAGCGGGGCGGAGGAGATCGGTGAATCTGCAGACGTGAAAACGACCGTCCACCGATGACGCGCCCACTAACCCTCGCCTCGGCTGCTACCTAGCAGTACCTGATGTTCTCAATCTACAGCTCTTCGAGTTCTTCCAATGCTAGACTATGGGATTGTAATACATGCCAATAAGGACTGTTTACAGCATCTCCGGGTCTTAGGAATTGTTACTCTACAACCCTAGCGATGTTGGGGTGACTCCACCCATTTGACATATTATTCTGAAATGCTCATCCTCTACAGGCTGAACGGAGAGCCGCTGTCCCCTAGCCAGAAGCGGCATACCCTCCAGACTTACATTTTTTCGAAGATCATCCAGCGAGACGGGCTCCATTTCTTTCACAGGAGAAATGTCTACCATGAACCATCTAGGGGATTCAGGATTGGACTTCGGATCCATGTATTTCGAATCAGGGTCCCATGATGTGTGATCCGGGTATCCCTCCTTGACAACTTTCGCCACACCTGCAACATGGGGGGGTTTGCAATTAGAATGATAATAAAGAATCAAATCTCCCAATTTCATAGAATCCCTCATGAAATTCCTGGCTTGATAATTACGGACTCCGTCCCAATGGGTCCCCCCATCTTCTACAAGTTGGCCCCACGGATATACGTCTAATTCACTCTTCATCAACCAACAAGCCATCACCAGGCCTCCTTCGCCTCATACACGGGCATCTGCGGTTCATTATCGTTAGATTTAGATCGTCCGCCAGATATTTTCAAAATCATCGAATTGGAACCTCCTGTGAGCGGTATGCCAGATTTTACCAAAAATGAGTATATCGCAGGAAGCAGGAGAAGAGCCGAAAGTGCCGCTACGACTAGTAGTATGATTATCACTGTGATGAACGGTTTGATTGCAGGAATGGGTATTAGATATGCACAAGTCATACCAGCTGCCGTCACTATCGTCGCTTCGAACAGGCTCAGACCTGTGCTGGCGCATGATGCTTCTATCGCCTCAATGCTGCCGCCCAATTTCTTCACCCTATTGGCAATATGTATGGAAAAGTCAACACCAACGCCAACAAGTATGGAACCGATCATGACTGTTACCAGTGATAGCGAGACGTTTCCAGAATCCATTACGAGCCATTGCATGCCTACAGTGAAACCCACTGGAACAGTTGTAAGTAATGCGAACCTTAAATCTCTGAATACTAACCCTAGAGTAATCACCGTGAACAGTAAAGCAAACCCTAGGGAGCTCCACTGCGAGCCCACAATTAATTCATTGACCTCTATGGTGATGGACGCCACACCGACAAGTGGGGTTGAGGTCAGTGCCCCAGAAGTATCTTGACTGGCGTAGAGGTCTATTTGCTCTGTTGCCGCTTTTGTGCGCTGAACGTCCATGAATGGCATATCAATGTAAATCAAACTTGATTGAAAATCCGGAGCGATGAAAAATTCTCTCATTTCCAGTGACAGGCTGTTGTAGAACACGTAGATAAGGAAATTCTGCGCTTGGACGCCGCCAGCTTCCTGTGCATCAAGTAGGTCCAATGCACCCCAGAATGATACATTCCCATTCCTGCTATTATTGAACAGAATGTCTGAAACTTGGTCCACTGGCTCATCGATAGGAGAGGGAAGGGGCAGATCATCAATAGCATCATCAATGGGTGTACCTGAAACGTTGATACCAACTGCTATGGCTTTCATAAGGAAAACCACAGACAACGCCGTAGTACTCTCCACAAGATTACATTTGGACTCTAATTCTTCCATGCCTTCGAGGTTGGCATATGGATCCCCTAGAAGGACTGGGTCACTGAACAATGAGGGATTCGCGGAGATATCAGCTTCCACAAGCAGGAAGCCCGGTTGCCCCCCATCAAACTCATCTGAATATGTCCCCAGCTTCTCAACAGCTGCTACAGTTTCTGGAGCCATCTCGAGCAAATCGATGTTTTCTTCGACATTAGTCCTGCTGTAGCCGGCAGATACGAGTACGAATACTAGAAACACTGCAAGTGTGATTTTACTCCATTTAGTTGGAACTGCTACCCCTGCAGTAAAAATTCTGGGAGGAGGATGAGACGGTTTTTTCAAATCTAATATCATAGTTAAATTTGGTACCATCAACATGGTCATGATGTAAACTATCACTATGCCCATAGCAAGGCACCACCCAACTGTTTGAATGGGAGCCATAGGTGTGAATGTCAAAGATATGAATCCAATTATCGTAGTAATCGCCGAGAGTAAAACGGCTCTGCCAGTGGAATCTAGTGCAGTTCTTATTTTCTCTTTTGGTGTACCTTTTGATTCAGCATAACTGTTAGTTATGTGTAGTCCATACGAGACGCCTAAGGCTAACACTATCGGACCTACAATAATCACGGTCATAGTAACTTCATAATTTGTAAAACCAATCACACCCATAGTGATGAATACGGAACATAGCGTAGGAAGGCCAGATATGATTACGACTTTCACGCCTTGCACAAACCGAATCCTTCCTGTTTGAAGAAGATCACAGTGAAAGAAAAACAAGGATAGGGCTACGGCTATTCCTCCCACCGGGAAAACCTGCCAGAATAACTTGAATGACTCTTCAGTCACAGCATTTGTCAATGGAACCGGGCCAGTCAAGGTCATTTTTAGATTGAGACACCTCTCTCCATCGGTCGAGTTAGCATCCTCAATACATTCCGACTCTTCACTGTTCCAATTGTTTTCATTTGCTATATCGGAGATTATCCCCTGTGTTCTTTCTATAAGTTCAGAGACAGAAGAATCCGCGACTCCATCCCCATCGCGATCTATATCATCTGCAACTCCAATGATGATTACAGCCCGATTCCAGTAGCCTGCCTTTTCCGCTTCCTTGATTCCATCTCCATTCGAATCCCTGCCAACGTCACGAACTAATTTATCGATTGCGTTTTGAGGCATTTCATCCAGAATCTGGTCTACTCTCTGCTGCTCATCTGGTATGTCATAGTTACCTAAAAAATCTTCATTCTGAGCCAATGTAGCGTTTATTGATTCTGCGAGCTCTTCATTCCCTATTGCGGTCGCAATCCCTGATCCGAAGGAACTGATGACGCGACCAGCGCTAGAATTGACTTCCTTGACTACGGTAGAAATTGAGAGAGCATAAATGATATCATCATTCTGACCATTATCGTCCCGATGTGTATTGAGGCCCCGTTCGACCCGATCCATTTCTTCAAGAATTCGTACGGTTGTAATGTTGTAGTCTTCTGATTCGACGTATATTATCATCACATTTGTTGTCCATGTCTCTTCAACGCGGTAGAGATTCTGGCTAACATCGGATCCTTGGGGCAGGTAAACTTCTAAGTCTCCGTTAACATTCATGGAAGCATCTTCATTGCACCATGATGGATTGTAACCATCTCTGCAATCATTGATACCAGAGTGCATTATGAAAAATCCAGTAACGACCAGGCACAGTATTACGGTAACTACCGGGGCTTTGATGAGAATGTCACTGGTGTCTATCCCACTCAAACCCTGCCTTTTTTTATTGGACCTGCCCCTTCGAATGGACTCGGCTTTCTCCGATACACCCTCCAACGCTTTCTTCGCGCGCTGTAGAGCCTCGCGAGTCGCCATGACCTACGTGCGTGGCAGTAACTGCTTCAATACGACGGATGTTTTGGGTACCTCCACCCGATAAAGACGGCGAATGACAATCGTCAAGTGCATTGTACTTGGCCCGAAGGTGAAGACATATGGGCGAGACGCGATTCGAGGATAAGAGATGGTCCGTGGATCTCGAACATAAAATCCTGGATGAACTAGAAAAAACGTCATCAAAACCAAATTTCTCCTTTAACCCCTCTTCCGATCGGGAGATCTTCGTGATAGACACCCCTCCACCGTATCCTAGCGGTACATGGCATATCGGTGCCGTT
Source organism: Methanobacteriota archaeon (assembly GCA_002717835.1). Classification (GTDB taxonomy): domain Archaea; phylum Thermoplasmatota; class Poseidoniia; order Poseidoniales; family Thalassarchaeaceae; genus MGIIb-N1. Next base: position 4,015 of record PBBV01000024.1, read on the forward strand.
GCACAGTACAGTATGATAGACGTTATCGCGAGAAGTCAAAGGCTTCTCGGCAAAGAAGTCTATTTCCCCTGGGGTGTAGACAGGAATGGCATCAACATTGAATTCACAGTCGAGCGGAAACACAACCGAAAGATGCGAACATTCGATCGAGCCGAATTTATCGAAGAATGCCGGCAAACTATTGACGAATACACAGATGCTATGCGGAAAACCGCGAGAAGAGTCGGACTATCCTGCGACTTTGAATCTCAGTATCTCACAGACTCTCCGGAATACAGGTCTGTTACCCAATCAATTTTTGTCGATCTGTTGTTGAAGGGGGATATCGTGGAGGATCTGAGGCCCAACCTCTATGATCCGGTCGAGGGTACAACCATCGCCGATGCGGAGGTTACAAGAGTATCCAGATCGACCAGATTGATTCATGTCGAATGGTTAACCGAAGAAGACGAGACGGTCATAATTTCCACTACAAGACCCGAATTAATATGCGCCTGTGGTGTAGTTTTAGTTCACCCTGAGGACAATAGATATACGCATTTAGTCGGAAAGAGAATCCATCTTCCAATGCCAGTGGACGACCGATCTGAGTTTGTGGAAATTAAGGCGCATCCTTCCGTGAAAATGGACTTCGGCTCAGGAGTTCTTATGGTTTGCAGTTATGGAGATCAAAATGACGTTTCAGTGTTCAGAGAGCTAGGTCTAAATCCATACCCTGCTATCGATTTAGATGGAAATATGACTAGTGTCTCTGGACCTCTCTCAGGCTTGAGTGTGATTGATGCTAGAAATGAAGCAATAAATATTCTAGAACAGGACGGTAGAATCAATTCTATCGATGAACGAGATCAAGAGATACCGGTAAGTGAAAGGGGTGGGAACCCAATTGAAATTATTCTGTTGAAAGAATGGTATGTGAAACAAGTGGACATCCAAAATCGACTCGAGCAACTCGTGAACGAAGTGCGTTTTGTACCTGAGCGTAACAAGCAACTACTACTAGATTGGATGCATAGCGTTAGCATAGATTGGCCAATCAGCAGGAGGCGTTGGTACCATACTGAAATCCCCTTATGGTATTCCGAAGACGGAGAAACAATCGTCGTTCCCCCCCGTGGATCATATGTCAGACCTTGGTGTGAAAGCCCTCCGCCAGGTTCAGTTGCAATAAACAGAATGACTAGAGCTGAAATAGGAAAGTTGGAGGACCTCGAACTTGGTGAACTCATTGGAGAGAGTAAGGTATTCGATACATGGATGGACTCTTCTAACTCCAACTTATTCGTTTCCGGTTATGGTGGAGACGAATCCAATTTCAATCGCTCCTTTCCCACTGCTTTGAGGCCACAAGGGAAAGAAATAGTCAGAACATGGCTTTACTACACAATGCTCAAAAGTGCCCATCTGCTTGATTCTCCAGCCTTTCAAACTGTTTGGATTGATGGATTGGGGATGGACCCATGGGGCAGGAAGATGTCCAAATCTTGGGGAAATGGAATAGATGCAGACTCTGTGTTAGATTGTGGACTTGGAGGCAGGACGGGCTCTTGGCAAATAAGAGGGCCTGATGGAAAATCGGTCAAGTTGAAAGCCAACAAGATAGGATCAGAGTGCTTCAGACTATGGAAAGCAGCTGAGGCACAGGTCGGAGACGATTTCCACATCAATCCCGAAGAGATCGAATCCAAATATTTTGGCGTACTAACCAAGATATTCAATGTTGCAAGATTTGCTAGTCAATTCAAATATCCAGAATCCAGACCTACTACCATTTCTAATGCTGACTCATGGATACTTTCTGAGTATGACAGGATGAGGAAAAACAGCAAAAAGCATTGGTCGGAAATAGACATATACTCTGCAACACAAGCTGTTAAGACGTTTTTAACAGGAGTATTTCCCAGCCATTGGATGGAGATGGCAAAGAGCAGACTCTACGATGAAGACCCAAGTGCATCATGGACCCTGCACACCATTCTTTCAGGCTCTCTTTCCATACTCTCCCCCGTGTGTCCTCTGTTCTGCCACCATCTATCCAGTGTCTTGTATGGCAACAGCACGATGTATGAAAATGAATACCCTAGTACTCCTGGAGTATCGGTCGATAACAGCAATATCGTTACCAAGGCTATGATTCATTTTAATGGAGAAATTTGGAGAACTAAAAAGGAAAGGAATCTTTCACTCAAGTCACCTCTTGAAGGTGTATCAGTACCCGATGAATTAGCAGATTATGCTGTGGACCTTCAGAGGATGCACTCACTAATTTAGGAATCTAATTCGGATAAGATCAAATCTACGATTTCCATTCCTATACGCTTCTGTGCCTCTGCTGTGGCGGCTCCAATGTGTGGAGTAGAGATCATATTAGGGTGGGCGGATAAGTCGGGATTCCCCTCTGGTTCCTTTTCAAAAACATCCAAGCCAAGACTTCTGATATGACCCGATTCTAGTAATCTTAGAGCATCTGACTCGTTCAATATGCCCCCCCTCGCACAATTCACTATGTGTCTCCCACACACTATTCCGTCCGGAGAAACATCGGGCATGAGTTTCATTAAGTCATAATTTACCATCCCCCGAGTCTTTTCAGTCATTGCGCAATGTATGCTTATATGTGTGCAAGAAGAGAACAAGGAATCTACAGAATCGTGGATTATAGGTGTGTTTTCTATCGTTACACCATCATCAATAAATGGGTCGTAAACATGTACGTTCATTCCTAGCATTCCGGCTACTTGCGCAACCCCTCTGGATATTCTCCCATAACCTACTAGACCTAGATTCTTCCCAAATAATTCCGTTCCTGATGAGCTTTTCTTAGCCCAAATTGATGATCGCATCGCTCTATCTGATCGAGGTATATTCCTAGCTCCTGCGAGAAGATGGCCGATCGTGAACTCCACTACTGCTCTTGTAGAGGCAGTTGGCGTATTCTTCACTATTACCCCATAATCTGAGGCTTTTTCAAGGTCAATATTGTCTAACCCTACTCCCGCTCTGACGATCAGGCGGATACATGAGCCCGGGGACATGTTTGCTGCAAGCACCTCAGAATCTAATTTTGTGGCTGATCTAACCACCACAGCATGATACCCCGATATCGCTCCACTAAGCAACGCTTCCCTATCGAAGTGTATCAGATCCACATTATGGCCCTTTTCTTGAAGAATTTCTACGCATTCCGGATCAAGCCCATCAGTGGCAAGTACCTTCGCCATGAGCATCTTAATGCCTAGGAGTCAGTTATTGTTGCCCTCGACATATTGATTTATCAGTCGCTGTAGGGTTAATCATGACCTTTAAGTTGCCAGACCTAGATTATGATTATGATGCTTTAGAACCACACCTCGATGCCTTGACAATGGAGATTCACCATTCGAAGCATCACGCCGGTTATACTGCAAAATTAAACGGTGCAATTGCTGGTACTGACATGGAAGGGTCGACCATAGAGGACATCCTATCTGCATGTGCCGATTCTCCAGGCATAAGAAACAACGGAGGTGGATACTGGAATCATTGCTTTTTCTGGGACTCTATGAGTCCTAGCAGTTCTAAAACAAGTCCCGCAGGATCTCTCTCCACAGCTATCGATTCAGCATTCGGCTCCTTTGATGAGTTTAAATCGGAATTTAAGAAAGCAGCACTCACCAGATTTGGATCCGGATGGGCATGGCTCTGCATGGGGGAAAACGGACTCACCATCTGCAGCACTCCTAATCAGGACAATCCACTGATGAACATAGGTGGATGTGGGGACACACCCGTCTTGGGGATAGATGTCTGGGAACACGCATATTACAAAAAATTCGGTCCTGGGCGCGGCGATTACATAGATGCATGGTGGAACGTTGTGAATTGGACCGTCGTCGAGGATAGGTTCAACTCGTTGTCCCAGTGACGGAGCACGTGGCCTCGGACTCGGGTGACATCGCCTCCGCGGTGCTAATACTCATCATCCCGGTCCTCCTCACAGTTCCTCTTAGGGTTCTATGGTCTTGGTGGATTGGTAATGAGCCAGAGCACTTACACTATCGTGAGCGATTTACTTCGGTCATAGATTCTGGCTATCCAATCAAGAAATTTAGACAAGAATTGGATAGAACTGCCCGACAATATGACATCGATTTAGAACGCCAAACAAGAATCGAAACAGATATGCTCCACCCTCTAGACATGAGGCACTTTCTGTTGGTCCCCTCCCTTGTAGTGTGGCCGATCTTGAGCATACCCGCAGGATTCGTATTTTTGCCGCTCCTGCCAGTCACGAGATTTTTCGAATATATTTTGATTCAAAAGAAGGTCCTCTTACTTGTACTTAGGTTGGTAAAGCGCGCAACTGGTTGGGACGTGGTTTGGATAGATAGGCCAGGCGACCCCACTCGCCCTCCTGAACCAGTAATCGCGGCTATACACCGGCTCCCCATCACCGTCCTGCTCGGGGTATTTGCCTACCTCATTGTCTCATATCTATCCGTCTCATTCAACCTAATTGCTGCTATAACGGTCGGCGTCTATGTAATATTAGTGGCTGCAATCTCCATCATAAGAGCAGCTACCAGCGGATCTCTTGTATTCATGGACGCGAGAAATCGTCGAATGATTCCTGCTGACAGTTTTGTGGAACAATTGATCGGACCATGGGTAGGTGTCGGTCTTCTTTTTCTACTCTCAAGACAAATAGCACTTTCATCTACGATAAGAACAGGTGCACTATCTGACCCATCATACTTTGCTATGACCGTGGTTCTGGTCTTGTACATAGCTACGTTAATCGGAATCTCTCTAGAGCTGTCTTTCTTTAGGACGCGGGGAAGAGTTGTAGAATCTGCTTTCGAGGACCAGATAGAAACCCACATCGACCCTGATGAGTATAGGTTCATACGTCATCTAGGGACATATCAATTAGTAGAATCAGAAACTCAGAAAGCAGAGTGAATTGTCTTTACTTCTAGTATCGTACCTCTGTGATCGATCCTACCGTCCAAAACGCCCTTGTCGGCAATTGCATGTGCAAAATCGTCTAGGAAGGGTGTGATGATCTTCAATTTTCCGTCTTCAGTAACCAAGCGTTTCTTTTCTATATTCACATCGCATCTTACCCTAACGAGCCTCTTAGTAATGGGATTTCTAGAATCCAGCCTAGCATGTATTTCCTGACCAGGGTAACATCCGTTTTGCAACTTGACGAACTCTGCTAATCCTATCTCCTGTGGAAGATAATTCCCTCTTAGATGATGATAAGTTAGCCCTCCCTGTGATAGTGCAAAATTATGAAAAGATTGCTCAGAAGATTCTAACCCCCTTCTTCCAGAGGAGATTTTGATGCAATAATTGCCTTCTATCCCGATCTTTCTAACAACAATAGAGTCGCCATCATCGAGATCCCTCTCTTGTTCAAAAACTCTGGATATTATTTGAGACGCGTCTCTTACCGTCCCTCCTGTTTTACTCAGGTTCCTAGCTATTGAAGTAAGGTAATCTGGCTTTTCTCGGGACAGGTGGAGCAATATCAGTCCTGCATCATCATGAATGACGTATGGAGCATCGATAGTTTTGCCCACGGGATTACATATCACGGCTCTGGATATTGCACCTGATGGACGTGATTCGATTTTAATCGTAGATATGGAGGAGAGAGCTTCTTCGGTTCCATCACCTTCGAGAAGGGTCGTGGGTCGAGAGTCTTCTAGATTCATAACATCAACCGAACGACTGCCCACAGCCGCAGGATCTGTCCGCATTAGGATTCGAAATCTGGAAACCACCACCCATCAAGGTGTCTTTGTAGTCTAGAACAATCCCATTGAGGAGGTCTGAATCCCTGTCATGGATCATAATGGTCCTCTCTCCGACAGATATTGATTGATATCCTTCTTCATCGGGTTTATCCACGATCTTCATGTCGTACAGGTAACCCGAGCAACCTCCTGATTCAGCCGATATCACTAGTACGGACCCATCTCCATCTTCAGACATCGATTTTTCAATTGCTAGCTTTGCGGCATCCGTGACGTCTATTTCCACTTTGACTATCTCAACTTCAACAGCCATCGGAAGGCCAAGTCCACTCCCGCCTATCAGCCCCATGTAACCCAGTCGGTCTGTTGATATTTGAACCCGTTTAGGATTATGTGCCATGGGAGCTCATGATCAGCCCAATAATGGAAGATGGCTGGGTGTTGAGTCCAGATATCTGACTTTGAATGGTGGTACTGATATCGACTACAAGGCTCCTTTTGAAGAAGCATTGAGGATATCCATAACTCATTTAGGAAAAACCAACGATATAGGTGTTTTTATGAGAACCCCGGGGAATGATCTGAATTTAGTTAGAGGCCTCTTGTACAATGAAGGCATAATTTCTGAGCTTAATTCGATACACAATCTCACGGTAGAAGACGACATAGCCAGGGTCGTCCTCGCTGAAGGGTCAAGTTACAACCCTACAGAGCATAAAAGAAATATCTTGGTAACAGGGTCTTGCGGTCTATGTGGTCGTAGCGACCTACACAGTCATCAAAAGGTAACTTCCGAGGATAAATTCTCACAAAAACAGATTCATGATTTCCATGTTATTGCTATGAAAAATCAGGAATTATTCAAGCAAACTGGGGGCACGCACGGCGCTGCGGCTTTTGACTGTAATGGGGTGTTTATTGGCTCCGAGGAAGATGTAGGACGTCATAACGCCATGGATAAACTAACAGGGTATCTGCTAAGCAAATCTCTAGCTCCATCTGTATGTACACTATCTGGCCGGGTCTCTTATGAATTGGTTCAGAAGGCTATTAGAAGTGGGTATTGCATTCTTTCGGCAGTCGGTTCTGCGACTACAATGGCTATTCACTTAGCCAGAGAGCATGATCTTACTCTCATCTCGTTTGCAAGGGAAAATAGGATGACCGTCTTGTCTTCCCCCCGACGAGTAACCTGAATTGAGTCAATCCCACTTTGCATGTTAGATCTTCAGACATGCATATACCCATGAAACCATGGGGGTGGTCATGGGCAGAGGGGCTTCGAGAACAGGACCTATTAATTTTCGAAAGCCCTCTATCAGTCTCGTAAAAGAAGTTGCTGCGGGACTCCCGGCCGTAATATCAGCATGGAAACATGGTATAGCGAATATGGGTCCCTTGGAATCAGCAAAAACTCTCAGTCGAGCAAACCAACATGATGGGTTCGATTGTCCTGGATGTGCTTGGCCCGATCCCTTGGAGCCATCCCCGTTCGAGTATTGTGAAAATGGTGCAAAGGCCATCGCTGACGAAGCGACTAACAAAATAATTCAAGACTCGTTCTGGAAAGAAAATAGCGTACTGTCACTATCAAGGAAATCCGACGTTTGGCTGAATGCGCAAGGTAGGCTTTCAAGGCCTTTGATCTTAGAAAAAAATTCGAACTATTACAAACCAATAGACTGGGACAGGGCCTTTGGGATAATTGGGGCCGCCCTATTCAACCTTGAAGATGAGGATGACGCTTACTTCTATACCTCTGGAAGGGCCTCCAATGAAGCAGCATTTCTCTGGCAGTTGCTAGCGAGACAACATGGTACCAATAATCTCCCTGATTGTTCAAATATGTGCCACGAAAGCTCTGGAATAGCTTTAGGAGAATCTATTGGCATAGGGAAGGGCACTGTAAGGCTCGAGGACTTTGATCATTCAGATCTGATAGTGGTTGTTGGTCAAAACCCAGGCACAAATCACCCAAGGATGCTTTCAGCTCTCAGATCGGCAAAAGAATCGGGATCGTCTGTTTTGAGTATTAATCCAATAAAAGAGACGGGTATGCGTGGCTTTCGTCATCCACAAAACCCGATGGATATGTTAGGGTCCGGTGTAAAGATAGCAGATGATCATATCGACATCAAAATTAACGGGGATATGGCACTCTTTAGAGCAATAGGTTCTGTGATGGTAGAAAGTGGATGGGTAGACAAGGCATTTATTGATTCTAACACTAGTGGTTACGACGCCTACGCGAAGGCCACGAAGAATATCAATTGGGAAGAGATCGAACAAGTAACAGGACAAACCGAGTCAAGAATTAGGGATCTTGCTTACCATTTTTCTAAATCCAAGGGAACTATCATTTGCTGGGCTATGGGTATAACACAGCACAAGAATTCTGTGGATACTATCAGAGAGATAGTGAACGTCTTGTTGTTAGGAGGCCACGTGGGCAGGCCTGGGGCTGGGGTTTGCCCAGTTAGGGGGCACTCTAATGTCCAGGGGGATAGAACAGTCGGAATCACTCATGCACCATCTCCTAGATTCCTTGCGGCCTTGGAGAGAAAATATGACATCATTACTACGGAAAAACATGGTGCTGACTCTGTGCACGCTGTAGAGAGGATGAGGGAAAGGGGTGGTATTTTCCTTTCCTTAGGCGGAAATTTCCTCTCTGCGATGTCCGATACAGATAGAACCGCAGAAGCCCTCGAATCCTGCAGCCTCACAGTACAGATTTCGACTAAATTAAACCGTAGTCACCTGATAACCGGGGATACTGCAATCATACTCCCATGTCTTGGTAGGACGGATGAACAGGTTACATCCAAAGGCCCACAGATTCTGTCAGTGGAAAATTCAATGGGGGTTGTACACATGTCCAACGGCAAAAAAAAGAGGCCCTCAATGTCAATGCGCTCAGAGCCAACAATCATAGCCGGAATTGCAAGAAAACGCCAAGACATGGCAGGAGGTACAATCCAGTGGTCAGATTTAGGTTCGGACTTCTCCCTAATAAGAGAAGGAATCGAAGCCACAGTCCCCGGATTCGAGGCGTATAACTCCAGAATACTCCAACCATCGGGTTTTGAATTACCTAATCCGCCAAGAGACAATAGAACTTTCAGGACGCCCTCTGGTAGGGCAGAGTTTTCATCCGGTGAAATAACCTTCTTTACCCCAGATGATGATTGCTACACAATGATGACGATAAGGTCGCATGACCAGTTTAATACCACGATATATACTGATAATGACCGATACAGGGGCATATCTGGTTCGCGAAGAATTGTTCTGATGTCAAGGAGCGATATGGAAGAAAGAGGCTTCAAGAGCGGGCATATGGTGCAAATATCAACCACAGGAGTAGATAGGAAGATGGAATCTGGAGAGTGGTCGGTGGTACCATATGAGATACCAAAAGGATGTGTTGCAACTTACTTCCCGGAGTCCAATCATTTGATTCCGATTGAATCGTACGGGGATGGGAGTTTTACACCGACATCAAAATCAGTATCAGTATCGATCACCGGCTAGCGGCTTTTTTTAGGGCCTTGACTTGTTTAATGAGTGCCTTAACAGTCTTCTTGTGAGTACGGTCCTGGTTCATTTCAGAGGATTGTTTGAGGCATGATATGGCATCATCGAACCTCCCAACGTGTATGTAGGCATTACCCATGTTGTATATAGCGGCATATCCAAGAGCCTGGGGTTTCGCTTCGTAGATTTGGACGTATGCTGATATTGCTTCTTCATATCTGTTTAATGCTGAATAAGCATCTGCCATCCCGATCTTCGCTCTCATTCTTAGGTCCTCAGGACCATCAGATCTAGTGTAGAGAGTCTTCTCAAAACAACCCAGTGCTTCCAACGGCTTACTATCATGAAGTAAGATGAGTCCTTTGTTGTACCATTCTATCCCTTCGTTTACTGTTTCTGTCCTTGTTGGTTCTTTTGGTTGTCTGGCCTCCACACTTTTAGCCAGAGCCTCCAAATTTACCTTTGAAGCAGCTTCTATCGCCTCTGGAGTAGAAGATGCCCTCAACCTAGCTTTGTTAGCACGATTACTGTATCCCAGTGCTTCAAGACTTTCAGCGAGGCCGTTCCACCTTCCCGCTGTTTCTCCATTCTTGATGAGTCGAGTCCATGCTTCTATCGCCCCATCATAATCCCCCCTAGACATTAGCATTATCGCTTCACTATCTAGCGAATATTCTTGTTTGATGACATTATTCTGAACCATCTTTTCTGGTTGTAGATCCTCTTCGGTATGGTCCAAGAAATCCTCTTCAGGAATTTCCTGGGCCTGTATTCCATCTGCCGTTTCAAATTCTTCTTCTGTATGGTCTGTTGATTCTTTGAGGAGTTCTTGTTCATTATCGAGGTCATACTCCTGGGTATCTGACGACCCTTCTGTGATTGTAGATCTAATGTTGTCGAGGAGGCTCTCTCCATAGGATATTGACTCCTGTCCTTGTACTGAAAATCCAAGTTTTGTCAAACCACGGCCGATCATCATCCATGCGTGTCCATTTGAGGCTAGATCTTTCTGTACCCTATCCCGGAGTTCATTCACAACTCTTGCCGGCTCATCCTCTAGAAGATTTTCTAATTCTGTGTGCCCTTCGAAGAACTCCATAACTCCCCTCCGTGAGGTCTACTATTTTGAAGGATGTCTTAGTTTGCGCAACTACAATATCGAGGATAGTGGTCCGATTAACATGAGTGTTCTAGTAATAACCGGCGGTTACGGCCTCGACGGATCCACGGGCCTTGTGGCCAAAGCTATAGTTGGAAGAATTAATTCCCGAGGTGTGGAATGTGATGTTTTCCGGAACGACCTCTATCCTCTCCCTTTGGTAGGAGCGCCCGGTTGTTGGGACTCGGAATCAGTTTCTGATTACCGCAATAAGGTAGAATCTTCTGAGGGCTACGTACTCTTAACTCCAGAGTATCATGGCACCATGAGCAGCACAATGAAATTACAACTTGACTGGTTGGGTAAAGAACAAGTCGGGGGAAAGGCGTTCGCTCTTGTCAGCATGCTTGGAGGAGTTTCAAACACATCTTCGTTAAATCACATGCGTCATGTTGTGAGATGGCTTGGGGGGTGGTGCACGCCTGAACAGGTGGCTATCCCGGGTGGTAGATCCTACCTATCAGATGATGAAATTTCCGACGAGGGTCTTTCTGAGCGACTAGATAATGTATTGGATTCATTGACCCGTGCGATGAAGAATCTCGGAAATTAATCCGAGGGGGGAGGGTTTTCAGCTCTTTGCCTGTCTTCTTTTTTCTGTCGGGCGACACTAGAGAAGTAGGCAATCATGGGTACGACAATCATCATAGTGAAGCACCCGATCAGAGAAGCTAGTCCGTACAGAGTCTCAGTGACCGGGTCCAATTTAAATTCCTCAACACTGACGAGCTCGTGTGTTACTGTCTTTATTTCGGGAGCATCTGTAAGGTTGACGATAGTCCCGGATTTCCTCACCTCTACAGACCAGGTGGTGATTCCCTCAGCATCTGATACTCGCTCGGTCGCCTTCTCATACGCTTCATCGTAGTTGTCCGCTTCGATGTAGCCTACTCCCCCAAGAGGCAGTTCGATAGCAACTATTGATTTGAATTCTATTAATCCGTCCGTTTCTAATACGCTGTGGGAGAAATCCAAGTCACAGGATTCTACGATTAGCTCGAAATCATCATCAATATCCTTGCAAGTGAACATCCTACCAGCATTATCTGATCCCAATGACTCACTTGTGTAAAATGGTGTGGAACTGGAAGATACGGTTATCTCCGATCCACTCGGGAGGTTATCCATTGAGACGTTTAACCATGAAATAGCAGAGGTAGTGGTTACGTACCACTTTCCATCACCGTCGAGCTCATTGGTGGTTAGCAGTACCTCTTCGTTTGTGGTTTCAAATCGATAATACTCGCTGTCGAGAGTGTTAGAATAAACTGCGTAACTAAGTAGAAGAATAAGGGTCATACCAAGACCGATCATGGTTCTCAACATGTTCGGATTCTTCGATAGGGTTTTCTTCATCATCTATCTCTGAGCCCAACTAGTTTTGAAACCTCGTTATGGATTGTGTATTCACTCTGCCGCTTGACGAATATGGAATGTCATCACGGTTATATACGGACGGAAAGTCGGCGGCTTGCGAGGGGCAGGCATGACCACAGTACATGACATTCCTGCAGACCTAATGATTGAGGCTCTTTCAAGCCAACTCGTAGAGGATAAGAAAGTGGAAGCGCCCGAATGGAGCCGCTTCGTTAAGACTGGAATACACAGGGAAAGAATACCTGTGCAAGATAATTGGTGGAGCATTAGAAGCGCTGCAGTACTTCGAAAAGTAGCGATGAAGGGCCCGATAGGAGTCAATAGGCTCGCGCAGGAATTTGGAGGTCCTAGAGATCGGGGTGTAAAACCTAATTCTGCAGCGTCGGGATCGAGAAAAATCATCAGAACAATACTCCAACAATTAGAGAAGGGTGGTCTCATAGAGCCTCGAACAACACCCGGCGGTAATGTTAACCTCGGAAAAGTAATTTCTTCAAAAGGGCAATCCTACGTAGATTCTGTGGCTCACGGAACAAGAGACGCGGCCGAGGCTCGATACCCGGAGCTCTCTAGATACTGAGGTGTACTTATGGCAAGACACAAGCCCTATGCAAAGAAGAAGCGCCTGATTAAGGTAACCAATCAGAATCGACGCGTTCCAGTTTGGGTGATGATGAGGACTGCTAGGAAAGTAACCACTCACCCTAAGCGCCACATGTGGCGTAGATCCAAGCTCCAGAGGTAATTACTATGTCCGAAGTAAGAGAAATGGTAATACCCCTAAGAGCTGCATGGAAAGTTCCAAGAAGCCGAAGGGCCAACCGCGCAATGGCGGAGATTAGGAAACATGTACATCGACACATGAAGGTGACAGATGAGGAAAAAATCTGGATCGATGAAGATGTGAATCATGCCATATGGTCCAGAGGGATGCAGAAACCTCCGAGGAAGATTCGCGTAGTATGTACTAGAGAAGAGGGATTTCCAATTGAAGTGAAGCTAATGGAGGATTAAAAATGGGTAATATTAGACCGTCATTCATTAAGATCAGAGCACTGAGGCTCATTGAAAGGTATCCCGATCAATTCACAGCGGATTTTGACGAGAACAAGGGTCTTGTCGAACGATTTACTGACGTTGATAACAAGAAGATGCGTAACTGGATAGCGGGTTATATCACAAGATACAAACAGCGCAAAGTTGACTGAAAAATTCACGCACTCTTCATGTCATATGACAGCGAGCACTTGTCATGGGAAGCCGGAGTATTGAACCCACTCCGGAGTGGGCAAATCGGCTTTGCATTGTTCTTGTAAGACCTTTTCATGAAGGAAATATTGGGGCAGTTGCCCGTTCCATGATGAATTTTGGTATCACTGATCTCCGAATTGTTGGGAGGGATGAAGACTTTACTGAGGTCGCGAGGAAAAGAGCAAAGCATGCAAATTCAATATTAGAGAATGCTTCCTTTCACGATGATCTGAAATCATCGATTTCAGACCTTTCCCTCGTTGTAGGGACATCTGGGAAAAGAGAACTCGGAGACAAGACACAGAACAGGCACTTCCTTCTCCCGGAGGAGATACCTAGTAGAGTGCTAACGCACTCTGGGAAAATTGGTGTTATATTTGGGCCGGAGGGCAAAGGTCTGTTGAACGAAGAGCTAAGGGAATGCGAAATTTTGGTGACAATTCCCACGTGGGAAGGTTACCCGATCATGAACCTCAGCCACGCGGTTGCTGTAATTTGTTATTCTTGGTTCATAAATTCGGAACTTGATAGTGACTATGAAGGCAAGAGAGTCTTATCCCCAGGTCTCAGAAAAAGGTTCAGAGAGGAGGTGGGCAGGCTATCACAGACCGTACCCACACAAGAACATAGGCGGAGAAGCATAGAAGATACCCTGATACGGGTAGTGATGCGAGGGTTGCCGAAGGAAGAAGAAATATCTAGAATAATCTCAGTCATCACGGCAGCCGCAGACGCATTGGAAGAAGTAAGGTCGGATGAATTTGACAAATAATACATTCATGATCAAAGGAGATGTCGAAAATATCGATAATACGCCCTTAGAATTGCCTTTCTCTATCATTCGAATGAGTGCATCCGTCATCAAAGATATGAGGGAGATACCCGCTTTACGGGAGTTAGATTTAGACGGCCTATCTGGAATTCGATTAGGCACATTAAGGTTTAATGCTATCAGATTACATGCTGTGTGTAGATACAAAAAGGGTGTGAAGAAAACAGACGATATATCGCCTTCTGATGTCAGGTGCATAGATATCCACCCCAGAGCTCTGACGCTTAGATGGGCTATTTATGCTAGATTTCTCCTATTCCACGAGTTTTTGCATGCCCTCGGATTTTCTAACCATGGAAAAGAATTCAAACGTCTCGAGTCAATGTGGCCAGACTCCGGAGCGCGTCACTTGGGGCAAGCCTTCGGCCTTCATCTCCGTGACATGAATACTGGGTGGTTATGGGTGTGCCCATCATGCGACATGAAACATGTAAGATACAAGAGGTCCAATGGAAGGTATAGGTGTAGAGAGTGTATGGTTCCCCTCATGGATATTGAGGTTAACAATTCGACTGCAATAAAAAATGGGTGAATAGGGAGATCATGGGGCCCACACAGCCCATGATTTGGGCGTCTCCCTAACGTGGAAGGCTAGAAGCTTTATTCTATTTCCATATGCTGTTTTTATGTGTGGCTCTACTTGTTCATACGCCCATTTGGCTAGATTTTCTGCGGTCGGTACAAACGGCACCTCCAACGTTTTCTGGTTAACGATAGTAGATAGTGCATTCACTGCTTCGGTGTCTTCTTCATAGACTATGAAAGCATGATCTACTACATCATGAATATGCTCCTCAAGTATTGCGGATATGTTTGAGAAATCCATCAACATGCCTTCTTCAGAAGCACCTGGCTTAGACACGACATCTCCCTCCAATTCTACTTCCCATCGATATCTGTGGCCATGCATATTCTTGCACTTGCTATTGTGATTCGGGACTCTGTGCCCAGTATCGGTCTCGACCCATCTTCTTATTTTACTCGTCATTCATTCCCCCCCTCTTGGAATTTCATAGATACTGAATTTATACAATATCTCTCTCCACCGTGTCTTCTCGGTCCATCTTCAAAGACATGACCTAGATGAGCATCGCATGAACCGCACCTTACCTCAACTCTTACCATTCCATATTTGTTATCTGTAAGCCTACGGATTCCTGCTTGAGGATGCTCCGTATGAAATGATGGCCATCCGCAGCCAGAGTCGTATTTCATCTCCGACGTAAATAAAACGTGGTTGCAACAGATACAGGCATAGGATCCTGTTCGGTTTTCAAGGTATAATGCCCCTGAAAAAGGGGGTTCTGTACCGCCCTTTCTTGTTACTTCGTATTCAATCCCGGTTAGCATTTCTTTCCATTCGTTATCCGTTCTAGTGTTATCATTCATCGGCCACACCCCGTTCATTATCAAGTGTCAGAGCGTTATCAAGGACGGTCTCCCAACTCTCTGCATATTCCAGAGGGTCTCTCACACCTATCGCGTGAAAGGCGAGGATGCGTTCTATATCCGCCCCGCTACGACCAGAAGATCTACCCATGCTATCCGGATTGTAGGATGTAATCGTGTTTTTGAAAATAGTAGAGAAATCAAGACCCAATAAATTCAATGAAATCTTAGCATCCCTGAGTATAGACTCCTTGTCACCCTCTATGTAGGGAAGGTGGAACGAAACACGATGACTTTCCCAATTGCCTATTCTGAAAGCCTTTCCGAGCGCCTCGTAGAACTGCGGTCGGCAATCTGGATATATCTCATGATCACCGCTATGGACTCCTAGAGCTATGATGACATCAGTATCCTCTTTCATAGAAATTGAAAGAGCATACCCATACAGTATTGATGCGAAAATAGCATTTCGATTCGGAACTACGGTCTGTTTCATTTGTTCTTCCTCATAATGTCCCTCTGGCACCTCATAACCTTCCGTTGTCAAAGCGGAGTGAAAAAGGCCTATTGTCGAGGTTAGATCCGTAATTTCATGCTCTACATGATATCCTTGGGATTTCAGATAGGCGATGTTTTGACGTGCTCTTTCCAATTCTATCACGTGCTTCTGACCGTAATTGTAGGATATACAGTTCACCTGATAACCCTCTGCCAAAAGGTGTATCAGGAGAGCTGTACTATCCATACCACCCGAGAAAGCCATCACTGCTCTGATTACAGCACCCCCATCCATTTGTGTGTTTGAAGACTGAGTCTCCATCCTTCAGATTCTTTGACAATCCTCTCAACTGTTTGGAACGACTTACCATTCTCTTCGACTGAGGCATTGTCTAGATAGCACGGTTGAATGAAGTTGTGTTCGAATCCTATTCTCAAATCATCATACATCGCCAAATCCTGGCCGCAATATACAATTTTCAATTCATTACCATGCCTCTGTTTTATTTTTGCATTTGGATATAACTGATCCTTAGGGGATACACAAATCCAGTCTATAATCGGATCGACTTCTATTGTACCATTTGTTTCTATAGACAAATTATATCCTTCATTCTTCAGTGTTGTACCGATGGTGTAGAGATCTTGGAGAGCAGGCTCCCCGCCCGTAAAGATGACACGTTTACAATCATAAGATAGAACTTCATGAATTATCGATTCTAGATTCCTTTCTTCATATTTCAGGAAATCAGTATCGCACCATTCACACCTTAAGTTACAATTTCCAAACCTAACGAATACATGCGGTATGCCCGAATGATATCCTTCGCCCTGGACAGAATGAAAAATCTCGACTATCGGATATGTAACGGACAAAAAACCAACTCAATCTTTGATTAGACGCATCAATTCAGAACGTGCTTCTGATTTATCGAAAAACACCCCTCGCATGGAGGATGTAGTCATTGTTGCATTTTGCTTCTTTACGCCACGACACTGCATACAGCCGTGTGAGGCTTCAATTATCACAGCACAACCAAGCGGAGAAAGATGCTTTTCCAAATCATCTGCAACATTTTTGGTGATTCGTTCTTGATTCTGCAATCTTCGCGCGTGGAGATCCACGATCCTAGCGAGTTTGCTGATTCCAACAATACGGTCCGTGGGGATGTACGCGACATGAGCACACCCGTTAAATGGCTGGAGATGATGCTCACATGTGCTGTGGAATTCGATGTCTTTTAGCAGAACTATTCCATCAAAACCCTCTCCATTAAATGTCGAGCTAAGTACATGTTCTGGGGATTCATTGTAACCAGAAAATATCTCATCCCATGAGTTGATTACGCGGGAAGGCGTATCTTCAAGTCCCTCCCTAGACGGATCATCCTCGATGTATCCTAACAGTGTCTTTATTGCTTCCTCAGCCTCTTCTTTCGTAGTCATTCAATCACCTCCAAAGCGACCGTGTCGTTCGTCGATAACGTCTAACTGGTCTAACAATTTCCTACAGGCGGTCCTGACTGCGTCAGCTACACTGACAAACTTCCCTTGATCGCCAACGTGCTTTTTGATATCATCCAGTAAGTGGGCTGGAATGTCCAAACTTATCTTGGGCATAAATAGCCCAGGTAGATATTCTTCAAGTATGTTTCTAGTATTATTATATGAATATTAATTGGAAATAGCTCTGATTCTTTCTACTATGGATTCAGCGTGAATACGGATTTCATGTATAGGAGCTTGGTTTTCAAGCATTGCAATGATCACGTCCATACCCCCCTCTATTTTCCCTGCAGAAAGGAATTCATCATTGGTGATATCACCGGAATCTCTAGCACTCACCAGACGGTCAGATATCGAATTTCTAAGAGATCTGACCTCGTCAATGTCCATAGATTCTTTGACAATCGCGTCGATTACGTCTGTTAGCATGAACGAGGCCTTACGATATCCCTTTTCATGGTTCCTTCTGAACCAGTTCAACGAGTACTCCGCCAGTGCTGGAAGGATGTATGAAACAGATTTGCGAACCTCCCGCTCCCAACATGGGTTCTTCATTTACTAGTCTGATATTGTTGGATTTCAATATGTCCAGGAGACGAGGGAGGTCATCTGTTCCGAGAGCCACCTGCTGTACGCCTGGCCCCCTATTGGCGATGAATCGGCCTACGGGGGTATTATGGGAAATAGGCTCTAAAAGCTCTAGACTAGGTTGGGGAGCTTCATCCCCTTTCATGAATCGGATCCTCACACCCTGCTTGGCGTTCTCTTCACTTCCAGTCGTCTTGAAACCCATGAGACTCCAGAATTTCTCAGACTCATCGTTCGATTCGCAGGCTATTCCGATGTGATCAAACCAAATCATCGGCACCTAAATCCCCCCCGGGGCAGTCCATGTTCCGAATTTTTCTCGAAGAATGTCACATATCTCACCTAATGTGGCACCCGACCTACAAGCAACTCTTATTGGTTCTATGAGGTTCACATCCTCTTCCACTGCTGCAACGAGACCAGTTAGGGCCTCCTCAACCATACCATGGTCTCTAGTATTCCTATGGTTGGAAAGTTTGGAAATCTGCCGTTCTATAGCACCACTATCAATAACCTGTCCCCCGGGAAACTTACCTTCTTCTTCTACCTGTAAATTCACTCCGACAACTCTCTGTAGGTTACCCTCCAACTCGTTTTGTTGTTTCCAAGCACTCTCATGTATCATTTTGGATTGTAACCCAGCCTTAACAGCTTGAACCGCACCGCCGTGTTTATCGATCAAATCGACCACATTTCTTGCCTCAGAGATAATATCAGACGTCATTTTTTCAATCAGGGGTGCCCCACCGAGAGGATCTACGTGTTCTACAACACCTATTTCATGAGCTATGATTTGCTGGGTTCTCAATGCCACTTTGGCAGACTCTTCTGTGGGTAGACCCAGGGCCTCGTCATATCCATTTGTATGGAGGGATTGTGTACCGCCTAGAACAGAAGCAAGGGCTTGGTATGCCACTCTCACTATATTATTCGTGGATTGTTGAGCTGTAAGGGTAACACCGGCAGTCTGCGTATGGAATCGCATTCTCCCGCATCTGAAATCATTGAATTCATACCTCTCATTGATAATCTGATACCATAATGTACGGGCAGCACGAAATTTGCATATTTCTTCTAGAAAATCACGGTGACACCCGAAAAAGAAAGAGATTCTGGGAGCAAATGTATCCAGGGAAAGTCCCCGTTCCTTGGAAGCCTCAATGTATGCAAGTGCATTAGATATTGTCAAACCTACTTCCTGCGCTGCTGTGGATCCGGCTTCTCGAATGTGGTAACCACTAACTGATATCGGATTCCATTTAGGGGCATTATGTGAACACCACTCAATAATATCAACCGCTAACCTCATGGAATCTTCAGGCGGGTGTATATGTAGCCCCCTAGCCATATATTCCTTGAGAACATCATTTTGCACAGTACCAGCTATCTGAGAAAGCTCTACGCCTTGCTCCTCTGCTACTACTGAGTACATGGCAAGTAAGACCGCAGCAGGGGCGTTAATTGTCATGGAGGTGCTAATATCCGATAAGTCGATGCCTTCGAATAGAGTTCTCATATCCGTGATTGAATCTATTGGAACGCCAACTCTACCAACTTCTCCAATGGAGAGGTTATCATCTGAATCTAAGCCGAGTTGCGTAGGTAAATCAAACGCTACAGATAACCCGGACTGCCCAGATTTTAGTAAGGCCTTGAACCGTGTATTAGTTGATTCAGGATCAGAGAACCCTGCATATTGTCTCATTGTCCATAATCTATCTTTGTACATTCCTTCGTGTATCCCTCGTGTGAAGGGGGGTTTGCCGGCTGCCGGTGGGGTATCCACGTCTGTCTGAAAACAGTTCAGTGTTTCAAGTCGTTCATCTTCGGACAGTATAGTTGTCGATAAGTCCTATCAAACGAGCAGCTTGATCATCATCAATCGCCCCTTCTTTAACTTTTGATTCAACAAAGGTCTTTGCCTCTTCTGCTGTTTGACGCTCACCCTTGGCCCAAACAGATCCGATTATCGAAGATCGATGCTCTTCAGCAACAGATAATTCTTGAAGTAGACCCTTCATTTCATATTTGTATTCCATATGTCTAGCCCTATCGAGCCTTTTTTCTCTTGCGGCGGGCTGATATGTCTTATTTCTACCACGACCCGTCTTCTTTCTCTTGGGCTTAGTCGAGGGTAACGGGGCGGGTGCTCTTTTTGGAGGGATTTTAGCAGCCTCAGAACGTTCTTTGGCTCTTGCAAGAGCCTCTTGTACCTCTATGTCGATTGCAGTTTCATCTGCTGTTTTCTCCTCTTCATCGGATTCCAGAGAGGAATCTTCAACCTTCAATCCACTAGATTTTCTTCTTGGTACTCCTAGTATCTGAGATTCTACAACTTCTATCTTTTCAGTCTCAATAGAAGCATCATCTTCTTTGTTTTCAGAGATGGTTTTGGGGGTCCCTACGCGAACAGGCGGTGTTGCCTTGGAGGTGGGGATTTGACGTTGTTTAACGGGTACGGGCGCTTGAGTAGGCTTTTTCGTTTTCTTCGGTTTCTGACCCCCGGAGAACACGTTTGCGGGGGCCGCTTTCGGCTTCCTTCTCCTCTGCACTTCCTAATCGACCAGCCCTTGGGCCCAGAGGTGTCCGAATAAGTATATGGTTTGCTAAGACCATACCACGGGGGTCATATCGGTCCTAAGGGAGGGGTCGATTGCACTATTTTCCATCTTAGTCTGTATACCTGAATCGAGCATTCTTCTCCCGAGTTCTGCTATCATAGTACCATTATCTACGCACAACGATCTTTCCGGCCAATAAGCCTCACCACCACGTTCCCGCGCCATGATTGATGTCATATTCCGTATTCTTTGATTGCATGCCACGCCTCCACCAAGTAGGATTTCTGTTTTCCCTGTAAGGGCCATTGCCCTTTCACCCACTTCTACACAACTGGCGAAAGCTACTTCTTGCAACGAGTGGCAAACGAATCCTGGCTCCTCTCCCCGTTCTGCATGGGCTATTGCCGCTCCAAGTATCCCGCTGAAAGCCATATCAGTTCCATGCACAGCGTATGGCATATCCAGAAGATGTTCGAATCCATTTTCCTGAATGAACTTGGTAGCCTTTCTTTCTATCTCAGGCCCGCCGGGGAAAGGGATTCCTATAGATCTTCCAAACTTATCCAGCATGTTTCCTATCCCAATATCCAAGGTTTCGCCGAGTACCCTGTACCGACCGGATGCACGGGCTATGACTTGGGTATTACCTCCGCTTACGTAGAGCAAAATTGGATCTACGCATCCAGTCATCCTACGACCGATCTCGATATGGGCTACACAGTGATTCACTCCTATGAGTGGAACGCCAAGCGCCATCGACATAGATCTAGCAACGGAACCTCCTACTCTCAGACACGGTCCTAGGCCGGGACCCTGACTAAATGCTACTGCCTCAATATCTTCCTTAGTCGCTCCCCAATTGGTCAACGCAGTTTTGAGGAGTTTCCCCGCATTCTGTACATGATGGTCTGCAGCCTCTCTTGGGTGGATTCCTCCCTCCTCGGGCCTATAAAGCGATGAAGCTGAAGTAAGTACTTCCGTGCCGTCAGAAGACACAGCACCGAAAGAAAAAGTATGGGCAGTACTTTCGATGCCTATTATGAGTCCCACACCCACCGGGAGGGGATAGTAGATTCAAAATTACGGGTCAGAACGATATGCGCTGGCCCTTACCGATGAGTATGACTCGCACCGTCTTGATTCATGGTTCCGGTTCTGTGGTGACGCTAGATTCTGGTAATCTCTCAGAACCTCTGAGGGGTCATGAAATGTCGGATAGGGAGGCATTAATCAGAGAAAGTGGGACGGAAATACTGATCACAGACGGTGTAATATCAGATATCCAGACAGAAGGAAGCATAATCTCAGAGTGGGGTGATTCTAAAGACGTCAATATGATAAATGCTGATGGACGATGTATCATTCCTTCATTTGTGGATTCCCACACGCATCTTGCATGGTCTGGGGATAGAAGCCATGAGATCTCCATGCGGCAAAGGGGAATGTCGTACTCAGATATCGCAGAGTCAGGCGGGGGGATACGAAGTACAGTATTATCAACCAGAAAATCAAGTGATGAGGAGCTACGTCATGCGATAAAATCCAGATTATATCAAGCAGTAGAGCATGGAACTGGGAGATTAGAGGCTAAATCCGGGTACGGTCTCAACTTAGAAACAGAAATACGTTTACTAAAAGAGATGAAATCGGTTGCGGAGGAGTCATCAATATCAATTGAAACTACTTGGCTAGGAGCACACGACTTCCCTGTAGAAAAGACCCGGACTGAATACATGACCGATCTTATCGAAACTCAACTCCCCAGAGTTATTGAGGAAAACCTGGCCTCTTATGCGGATGTTTTCTGTGAACCCGGTTGGTTTTCTCTCGAGGAAACTGAACAAATCTGTAATGAAGCAAAAGTTGGAGGCTTGGGTATCAGATTGCACGTCGATGAATTTGTGGATGGGGGTGGTTTGGATTTGGCGACAGAGCTAGGGGCTGTTAGCGCTGATCATGTAGCCAAATCCAACTTTGAATCTCGCCGAGCTGCAGATGAAGCTGGAGTAATGCAGACTTTTCTGCCTGGTACTCCTTACGCTCTGGGAAAAAATTTGGATTTACCGTTGAAGGATTGTTATGACTCCGGTTTTGCTTTTTCGATGGCCACGGACTTCAACCCCAATTGTCCAACCCTTTCCCTCCCATTTGTGGGAAGTTTGGCTGTGCACCGTATGGGATTAGATCCATTGGCTGCTTTGGTGGCTGTTACTAGAAATCCGGCTAGTACAATGTCTCAGGGTGGAAAAGAGCATCGTGGGACAATAGAGGTAGGGAAGCAAAGTTCAATGGTAATATTGAATTCAAAAAATATAGAGGCATGGATTTCCTCTTTCGGTTCTACAAATCAATTTAAAATGATAAATTAAAAAACATTGTATAGAAACTATATTTAATTAAACATTGTATTTTGAATATATATTTTATTAAATCATATTTTATTTTTTTGAAAAATTATAATTTAAAATTACAATGGATTGTTTACCGTATGGAATCTTAGCGATTATTGGGCCGATAATGCACATTATCAGAACAAAATTAATCTCAAAACGAAGGTATATGGCTGCAGTACAGCGTTTTAACATAGGATTCCTAAAATGGCCCAAATTACCCCTTATTGTACGTGAAAATGAAATAATTCATGCGTTACGAAAATAACATGTCAGAACGAGCCTTCTGTATGAGATGCAAACAAAGTGTAGTTGTCTCTATGGGAAAGATCGTAATCATGGATAATGGTAGGAAGAGACTTTCTGGTAAATGCGGAATTAAGGGCTGTGATGCCAAACTCTCGAAAATTATAGCTTGATGGTATTATCAAGTTCTTCAGAATCCTTCATCAGTGAGTGATGAGTGGCTCGGAAGGTAGGGCTCGTGGTCTAGGGGTTATGACGTCGCCTTGACATGGCGAAGATCGCAGGTTCAATTCCTGCCGAGCCCACCAATAGAATTTTATCTATATGTTTCAATTAATCATTGATCCTATTTCGAAGTAAATCCTGAAGGTTCCTTTCCCTTTATTCTGAACCCTTCCTATCGAAATGTTTCCTACTGGTGATGTAGAGGAGAGGTGTGTACCAGCACAAGGACACAAATCAATACCTTCTATCTCAACCATTCTCAAAATTGGATTACTTCCGCCTATCCTATCTATTATTTTTTCAACGAATCTTCGATTTCTGACTCGGTCATCTGTCATGATCTGTTCGCGCCCCCACTGATGTACTAAAATTTCAGAATCCTTCTTGACCCAATGATTCGAGTCCTTTTCTAGAACATTAGAATCAAAATCATCTCTATTTTCAAATTTGAGATCCATTCTACTTTCGGTTATGCCAAGCTGATTCCCCACTGTTATTGCGCCCCATCTTTCATTAGCTGCAGCTGAAACTATGTGTGCGGCGCTGTGCATCGAAGACAAGATGTTTCTGCGGTTCGAGTCAATCACGCATTCCACCTCTTGCCCGGCCTGAAGATTATCGCCTGATACAGGATGGATAATGTTAGAATTAGCGTAAACCTCCTCGAAACGGTGCTCCTCGTCACCTTGCCGAAAGACGCCTGTGTCTCCTGGCTGCCCTCCTCCTTTTGGGTAGCACCATGACTCGGAGAGGATTACACCAACGTCTGTAACTGATTCTACGATAGCTTGGAATGGTTCTGGGTTTATTCCAGGGTGGTGTTCTAAATGCCTTCTTTTTTGAACCATTAAGAAACCTCCAATCCGGCCAACACCATCTTGGAGATATCACTCGTGTCCTGAGACATAGACCTATCTCCATCTAAAGGCTTTGACAGGGATCTGATCATTTTGTGGAGCTTTCTAACGCCATTTCCTGCTTGATGATTCCTTAAATCCAAAGCCGCTGAAGCGACCAACATCTCATTAGCCAAGACAGAGGATGCTAGTGTGCATACCTCTTCTAGACGTTGACATGCTGTTGACCCCATCGAAACATGATCTTCCTTCCCTCCAGAGACTGGTATGTTCGTGAGTGACGCCGGGCTAGCTAGGAGCCTGATTCTAGCAATCGCAGCAGCTGAGACGTATTGTACGATCATCAATCCACTTTCAAGACCGCTGTTCTTTGCTAGATAGGCTGGAAGGCCGCTCCAACTGGGCATCAACATTTGATTGGTCCTACGTTCAGATATAGAGCATATCTCATGTATCGCTGCTGCTAAATTATCCGCTGCCAATGCAAGTGGTTCTCCGTGGAAATTACCACCGCTAAGTACATCATATCCGCCAAGTGTATTTTCAAGTATCAAGGGATTGTCTGTAGCACTGTTGACATCTGAAATAGCTATCTCTTTACTGAATTCTACGATGTCTATAGCTGCACCATGTACCTGGGGGGCGCACCTGAAGCTGTATGCATCCTGAACACGTGTACACTCAGTATGACTCTTGTTTATTTGTGAATCCAGCAGATGATTCAATATTCGTTTCGCACTGATCCTTTGGCCAGGCTGAAATCTAACTTCATGTATTCTGGGATCGAACGGTTTGTGAGATCCTGCTATCGCTTCTACGCTCATGGCGCAGGCCGCGTCAGCAGCAACGCAAAGGTTGTGAGCATATTCTACTGCTTCGGCGAGATAGGCCGCCATCTGAGAAGTTCCGTTGATGAGGGAAAGCCCTTCCTTCGCGCTTAGTACGACTGGTTTCAGTCCCAAGCTGTCGAAGACATGGTCAGTTTGTATCTCGACCCATGCATCCCCCTTCTTGTGTAGAAATCGCCCTTCCCCTATGATTGCCATGGCCATGTGAGCAAGCGGGGCTAGATCCCCTGATGCTCCCAATGAGCCAATTGAGGGTATAACTGGTGAATATCCGGAATTCACTAAACTAAGCATGGTATCGACTACTTCCGGTCTGATTCCTGAAACACCCAGAGTAAGAGAATTCGCTCGTATAGCGAGCATTCTGAGTGATGTTAATGGGTTCATATCAGGACCTATGCCGCATGCGTGGCTTAGAATCAAATTCCGTTGCAATTGTTCTAGTTGAGAAGAATCTATCCTTACGTTGGAAAGGCTTCCAAAACCCGTATTAATTCCATACACGGAGTCTTCGTTCTCTAATATCGACTCCACATGTTTTCTCGAGTTAACCATCTTTCTTCTCGCAGAATCTGAAATGAAGAGTTCTGTGGGGACGTTGCCAATAGAAATGATATCCTCTAGTGTCATTGACCTTCCATCGAGTTTAATCTTCCTCATGACCGTTGTCTCCTTATCTTTTCGAGCAATTTTTCGTCCACGAGAGACGGTTCTGTGACGACTAGGCGGGGGTCTGATTTCTTAGCCCTATTTATTGCCCACATTGCGCCTGGGTTTCTAGCCCATGCTCTTCTAGCAATTCCGTTATCAACGTCCCATGAAAGCATGGAGTCAGCACGCCGCGCTGCGTCCTCAGATCCATCTAATACTAGCCCGAATCCACCATTCATCACTTCGCCCCAGCCAACGCCTCCTCCATTGTGTAGACTTACCCATGTGGCACCTCTACAAGCATCTCCAATGAAATTCTGAACTGCCATATCGGCAGTGTACCTTGAGCCGTCCCTGATATTCGCAGTTTCCCTGTAGGGGCTGTCGGTGCCTGATACATCATGATGATCCCTGCCAAGTATAATTGGTGCAGTGAGTTTACCTTGGGATACTGCTTCATTGAATTTGGCAGCTATACGTTTTCTTCCATACCCGTCCGCGTAGAGAATTCTTGCTTGACTACCAACAACCATGCCGTAGTTATCTGCATTACTGATCCAACTTAAATTGTCTAATATCTGATGGATTATTTCGTCTGGGGCATCCAAAGATTGTTCATAAAGGACCTGTTTGGCTATTTCGTCGGTGATTTTCAGATCATTCTTCGACCCAGAAGAACACACCCATCTGAATGGGCCGAATCCGTAATCAAAGCAAATGGGGCCCATTATGTTCTCAACGTATGAAGGGTATCTGAACGAGCCGTCTTTGCCTACATCTGCTCCCGCCCTGGATGCTTCCAGCAAAAATGCATTTCCGTAGTCCCAGAATTTCATACCCTTGTTGGACAATCGATTGATTACATCTGCATGTTCTATCAATGTCGATTTGACTAATCTTCTGAACTTTTTTGGGTCATCTGAGAGCATTTTAGATGCTTCCTCATAAGACAGGTTTCTAGGGGTATACCCTCCCAACCATGGATTATGTAAACTGGTTTGGTCGCTGCATAAATCTGGTATTACATTCGAAACTTCCAGCTGCTCTAAGAGATCGACTATATTACCCACATAACCAATAGAAATTGCTTCCTCGTTAGAAATGGCTACTTTTGCCCGAGATATGACCCAATCCAGGTCGTCACTCATTTCTGATAGCCACCCTTGCGAGTGCCTTTTTTCAACAGCATGCCTGTTTGTTTCAGCAATTATCCCCACCGCACCGGTTATCACCGCTGCTTTAGCTTGGGCACCAGACATACCACCTAATCCTGAGGTTACGAATAGTAGGCCTTCTAATCCCCGTTCATGGTCGAGCCCGAGATGAAGTCTCGCAGCGTTTAGGAGTGTTAGAGTTGTACCATGCACAATCCCCTGTGGCCCTATGTACATGTAGGACCCAGCCGTCATTTGACCATATTGGGTGACGCCGATAGCATTGTGGTACTCGTAGTCATCCTGTGTTGAATGATTGGGGATCATCATCCCATTTGTTATGATGACCCTCGGCGATTCTTTGTTTGAGGGGAATAAGCCCATCGGGTGTCCTGAATACATCACGAGTGTCTGATCCTCGGACATTGTGCTTAGGAGCTTCATAGTAATGAGGTATTGAGCCCAATTTTGGAATACAGTGCCATTTCCACCATATGTAACAAGCTCGTGAGGGTATTGTGCTACTGCAGGATCTAGGTTGTTTTGAATCATCAACATTATTGCAGCTGCAGATTGGGTTTCTGCGGGATATTCGCTTATCGGCCTCGCGTACATGGGGTAGTTTGGTCTGAACCTGTGCATGTACACGTGCCCATGCGTCCTGAGCTCTTGGGAGAACTCTTCCGCTAACTCCTCGTGCCATGATGGAGGAAAATATCTGAGTGCATTTTCTATGGCAAGGGAAAATGAATCCTCATCAAGATTCATGGGGCGTGGTGGAGCATGGTCTACATCGGGGTCAATATCTTGCTTCGGGGGCATAGTTTCGGGTATGCCAATTTTAACAAGCTCACTAAACGGTATGTCGACCATCAAGGTCCACTCCAGTCCAATGTTATTGAGAGCATGTTTTCTATTTCATTCATCATGTCATATAGCTTGGATGCAATAGCATGTCTGTCAAGATCGGATATTTCCGGAAGATTAGCTTTGACATTGTAAGCACCAATGATCGCGGAGGTAGCTAAGAGATGCTTTGAGGACATGAAATCACTATGCGCGTTTTTATTATATTTGGTGCGAAGGTCGGCGTGAAGTAGAGAGACATCGTGCACTTTCGAAACGAGATCCAGTGGGATTTCCGCGGCTAATAATGACGCGGATTGTATAGCATTTATTCGCCCTTGTTCTTCTTTGTCCATGCGATAGGCTTCCACTACTGTATCATATGCTTTGCAATCTTCATTGTAGCCTCGTATTGCAATGTCTTCAAACCCCGTAGTTTGAGTTATAATGGAATCCGAAATAGCGTGACCTTCTAACCATTTCTTAGATTTTAATGTGAGGTTGGAAACCATTCTCAGAAGTCCAGTACCTTGGCCCCATACGAGCCAACCAACTGCGCCACCCCCTGGAGTGGGTTGTCCGTTTGAAATGTTAGAGAGCGTTTTTTTGATATCCATTTATTCACCAGCGTCTATGTTTCTCAGTGCCCATTCTATTATTCTAGATTCAGGTTGGAATTTTTCGAGGCTGTTTAGGCCCAAGCCTAGAATAGCCTGCTCCACCAGAATATCCTCTGGAGCATCTTCACCATTATACCAAAGACCTGCCTTGAGCATGCTCTCTAAGGGGACCAAACCCACTATTTCGCTCCCATTTACCTTGGCTCCGAGTGCCCGAGCAATGGAAAGAACAGCCTCATAGGCTGTATGAACATCAGTTTTTGTGGGATTTGAGAGATTCATGGACACTTGCGATATTCCGTGAGTCTCAAGTTTCACGCCCATACCCTGTACCGATTCCAACATGCCTTTGATCCTAATTTTCTGACCTGATTCGGATTTAACTAGGAATCCGGACGTCCTGAGGATTTTTCCAATTGCAGAAGAGATTCGGGGTTCTATTTCTTCGATGTTTACATTATAGGCCACAAGTATCGGGCGTACGCCTATTGCCATAGCTCCGAATTTATCGCATGATTCGTCCCATTCTCCTGCCCAACTATCTGGCATTCTGGTCTCCTCATTTTTCCATGGTCCACCAGTGAATCTATCCTTGAGCCCCTCATATCCCCCCTTTCTTAGGTCGGGTAGTCTTGATCTGGATGGGAGGCTTGCATATGATCCATATTTGAACATCGATACCTCCCCCTCCAACTGTCTAAAGCATGATTCCGCGACAGCGAAAGCATCCTCTTCTGTGGAATTGCCCAATGGCACAAAGGGAAGCACGTCCACAGCACCCATGCGAGGATGCCCTCCCGAATGTTTCCTCATGTCTATCAGAGACTGAGCTTTCCTGACAAGAGCTAAACTGGAGGAGATGACTTGTTCCGAACTCCCGGCATAGGTTATCACAGTCCTGTTGTAATCCTCATCTGGCTCTACGCCGAGTATCTTCGAGCCTCCATCCTCAACTGATGATACTATGGATTGGATTATCGTATTGTCCCTTCCCTCACTTATGTTGGGTACGGCTTCTATCAAAGTCATTATTACAGCCTCACTGATACAAAGCCTCTGCACCTTCAGTGGAGCGAGATCGCTCCGAGAGTGCTCTTCTAATTCCTTCTTCAAGATCTTCCTTGGTCATGTTGTCCTTACCTTCTGATATTGCATACATGCCGGCTTCTGTCACCACTGCCTTCAATTCTGCACCACTCATTCCCTCGCATTTTTTTGCCAACTTCTTCAAGTCAACACTATCTTCCAGAGGAACGTTTCGAGTATGGATTTCGAGTATAGACACCCTTCCTTCCAAATCTGGTACATCGATCCGAATTATCCTATCAAATCTCCCGGGGCGAAGCAGGGCCTTGTCTAGTAGTTCCATTCTGTTTGTGGCTGCGATTACCATGACTCCATCAGAATCAGAGAATCCGTCCATTTCGGATAGGAGTTGCATCAATGTTCTGTGTACTTCCCGATCGCCTGAGGTTGTGGAATCAAGCCTTTTACTGCCAATCGCATCTATTTCATCTATGAAAATAACCGAGGGTGCCTTTTCTCTAGCCATGGCAAAAATTTCCCGAACGAGTCTACCACCCTCTCCAATGTACTTCTGAGCCAGCTCTGATCCGACTATACCAAGGAAGGTTGCGTTGGTGGAATTTGCCAGTGCCTTAGCTAACATGGTCTTTCCGTTACCAGGGGGACCTGAAAGAAGGACGCCTCTGGGTGGTTCGATACCAAATTTAGTGAATTCTTCTGGTTTTAAAAGAGGCATCTCAACGGCCTCTCTGATAGATTTAATTTGATTATCCAAGCCTCCAAGCATGTTGTATTTTGTGTCTGGTTTATGGATAACCTCTGAAGCGGCCACGAGGGGGTCCCAACCGTCGTTGAGAACCTCGATTATGGAAAGTGTGTCTTGATTCAGAGTTACCCTCGAACCGGCTGAAAGGTCGGCTTGGTTGATCCGGGGGTTATATGTCACCAAAAAAACGGTCCCATTGGAACTCTTTACGATAGCCCTGTCCCCGATGACATCTTGTATGTGCCCTACAACCAGAGGGGGTGATTTTAGATGTCTGAGGTCTTCCTCCAGTCTCCCGGCTCTCTTGGATACTTGGGTTATTTCGTTTTCTAGGAGAAGCTTCTCTGTGAGTAGAGTCTGTGTTCTGTCTGCAAGCATCTCAAAATCACGTTTTAGTGAGTCGATTTGCGAAGCTATTTCTGCATCGCTTTCTACGTCGTCTTCAACACGCGAGGTCCCCGCCGCATCGCTCGCCATGTGTGTGCTTCTATACTGGCAGTTGAGAAGGCTTCGGCTGAGTCGAATTCATCACTGATTAGTAAAACGGGAAAGCATGGGCGTATGCGAACTGTGCGGAAGAGAGAACACAGGAGTGTTCAACATACTGGTGTCGGGTGCACAAATATCCGCTTGTGGATCATGTAGTACCAAAAGAGGGTTCACCATTCCCTCTAAGGAAACAAACAGAGCGAAAACGACTGTTAAATCACCTAACACAAATTTCCGTAAGACACGGCCAGCGCTAGAGGCTGCAAGTGATTTCCATATCAGAATAAGACGGGGAAGGGAATCGCGAGGTATGAGTGTCGAAGAACTCGGCAAGAAGATGAATATTCGCGCGCAGGATCTTCAGAAATACGAGGGTGGGAGTGTGCCCCCGGATGCAGTAGCGAAGAGGCTTGAAAAAGAACTAGGTATATCGATATTAGAAGAAATAGAGAAAAATGACGTCTCACCGGTAGTAAAACGTTCGAATAAATCCGTTACCATAGCGGACATGTTAGATGATCTGATGAGGGAAGCATCCAATGAATGATGGTAAGCAAATAAGAATTGAAGCCATACATTTAGATCAAGATGATCCCAAGAAATGTACAGCTAGAAAATTGGAAAAGAGAGGGCTTATACGATGCAAGAAGAGGATAGCATCCGTTTCAAAGCGAGGTGTTCTCCTAAATCCACTATCCGATATTCTGCTGAGTCCGATGGATGCGGAATTAATGGAAACCGGAACACTAGTCGCGTTGGATTGCTCATGGAAGAGAATTCACGAATCTATCAGAATTATCTCAAAAACCACAAGGCTAGAATCTAGGATTCTCCCAATACTATTGGCAGGTAATCCTGTAAGTTGGGGGAAGAGGGGCCGCATGAGTACGGCAGAGGCTCTTTCCGCATCTCTGTACATAGTTGGTCACAAGGATCAAGCAATATCCATGTTAAAGCCGTTTAAGTTCAGTGATGCTTTTTTTGATTTGAACGGACAATTACTAGAAGCGTATTCTTCTTGCCATGATCGGACTGAATTAGAGGAAATGCAATGGGAATTTTTTGATCGTCCATCATCTGACATTTGACCCCGGTGCTATATCACCATCCGGTCTCAGTAATCTAACGGACCCCGCTCCATCATCGGCTGCCAATAGCATTCCATCAGACATAACGCCCCTGATTTTCCTTGGTGCCAGATTTGCGACGAAGACAACCAATGAGCCGTTCAAATTATCTCTGGTGTAGTGATCCTTCAGACCAGCGCAAACGGTTCTTTCTTGTCCGTCACCTTCTGAAATTTTGACAACATAAAGGCGGTCTGCATTGGGATGGTCGTCGACGGACATGACCTTCCCTATTCTAAGATCGACAGAAGCAAAAGTCTCGAAGTCAACTATTGTCACACCTTCGATGTGAGTGCCTTCGTTATTCATTGTGTCTGTAGATTCCTCAAGAGACAGTATGCTTTCAAGGTCAAGTCTAGTAAATAGTGGTGAGGACTCCGGTAATTGGGAGGGTCGCTCGCCACTGTCCATAGCGTCATCCCAAAGCAAATCTCCCGGATTTCCGGGTTCTCCGATCATCTCCCACAATCTCTCCGACTGAAAGGGCATGTATGGGTATGTGAGTATGGAAAGAATGCGGAGGCTATGCCATGCAGCGGATAGCGGTAATAACGCTTTTTGGATTTCATCAGGATCTTCTGATCGCAGGTACTTCCAAGGTTCTGCTCTCTGAAGAAAACCGTTCCCCTCTTGAGATATGTCCATTATCTTCCTGAGGGCTTCCTTGAATCTTTGACGTTCCATAGAATCCATAGCTCCCTTTATCTTCTTTTCAATGAAATTTTTGAAATCAGGGTATTCCTCCAAGCCAGGCAGTCTAGCGATGGGGTTCTTCCCGTCAATGGAAGCGCGTTTAACCAGTGAGAGAACCCTATTCACATAGTTTCCATAATTTCCAATCAATTCTGAGTTAATTCGTTCTACGAACTCGTCCCATCGGAAATCGGTATCATGAAGTTCTGGCATATTGATAGTAAGATGATAACGAAGCGAGTCAGGATCGTACCTTTCTAGGAAAGTAGGTAGCCACACGGCGTGCTTTCGGCTTGTGGAGAACTGGTCTCCGGATAGCATCAGATATTCATTTGACGCAACATTGTCCTCTAGATGCCACTTCTCTTTCTCTTCTTTCCCGGTGTTGAGTGCCAACAAAATGGCGGGCCAAATAATCGTGTGAAATGGGATGTTATCCTTCCCCATGAAATAAACATGCTTGAGGGAATTCCCCCCTATCCACCATTTTTTCCAGATGTCTTTAGTTGTACCTTCAGCAGACATGTTTGCGTGCTGTTCCCCCCATATGCGTGCACAGGTCAAGTACCCTTGAACCGCATCGAACCAAACGTATACGCGCTTTGAAGCCCACACAT
Organism: Methanobacteriota archaeon; assembly: GCA_002717835.1. Taxonomy (GTDB): domain Archaea; phylum Thermoplasmatota; class Poseidoniia; order Poseidoniales; family Thalassarchaeaceae; genus MGIIb-N1. The sequence continues at coordinate 37,012 of PBBV01000024.1, forward strand.
CATCATCCAGCGGGATTGAGACCCCCCACTCTATGTCTCTAGTTACTGCACGGGGCCGTAGACCCATATCTAACCAGTTCTTGGTCATAGACCTGACATTTGGCTTCCACACCCTCTGTCGTTCTGATGCATGATGCTCCAAATCCTCTTGGAGAAGATCTAACCTGAAGAATAGGTGATCCGTTTCTCTAATTTCGACAGGATCTTCAGGGTTTAGCTTTGATACTGGTTCTATAAGTTCCTCAGCTTCGTATGTAGATCCACATGAGTCGCATTGGTCCCCCCTAGCGCCATCTGATGAACACCTGGGACATTTCCCGTGAACATATCTGTCAGGCAGAAATTGTATTGTCCCATTTTCCCTAATGGAGCAAAATTGTTCCATTGTTTTCCTTTCCAAGAATCCTTTCTCATGTAATTCTAGAATTACTCCCTGAACAAGCTCATGATGTCTTGGATCGGAGGTTCTGCCATACAACGCTCCACCGTAATCAGCACCTCTTGAATCGACATTTTCCCCCCAAGAACAACCCATTTTCAACAATGAGTCCAGTATAATTTCGTGATTTTCGTCGACAATTTCTTGAGGGGTTTTTCCTGTTTCATCAGCAGTCACTGTTATTGGTGTTCCGTGCTCATCCGAGCCGCTTAACATCAATACTCTCCTACCTCTCATCCGTTCGTACTTGTATTGTATGTCTGCGGGAAGACAATTGCCTGCAATGTGTCCAAGGTGTAGCGGACCATTGGCATAAGGCCAAGCCATGAATATAGCGACATGCTGGTCGTCCACGAGGCTAGTCTCGAACAGCCACATATTTAGGAGATGGGCAAGCCCGGGGCTACGGAGCAACGCAACCACATGCATACCAGCTTTGTCCAATCCCTTCTACGGAGGAACACCTGAAGTGACTCCAGTATCCGCTATTTTACTGTACGGCACTATCGCATTAGGGGTGTCATTCATCTGCTCTATTCTGGAGGCTGTGCTCTTGAGCACAACTAGAGGGCATATCCTAGCATTGCAGCCCAAAATGCCGACAACGGCTGGGAGGTGGCTGACGTTCAAGGACGACCCTGAGCGACCACTAACGGCTATACTCACCCTAAATACGATCGCTCACACAGTTGGTGCACTGGGTGTGGGTTCGGAAGTAGAAAATGCGTATCCCGGCGAATATGCACTAGCAATTGCGTCAACCATACTCACACTGCTTGTACTACTTCTCTCCGAAATTCTTCCAAAGACGATAGGAACTCTCTATTGGAGAAGGCTCACCATAAGTGCGGGTTTAGTACTCCACTGGATGACTATTCTCCTAGCACCCATCATCTGGCCTATTGAGAAAACCCGTCGCCTCCTCCCCACAGTAAAAGAAGAAGCAATGACCAGGGATGAGATTTCCGTCATAGCGGATATAGCCGAAGAAACGGATGTGATAGATGAAAGGGAAGAGAGTGTAATACAAAATCTCTTGATGCTCAAGGAAATGACCGTGGGCGACATTATGACGCCTCGAACCGTTATGACGTATGTTGAAGCTGATGAAACAGTAGGTTCAGTAATGAAGCGAATTCCCGTTATGGTTCACGGTAGAATGCCGGTTTTTGATGAAGACGCGGTAATAGGTATGGTACTAAGGTCAGACATTCTTCGGAACGCGGCAGCGGATAATTTCGATCCGTCCATGACAGATATTATGCGTCCAATATCAAGCGTCCATTCCGATGGTTCCATAGACGCAGCACTGAGGATAATGCTTGAAAATAGAGTCCAAATATTGACTGTAGAAGAAGAGTTTGGGACCATCATTGGCCTAGTAACCATGGAGGATGTTATTGAAACTCTACTAGGTGTTGAGATAGTTGATGAAGCAGATATCGAGGGCATGAAGGACGGAGCTGTTCGCGAAGACATGCGCGAGCTAGCTATGATGCGTCGAGAAGAGGAATGATTCAATCTAGGTTTGTCGTATCTTCTTCCTTCTCGGCGAGGAGGCCTCTCTTTTCTGCATAATCGCTAAGTTGGTCTAATCTCTTCAGCCAACCTTTGGAGCTCCCAGTCTTAGTGGATCTAACCAGCCAAACACCACCAAATATCCTTTCCCATAGGCCCCTTTTTGCCATTGAGAACCGGGTCAACAACCAATCTAAAAATAGTGGAATCAAGAGTAGGAGCCCAATTATCCTGAATATTGCGGATCCGGTAGAATCCCCCAGGGGAGATGAGAGGTCCGAAAGCATGGTTAAGGCAGTTACGAGGCCTATAAGCGCGAATGGAAAGTTGAGTCCCTTTAGGAAAGTGTATGCCCATGAAGCATTATTGCCACCCGATGTTACAAACTTAGTACGTGATACGATATTCCCTATCGTTCTATTGAATCTGGATGGAAGAAAACCGACATTGCCTATGTAAAGTAACGTACCTCCGATAATGAAGTAAGTAGCGTCAAAATTCAGGCCCCAGGCAAATACCCCTACTACGGGGAATATCCACCCATAGCTGACTATGATATCCACAAATCTTCTGAATGCCATCTGTCCGCTGGTCGGTAGCTCGAATCCCTGGGGGAAAGATGGTAGATCAACTGGATCTTTCGGCTCCTTAGTTTTCTTTTCTTTTTCACGTCGCCGGGAAAATCTAGACTCTTTTTTGGGCTTCTCAACTTTTGGAGTAGCCTTGGAAGGGATCTTTTCAGGAGCCTTTGCTGGTGCTTTCTGAGGGCTATTCTTCTTAGTGGTCTCCTTTGGAGTTTTTCCGGATTCTGCCTTCTCTAGTAAGCCCATGTCAACCCCTCACTGAAGCGCCTCGCCCATAGTCTTGTAGTGTTCAAAGTCCTCAGACTGTGTAAAAATCTCGATTTCCGATGCAGGAAGATCGCCTAAAACTTCGTTGATGAGCGCAAAGAAGTCCCTCCTATCGTCTTCAGGAGCGTGATGGGGGTCCATTCCTACTTTTTTGTAAAGCTCATATGCATCAGATTCAGTGAAGGTTTGAATAAATTTTGAATCTTGATTTCCGAGAAGTGTGTCAACAATGCTGAAGAGCTTGGCAAAGTCATCATTGGCCTGCTTCAATCTGGTTATAGCTTCTGCAAATTCTTCAAATTCCATAGTCCCGCTTTCATCTACATCTGCGGTTTGGAAGAATTCCACCAACTCTTCTTCCTCAAATGAAGAAAGCATATCCGTGCTTATTCCCGTAGCATCTGAGACCTTCTCAATGAACGCTGGCTGATCCATAGAGTGAATGAACTCATCGAGTGTGAGATGATCAGTATCATTAGGCTTCTCAATTAGCTCGACAACTGGTGCGATATCTCTGACTATTTGTTGTTGTTCTTTCCTCATTACGATGATTTCTCTGTCCAATTCGGTTCCGAACCTATCAGAAAATCTGTTGATTAGCGACCCTCTTTCACCTTTTGCGATTCTGTCTATGTGGCCATACATCCCGTCAAGGCCTTCGACGCCTATGTTGGCTGCCTTTCTAGCACTCCAGAGCGATTCCAGATCTTCTTCGGCGGGGTCTTTGGTTTTCTTTGACCATTCTTGATCGTACTCTCCCAGCTCAGGAGTCGTAACGGTTCCTTGTCCGCCCCCGATAGGAACGAGGCTGTCATAGTCTTCGTTCGAGGGGTTCTGAGGCGGTGGAGGCGGCATCATGGACCCTCCAAGACCATCTAATGGAGGCGGTGGTGGTGGAGGGGGCAAAGGGGGTAATTTCCCCTTCTTCTTACGCCGTGGTATTATGCCCATGATGTGCTCTCATCCAATTCGGGGTTTCAAGGTTCGCCGAATGTGTTGCTGATGTGTGCTATTCAGGAGGGTACCAGTTCTGCCCATCCTTTGAGTTGTAAGAACATGGCCATACCCTCATCGACAACATACTCACTCCCAGAATTACCATCTATCTCTCTTTCATTTATTATAGCCCTGACATCATCGATCAAAAGGCGAATTTTTGTATTCTCGCTGCCGCCGAACACTATTGCTTCCTTTAATGGATCGAAGGGTTTTGACCCGTCCGGGTCTAACCTCTCAAATGGTATCTCGGTAACTCTGAGACCAGATTTCCCATGTAGACTTCCAAGGTGTCTTATCACTCTCTTGACGTCGACTGTTACGTTCTCATCCGTTTCTCCGCCTATAACTGAGACAGAAGAATTCGCTCTTACGAGCGCCCAAAAAAGATTTGTTCCACTTTCTCCGAAAACGTTGGAAGAACCGCCCTTCAACCTTGTAACGTGATCTTGGCTAGAAGCCATTTCGATTAGTTTGGTCATCGTACCACGACTCACTGGGTGATTCTGACTCTTGGCTTGTTCAATCAGACTATTGATGGTGGGTGATCCATTCCCTCCTTTTGAGGCATCTGCGAGCATGTTTGAGATCCTTTCTATTCCATCGTCGAGTCTCCTGGACCACCCTGAATCTTTCCTCTGGGTTGTCGATACATCAAGGCCGACACCTCGAATGTAGGTGACGATCTCTCTCCGGGCGTTGGAGTCGAGGTGAAAGAGAGAAGGATCTCTGAGATGGATGTGAAAGCCGCGATGACCTGAAAAGGTGAATTGTGCATAATCTCTGTTGAATCCAAACTCCGGTTCAAGAAAATCATTCCAAAGGGACCATGCCTGATCCTGTATGGCGGATATCAGATTAGGAAAATCCGTGGGGCTGATACCATGTAAATGATCGCCATCTAAATCAAAGATCAGGTCAGCTCCCCTCCAGCCCTTGTCAGACATCGTTCTTTGAGATGGATCATCGTAGTAAGCCGTCGAGTGGAAACAAGAGTGGGGGAATCTCTGGCAGAGGTACGAATGGAGTGCTCCTGCATCCGTGAATGATCGGTGCCGATCTGTTGGCCTATCACCCCACGGCATGAACATCCATTCGCGCCGTCTAAGTCGCGGTGGGAGCCAGATATCGCTTGGTTCCATAGATCTGTAGAAGTCGGCAAACCTCGAACCTATACGACTCCAACCCTTAGCCACATCTGAGCGATTGGAGGTCGGACCTTCAAGATGGCGTCATTCCATCCTCAAGCCTGGTACGGTTTTAGGCTCGGTGGAAGATTCTGCTCCTGTTAGTTCGAGATATGCCTCGTATGACAAATACTCGCCATCATGAACAATCGCCTCTGAAAATTTCAAGGGCTTTCCGGTCTTAGCACATTTTGGCCCAAGCTGACCCGTTGCAGTTGAGAGCCTGTCTGGATCGGGCATGTAACTCCCAGAAGGCCCAGATACTTCATGGTGGCGATTGTCATGGTGTTTGCCAAGGCAATTTATACAACCTAGGACGCGCCTGGTCCATGACAACTCGGTACAGCATCGGCCATTCACCAGATCCGGATGACGCTTTCATGTTCTATGCCATGACTGAATCTCTAATTGACACGGACGACAGGCGATACGAACACGTCCTTGTAGACATTCAGACGCTTAACCAACAAGCCCTGGACGGCGCTCACGATGTAAGCGCTGTCTCGATACATTCCTATCCTACAATTGCCAATAATTACTCATTGATGAATTGCGGAGCATCCATGGGTGAGGGGTATGGTCCAATGATAATATCCACCTCTGAGTCGACAGTAGAGGAGGCTTCTAAATCCACAATAGCAATTCCTGGACTCGGCACCTCAGCATACCTAGCATTGAGGCTAGCATTGGGGGATGTCAATGTAGAAGTTATGCCCTTTGACGAGATACTCCCCTCAGTCGCATCCGGAAAGTCGACTCATGGTCTGATCATTCACGAGGGCCAATTGACCTGGAAAGATGAAGGGGTTCATTTGGTCTTAGACCTGGGAATTTGGTGGAATGAAAAAACCGGACTACCACTTCCCTTAGGTGGAAATGTCGTGTTAAGATCTCATGGATCAGAAATGTGTGAACACATCGCCAATGACGTCCGCCTCTCTATTGAGCACGCGATAAAAAATCCTGATTCGGCGTTATCGTTCGCAAAGAAATGGGGTCGAGGGATTTCAGATGAAACCAACAAAAAATTCGTTGGAATGTATGTCAACCAGAGGACCATAGATTATGGCGACGACGGTCGTGAAGCTGTCATGAGGTTTCTGGAAGAGGGTCAATCAATTGGTTTGGTTGACTCGGACTTTGACCCGAGAGCCATTGATTTCATAGGCAGGGCACGTAGCCGATAAAACATGAACAAACCAGAGGTATCCGAGTTCGATTCTGTCGATCCCGCACCTGCAAGTGATATACTGTCCGTGCCGACTCTGAGAGAAACCATATGTAACGAAGAAGAGAGAATGTTCCTGAGAATGAGGGCTCTCTTCGCATTAAGAAATATTGGTGGTAACGACGCTGTTGAAGCACTTGCTGCAGCATATTCTTCGAAATCAGCGCTTCTTAAACATGAGATAGCTTATGTCATGGGACAGATGCAGGAACCCGCAGCAGTGCCTCATCTGATAAGTCGTCTTGAGGATCGAGATGAAGATCTCATGGTACGCCATGAGGCTGCAGAGGCCCTTGGAGCAATAGGAGATAGAGCAGCGTTAGCAACATTAAGCAAATTCATAGGAGATCCAGAACCGGTGATAGCGGAGTCCTGCGAAGTTGCGATGGATTTATTGGAATACGTTGCGTCAAAGTCATTAAATTACGAAATGACTGATTGAATGTTTCTTTGAACTAAACCGGTATCCATACCACATACATCTACGAGAAAGCGAGCTAGTCCTTCTACAGACTGTTCGTCGAGTAAGTTAGATACCTCTGAACGAAAGTATTGGTCCATTCTGCTCGGTGTGAGACCTATCTTGTCAGCGGCTATGCGTACTACCTCATCTCTTCTGTGGTTGTCATGAAGGAAGGCTTGGTAATTGGCGATTAGATCTGTCTTAGCCTCTGATATGTCCTGATCGCCAGATGACATGTGTGTGGCGAAGACGCCGAAAACCATTGGGAGCCCTGTTACGCGAGTCCACTCCGCTCCTAGGTCCAATTGGACCAGAGATGGATGTTCTGAAGCCGCCCTAAGTGCCCTATCCCCAATGAGTAGAGCCCCGTCACACTGTTGGAGCATGGAACCCAAATCAGGCCCCAGATCAATGGCACGAGGGTCTAAACCCTGTTTATCTAGATACCATCTTAGCAGTTTCTTTGATGTTGATGAGTCAGTTGGAAATGCTATATCTCTCATATGGTCCGGAGGGCGATCTCCAAAAAGTAGTACGCTTCCAACGTGCCCCATCGAAACTATTCCGAGATCCCCTACAAGACGCAGGATGTCGCTGTGTTTCGCGAAATCAGCAGAGGGAATCGGTGCCATTAAACAATCTCTTCTTGTTACGTGTCCCGTCAACCACGAGGGCGGGGCCGGCAATACTCGCCATTTTTTCGAAAGATTGTGATACAGGGGGTCGCAATTAGTGAAAGCCACGCGTCCTATGGTCCTGTTCCACATAGTCTCAACTCAATACTGGTAATGTTTTGGCTTCTGGGCGGTTTTTCAAAGTGTGTGATTTGAATTTAGTGTATGTTGTATTTCTCTGGACGGCCGCTTGTCCCGAGGATTCTATCATGCGTATCAAGCCATCCATGCCTGTATTGAGAGGTGTGTTAGAGCCTGCAGAATGCATAATTTCTTCTTTTTCTACTGTTCCATCGAGATCATCTGCACCGTTGAGTATTGCGAGTGATGCGAGATCATCTCCGATGTTCATTCTGTAGGCTTTCAAATGAGGTATGTTATCAAGCATAAGTCGGGATATCGAAATCGTTCTTAGGACCTCTTCAGCACTTGGTATCTTAGCTTCAGGCAAACGTGTTTTATCGGGGAGAAATGGGTATGGTACAAAGCATTGGAATCCAGAAGTGTCATCTTGCAATCTTCTGAGCAAATCCAGATGCGTGATTCTGTCTTCGAGTGTTTCTACGGTTCCAAACAACATGGTACAGTTGGAAGGAATACCAATTTCATGTGCAGATCTGTGTATGGAAAGGTACTCTAAGCTAGATTCTTTGCCTCTGCAAATTCTATCCCTCACAGAATCAACGAGTATCTCCGCTCCGCCACCAGGAATTGCATCCAGGCCCGCTTTCTTCAGTCGCGCGAGAGTTTGGAGTATGGATATCCCGGTACGCTTAGCGATATGTTTGATTTCCACTGCGGTTAGGGATTTTATTGTGATGTGTGGGAATTCAATCTTCATGGCGCGATATAGATTTTCATAGTGCTCGATGGTCCATTCTGGGTGGAGTCCTCCAACTGAATGTACTTCGTCGATAGATTCTGAGTACGGACGGACACGATCTAGGTATTCTTCTATCGAAAGCGAATATGCGTCTTCATGTCTGGCACCTTTCCTGAACGCGCAAAATCTACAAGCCAGAACACATATGTTGGTTGTATTAACATGAAGGTTGAGATTGAAGTGAACCTTTTTCCCGTGCTTTCTGGTTTTAACGGAGTGAGCCAACTGGCCAAGTTGTATTAGAGGAGCGTTTTTGTAAAGCGACAAACCCAAATCTACGTCGATTCTACCGCCTTCTGAAATGATTGTCTGAGCCCTGTCAATGAGATCTTTGACTTCCAAGTCTGCCATATTGAGATCCAGCGGCATGGTGCCGCTGTCATTGTGCATGTATTCCCAATTCGGACCCCCATCTATAACTGAATGGCTAACTCCATAGCACCCAAAACGATAGGGAACCAATAAGGACCAATAGAATCACGTCGATACATGCAGAGTCAGTCTGTGGAAGAATTGAATGCGTCTGCATCGAAGTGTAGGAAGCGAATAGTAGACATGGTCTACAAGGCCAAGTCCGGGCACCCCGGAGGCTCATTGTCCTGTATAGACATACTCGTTGCATTATACAAGGGCGTCATGAGATTCGATTCTAATAACCCCAGTTGGGATGATCGTGACAGGTTTATCATGAGTAAAGGGCACGCTAGTCCCGCTGTATATTCCATTTTGAGGGAGGTAGGAATCCTGCAGGATTCCGATCTAAATGGTTTTAGATCATTGGGTTCTGTCTGTCAAGGACATGTCGATAGAAAGTGGACGGAGGGGGTTGACTTCTCAGCTGGTAGTCTGGGTATGGGCCTATCATTCGGGCTCGGTTCGGCGCTCGCCGCTAGGCTCGATGGGTCCAAAAGGCATACATGGGTATTGTTAGGTGATGGTGAAATACAGGAGGGTCAAATATGGGAAGCTGCAATGGCCGCATCTCATCTCGAAGTAAGTAATCTAACCGCCATTATCGACAAGAATAGAATACAGAATGACAATTTCGTGGATGACCAAATGCGTGTCGGAGACATCGGTTCCAAATTCAAATCATTTGGATGGAATGTAATCAACATTAATGGGCACGATATGCATGAGATAGTGAGTGCTCTCAAAGATTCCAAGACAGGTAACGGCCCTACTGCCATTATAGCATCGACAGTGAAAGGAAAAGGAGTATCATATATGGAAAATAATCCTGCATTTCATGGGGCAGCACCTAATGATGAACAATATGCCTTGGCGATGGAGGAATTGTCATGACTGGAATTTCAGAACCGGGAGCCTCGAGAGACGGGTATGGTGATGCGTTACTCGATTTATCAAGTGATGAGAGGGTAGTGGTTCTAGAGGCAGATCTAGGAAAGTCTACAAAATCATGCCATTTTCGGGCTAAATATCCGAAAAGAACATTCTGCCTTGGTATAGCCGAACAAAATATGGCTCTCGTTGGAGCTGGTTTAGCGGAAGCCGGAAAGATCCCATTTGCAAGCACCTTCGCGATATTTTCTGAACGTGCCTTTGAGCAATTTCGAAATGGCATAGCCAGAACAGGTCTTGTTGTTCACTTATGTGGCAGTCATGGAGGCATGCATACCGGACAGGATGGTAGTAGTGCTCAATCGACAGAGGACCTAGGCATTTTCAGAACCCTACCTGGAATGACTGTGTTACACCCTTGCGATAGAAACTCAGCAAGGTCTCTAACACGAAATTTGATCGACCATGATAACCCCTCGTACACTAGAACAGCACGCAACAAGACTAGGGAAATATACTCCGAAGAAGAAGCCGCTGCTCTGGAAATAGGCGTTGCATCGGAGTTGAGATCAGGCGATGATGCTACTATTATCGCGTGTGGCGTAATGGTAGAAAGATCGCTCGATGCTGCAGATGAGCTTGCAAAGCATGGAATAATGGCACGAGTTGTAGACATGCATACCATCAAGCCTATCGATAAAGAAGCCGTACTGAGTGCAGCTGAGACCGGCGCCATAGTTACGGCAGAAGATCATTCTGTAATCGGCGGGCTTGGTTCTGCTATAGCTGAGATATTGGCCGAAGAATGTCCTACGAAAATGAGGATGGTGGGTGTTAGGGATAAATTCGGAGAAAGTGGATCTCCCGAGGAAATCATGTATAAGATGGGTCTGACTTCAGATAATATTGTTCAAAGAGTGATGGAAATTGTGCAAAAACCTGGGCGTACTTGATGTAGGCGTTCGCATCCGAGTCACTCATGGTTGACGAGACCGTACTAAGAGACCTCCTTGACGGGAAGATAACTCCAGAGGAAGTAGATGATCCCAACATAGTCAGCCTGATTGAGCGTATATACGGTGCTGAAGCACTTGAAAAACTAGGCTTGAGGCAGGCCGACTCGGCCCCACGGAGTTTTTCTGAACCCGTTGAGGTGGATGTTGTTTCCGTAGATTCGGATGTTGAAGGATCAACAAATATTCATACTGATGAAGGTCGATGGGGGCCCAGATGGTCGGTTCTAATTTTAGGCATTCTTACAACCGCAATTTTGGTATTCAACATCTACGTAGGCGTTGGAACAGTGATAGACCTCTGTGAGTCTGACTCATGCGGTGAAACCTACACACTTGGAAACGCCCCTGAATTGGAATCTTCAGACAGCTGGAGGGAAACGGGAACACTGACTAACGAGGATATCATCGCAATCAGTACTACATCTATAATCGCGGTAATAGGTCTTACTGGAAGGTATAGATGAAAAATTACGCATAAACCTCATGAATGGATTAGTGCATCCTTGGATCAGTAAGGATTGTAACAATCGCAGTACTTTTTCAATGGGCTAGTAGGGTGTTTTACTTATTCGCAGGACATCTCCTGAAAGAGACAACAACACAGATGTTGATGGGTCATGTTACCTTTGGCTATTCCCCAGTTTCTAGTCTGTGACAACCAGATATCCATAAAATGGCTTAGCAATGAATGGATTCATTAGCACGTTCAGGCTTGAAGGGGCTAATACATCCGAGCTAGATGCTGCCTTCTGAAAGTCTCCTTGCCAGTTATTATGCATTTCCTGGGCTCGTTGTAAGGGTCCAGCGAATCTCCTAGAAGCGTTAAATTTGTAGATTTCTCCAGTTTTTCTGCGTCTGCATCGTTTCCATCGAAAGCTACCTCGAAAACCATCCCTTCTGCTAAATCAGAGGGTTTCTTGGGTAGTGATTTTAGTATCGACATTTTCGATTCCAACAGGTTTGTAGATCTCGCTCTAAGCTCTGTCGAGATGCCTTCAAGGGATTTCACAATGATTTCTTCCAACGAATCAATAGGGTGACTATCCTTACCTCCAGTTCTAAGGGTCATCACGAAAGAGTCGCTTGAAAGATCCCGTGGTCCAAGCTCTATTCTCAGAGGCACGCCCTTGATTTCCCAGTCATAATGCTTAGCGCCCGGTCTCAAATCTCGTGAGTCGAGTCTGGCCCTGATTCCGAATTTCTTCAGTCTTGTTACGATATTTGTTGCCTCGGGCTCAACGGCCTCGTCGAGATGTGCCGCGACAGGCATTACGACAACTTGGATAGGTGCTATCGATGGGGGCATTATGAGCCCGGCATCATCGCCATGAACCCCGACCACGGCGCCTAGAAGCCTCTCACTCATCCCAAACGTCGTTTGATGGCAGTTACTCTGACTACCGTCCGTGGCCTCGTATGAGATATCAAATGCGCGAGCCCACTGATCCCTGTAGTGATGATACGAAGCTATTTGCAGCGTCCTCCCGTTCGGCATAATCGCATCGACTGCATTTGTGTACCAAGCTCCGGGGAACGTATCCCAAACGGGTCTTCTCGAAATGATTGCAGGGAGGCAGAGGTCGTGAAGCAGCCTCCGAACTATATCTGAGTCCTCATCTATCTGGGCATCAGCTCCAGATTGGTCAGAGTGTGCAGTATGAGCCTCGAAGAAGTGAATTTCTCGTACCCTGATAAAGGAACGAGTCTGTTTAGTTTCGTATCGAAAAGTATTGACAATCTGAAATGTCTTCAACGGGAGATCTGCATGGGATCTGATCCATAGCGAGAACATCGTGTACATTGGAGTCTCGCTAGTGGGTCGTAGAAACATAGGGACATCGAGATCGTGTTCACCGGCATGTTTTACCCAATATACCTCTTTCTCAAACCCCCCAATCTCATCATCAATTCGTAACTCAGAGGGGTCAACGCCTCGTTCCCTAGCCATCTTGAGAGTCTGTACCAATTTATTCTCCTTTTCCAAAAGATCGTGGGGCACCAATAATGGGAAGTTGTATTCGTCATGGTCTGTATTCCTCATCTCTTCACGAACGAGTGCGTCTATGTTACCCATCGCACTCCACCCATAGGGTTTCCACACGTCCATTCCCTTGATTGGATACCGCTTATCGACAAGATCTGCGATCTCCACTATCGAAGGATACCACGCATTGAAATCTTCCTTTGGGGGGATGCCTCTTTTGGCGCTACCTGGTCCCTTGGGCATAGGCCTACCACAGCGTCATACCCTTCAAAATGCCGGGTACATTCACTCCATCCAACTAGAAACAATCGATTCAATAGATTTGGATAGGTGTTCTAAGTCTGATATCTCATTCGCGCCATCTAATGTCACCAAATGTGCCCTAGGGCCACGGCCATCGAGATTCTCCAGTAGATTTGCAATAACTGCATCGCTTTCGTAACGTTTCATGTGGGATCGTGCTCTAGTGACCAACTCTTCTATCCCTATTCCAGATTCTAGCTTGAATGAGATTATCTTAGCACCAGGGTTGGCGGATCGTATAGACTCAATCAATCGAGGGGATGGTTTGAGGTCTATTGAGGGGGGAGGCTCGTTTGATGAAATCTTCTCAGTCAAGGGGTTAGCGGGTTGGAAATCTAGGATTGCCGCTGCGATAACCCATACGTCAGGCATGGACTTGGACATAACCTCCCTAACCGCTTCCATCATCTCTTGAGGCGTTCTGGCAGTTAAATCTGAATGATTTCCACTTGTTTCTAGGACACCGGATATCCTCGTGACATCATGCCCCCTCCTCTCCAGATAATCGCTTATGTGAATACCAGTTTTCCCTGAGGATTTGTTTGAAATTACTCTTACAGGGTCAATCGGTGACTCGGTAGCACCGTAAATAACAGCAATATTTGCCCTGTTTGGGAGATTTTCGTTAACCTTAGCAGCTGCGAATCTAACTATTTTTGTGGGAGAGGGTTGTTTTCTTCTTCCCTCCTCCGATGGAGAAATTAATATCTTGTACCCCATTGATTTGGTTGTTTCAATCATATCTCCTGTAACTGCATCATCGAACAAGTCATCATGCATTGAAGGAACCAAGATTATTGTCTTACCAGCCCCAGAGGCAGCGGTTATTGCCATCATCGCAGGATCATCCATAACCCCTGCGCATATTTTGGACAGAGTGTTCCTGGTTGCTGGCGCGACAAGTACGATATCTGGTGTATCCAAAGCAGGCAAATCTGAAGACCAGCCCGTATTTACTGCACAGTTAGTCGACCACCCCACAGCGAGGGGCGTAATGATTTTCGTGGCTTCTGACGTCATGGTCACCATTATTTCAGCCCCATGCCTTCGCAACTCTCTTGCCAAGCGTACAGTCTCAACTGCAGCTATTCCCCCAGTCACAACAAGGTGCACTAGCTTACCCTTCAAGGAGTCGCCAGCCAATAGAACATCGGAGTCACGCACGTGTCCACGGCCAACGTTGTTTGCTTTCAGGTCATCGACAGACTAAACCTAGATGGCTGCCGGAGTGGGAACATGGAGGAGGTAGGGGCGCGCCTGCACCGGCGAATAACGCCGTTCATGCTACTTGATGCCATCATACTAGCAGTTCTTCTCGCCAGCCACGTAACCATCTTTGGGTTCTTATTGTCCACCATAACGTCTATTTTGGCGGCATTTGCATTGTTGTATGTTGTTTTCAGCGCCTACTCATTCAGGAGGATGCGTCTGGGTTCACTCTCTACAGTGATGAATTCGTTCTATGTACTCTTTACGTTGTACGTTACTATAGGCATCATTGATTTTCTAGTAGCTGGATTGATCGGAGATGGTTGGCTATTCATACAAGCTTTCCTAGTGCTGCTATTGGGACGGTCTTGTTTACAACGAAGGAGGGCATTAAATGATGCTCGTTTCAGATCATGGTGGACAATATCTACAGGCGAAGATGTACTGGGGATTGAACTCTCCGAAGGAGAATTACTAGCTACTTGTCCATCGTGCTCGTCAATGCTCGCAGTCATTCCCGAGAGTCTTGACGTAGGGGACCTTTGCCCTATTTGCGGGAAGTCTCTAACAGGAGGTTAATCCATTGATGCTCAACATGAAAGAGGTCAAAGCGATTTTACTGGCACTCGCATTCTTTTCCGCACCTCTGGCGGGATGCTTCGGGACAGAAGGAACCACATCGAAAGAAGACTTGGGTCATTGGCTTCCATCCGTAGAAGAAAGACACGGTATGGAGTATAGAACCGACGATGTTTTCTCCCGAGTGTCGTGGAATGGCACATATGAAATTGACACGGTTCGTTCAATATATGTCGAAATTCCCGAGATTGATTCTTCAGATGGTGGAGCTGGAGTTACTGGCGGCGCTGAGGTCCATCTAGGGCTTTGGATGCCTTTGATAGAGGGGTGTGAGTGGGACTCGGAAGTAATCCCGGACGAGTGTAAGATTCCTGTAATAACCGAAATCGGTCCATATTACGATGATGGGGATGTAGATGCACTGACGCCTGCGGATCGCCTTGGTCGCTTCTTGATTGAAAATTTCGTCCCCCACGGTTTTGCAGTCGCTCAAGTTTCGGTCTTCGGAACGGGGGAATCCAACCATTGCATGGATTTGATGGGGCATGACGAGCAGTCTGGCATCAAGGGTGCCATTGACTGGCTCGGGATGCAAGCATGGTCAAATGGCCGTGTCGCTGCGATAGGGAAGTCATATGATGGTAGTACGCCATGGAACGCTGCTGCATCCGGTTCAGAATATCTCAAGACCATAATCCCGATGTCCGGTTTGATAGGGATGCATGACCTGATGTGGAGGAACGGGAGCATGGAGGCCCGTGGTGCCATTATGCACAATGGCGTCTACGGATCTTTCGGGCTCGATGGAGATAGCGGCGATATTGAGAATGCTTGCGAGGGTTATCTCGAAGGATATTACGCGGGCCCAGCGGCGTACATGACGGGAGATAATTTGGGATGGTTGGGCTCGGATTATTGGGAAGAGCGTCATTTTCTAACTCCTGCCCTTGAAGTATACAGTGGTTCGATCTACATTATCCATGGATTGCAGGACTGGAACGTTGACCCTCATATGGCATTTCCTACTCATCAAATTGCTATCGATGCCGGATTTGACGTAAAGGGTCTGTATGGCCAATGGGCTCATGATTACCCCGATCGTGATGGCGGACATTCCAGCCTCACCAGCGGAAGGGGGGGCGAGGCCTATCCGTACACCCTGCGGTGGGATTGGGGTGATGACCTTCTCGAATGGTTTGATTTCTACCTGAGAGACATTGGACCACAACCCCGACTCATCGCCGAAGTTCAGGATAACATGGGTGGTTGGAGAGTTGAATCAACCTACCCCCCCGAAGACATAGAATGGCTAATGATCGGTATGGATCAGTGCGACTACTTCGGAAGTGCAGTTATAGGATCAAACACTCAATCGCACTTTTCCTGTCCTACTTTCGAGGAAGATACTCGAATAGTTGGAACTCCAACATTTCATGTAGAGTCCCAAATATCGATGTTCTCTACATCTGGCCATCTGTTTGTAGAGATGCAACGTTCCTCTGACGGTCTGCACCTGGGGCACGCTGTGATGGACCTCAGATTCCATTCAGGGGGCAAGGACGGAGAGATTTTGACACCTGGAAGCACGGTGGTAGCCAAAATGGAGTTTTTCGGTATGGATGTAGTCGTTCCAGCAGGCGATGGTATCTCCCTCTTCTTGAGTCAAACGGGTGAGGATTATGTACCAAGCCCGGTATCCTCGCAGGCTGTGACCATTTCGACCGATGCTTCCTCTACGTTGGGTCTTTCAATAGTAGAACGGACTTGCAATGACCTCTTCCTGCCCCCGATGGCGGAGAGCTATCCTTTTTGTGAAAATTGACTAGCCCATGGTTAATATTGCATTAGGCGACTAAGATCGTTCAATTGCAACTCCTATCCCCATGCCCCCTCCGATACACATAAGCGCCATTGCCCTGGTACCAGCTGCTCTCTCAAGCAACGATGCTGCTTGACCCAGTATCCTAGCCCCGCTTGCGCCCAAAGGATGCCCTATCGCAATGGCTCCCCCGTTGATATTTACCCTTTCATCATGCAATCCCAGTTCTGAGATGGTTGCTATGCACTGCGACGAGAAAGCCTCATTCACCTCGAATAAATCCACATCATTTAGCTTCCATCCAGTTCTATCCGAAAGCTCCCTTCCGGCGGAAATCGGTCCGATCCCCATCATGCTGGGGTGGACTCCAGTTACAGTCCCAGCAACAATCTTGGCCAAAGAAGGCATATTCGTCCTTTGAGCGTATTCTTCAGAACAGATTATCATCGCTACGGCCCCATCAGTGAGTGGGGAAGAAGTTGCAGCCGTTACAGTCCCATTTTCATCAAAAACTGGTTTAAGACGTGCCATACTCTCAATCGATGTATTTGCTCTTATGCAACCATCTTCAGATATCTCCTCCCCATTTGAGTCAGAAACCCGGATAATGTGTTTGTTATCAGTCTCGTGGGCGGCAGCCTTCATGTGGCTTTCTAAAGCAAACTCTTCTTGTTGTTCTCGCGTGATTCCATACTCTCTTGCGACATTTTCGGCAGTTATCCCCATTGATACGTACGCATTGGTCACTCCAGACTCGAGAACTGGGTGGGGGCTCCAATTGAAGCCGCGCCTCTTTACCCTGGACATTGACTCAACTCCTGCGACTACATAGCATTCCCCCTGTCCAACCCTGATAGCATTAGCAGCAGATATAGCAGCCTGCATCGAACTGCCGCATAGCCTGTTGATAGTCATCCCTGGGACCGTTTCAGGGAGATTGGAAAGCAAGGCTGCCATGCGACCTATGTTGTAACCCTGTTCGCCTTCGGGATACGCACATCCGACTATCACGTCATCGATTTCTTCCGTGTTTACATTGAGTTGCGATGCAATCTGCATAATGCAAGATGCAACCATGCTCTCAGGCCTCATATTCGCAAGTTTTCCCTTGTGGGCTCTGTGAAATGGAGTCCGGACCCACCCCGAGATGACAGGAGTCATGACTTACTGAGTGGACATGGATGCTTAACGATTGAGATGGGGGGCCTCTGACCGGTGCGTATTAATCAGGACCTTTACTCGCGGGTTCATGATTCGCGAATGTAGCGTCCATGGTTATTTCTCTGATGAGCCCTTATGCCCCGCCTGCAATGATGAAGGGAAGTTCATCATGCGCTCTGGTGAACGGGACAGCATGGCTAGAAGGCTGGCTCTGATTCTAAGGCACGCGCCCGAGAAATTCGATCTAGAAATGGACATTAACGGCTGGATAGACATTAAGGACATCATTCGCCAATTTAAGAAGAGGGATGAACGTAGATATCACTGGCTTAGGCCACATCATTTCAGAGCTGTCTCCGAGACAGATCCGAAAGGGAGATATGAGGTTCGAGGAAACATGATCAGAGCAACATACGGACACACTGTCGAGATAGAGCTCGATCTTCCTACAGAGAACATCCCCTCCTCCCTGTACTTCCCTTGCGGTCCGGAAGAGGTAGAGGCTCTCTTAGAAGCCGGCCTTATACCATCAGGAAGGGCTCACGTCCATCTTTCAGGAAGTATAAGATCCGCAGGCGATGCGGGTAGGGTCCATCATGACAGACCTGTCATACTAGACGTCGATACTGCAAGAATGGTAGCATCTGGCCACACTGTTTGGCATGCAGGCGTCACTGTCTATCTAACAGAGGGGGTCGAGCCCGATTTCCTGTCGATCGCTGATCCCAATGACCCAGAAATGCAGATTCTGACTGCCAAGTGGGATGAGGAAGAGTGAGTTAGGATTCTCTGTATGTTCCACAGAGTGGGCAGAACCCCAGATCTGATGAGACCTTCTCCCCGCAAGACGGGCACATCGTTGGATCGGGGTTTCTTGCAGAGGGTATCTCGACGGGTCTTACATTCGCGTCTTTTTCTACGAATGGATCGCTGATCATTCCGCTGGACAATGCCACAAGGTCTGAGAAGCTCTGGGCCTCATGTAAGGCAGAGTTTAGACGTCTAAGAGTAATTTTCCTCTCCTCGACGTCTTCGATAGCTTCGGAATTTTCGATCCTCGCTTGTAACCATCTTTTGAATCTGGACATGTCCGCATCCTCGGCCATGATACTTTGTACAAACGAGGACAGAAGAACCTGTGGTCGACGGCGTCCTCAAATGTACCGCCTGATGTGGCATAAATCGTGGGACGTACCGTAATCAAATTTGGAGGAGCCCTGATTACCGAGAAGGAGTCAAGAAAAGTGTTCAGAGCAAACACGATATCAACCATAGCACCGATACTCTTGCATTCGATAACTTCTGGAATGGATATCACTATTGTTCACGGGGCTGGGTCCTTTGGCCACATAGACGCGAAGTCGGCGGAACTTTCCAAAGGATGTATCTCCGGAAGAGAGGAAGAACAACGTCAAGCGAAAGAGAGCGTCAGAAAATCCATGAGCGAATTGAATACTTTGGTAACGTCGATTCTAGAGGCACATGGGATCAGATGTCGATCCCACCCCCCAAGGGAATGGGCTCAAGGAACTGGTCCCGATTTCAAAGGGGATATCAAGAGATTCGAAGAGAGCGGTTACGTGCACGTGACTTTCGGTGATGTCGTGGATGTCCCTGGTAATCGAGAATTTGGCATCCTGTCTGGCGACCATCTCATGGAAAGACTATCCACCGAACTTACCGAGGTGGAGAGGGTAGTCTTCTTGCTTGACGGTATAGATGGCCTCTATAATATGGATCCAACCAATGAGGAGTCTGAAATTATACCTGTTTGGACACCATCAACGTCCTACGAGACTTCTATAGACGCCTCAACTGACGTTACAGGCGGAATGGCACTGAAGGTCGAGGTGGCATCTAGAATTTCTAAAACCGTTCCTTTAGTCTGCTTCGTCAATGGTTTGGACCCAGATAATCTTCACAATCTGCTAATTGGAGAGCCTTTCAACGGGACGCTGTTCAAGAGGGCCAAAAGTGATGAATGACAAATGGTTGGAGCAAAACATGCGGGATGTGCTGGAAGGTCTGGATTCGGATCAGAGATCCATGATGACGGAGTTGTGCATACTTGTCGATAAAGAGGATAATCCGATTGGCGGTGCTTCAAAAAAAGACTGCCACTATGGCGAGGGGGCCCTCCACAGGGCCTTCAGCGTACTATTATTCGATAGAAATGATAGATTGCTAGTGCAGAAGCGCGCTTCAACGAAAATCACATTCCCATCCATATGGGCTAACACTTGTTGCAGCCATCCACTTATGATTTCAAATGACGGAACAGATGTAGAAGAGTCTGTCCGCTCTGCAGCGATAAGAAAAATGGAACAAGAGCTCGGCATATCGACTGAAATATCTGAGAAATGGGATTTCAGGGAGATTGGTAAATTCAAATATAGTTCAAGATGGGATTCTGAGTGGATTGAGAGAGAGATCGATCACGTTCTTGTGGTTAGGGGAGACCCTATCATCGAACCCAACCCAAACGAGGTAGAAATGGTCGAGTGGCTGGATCTAGATGAAATAAGAAGTATGGTCAAACAAACCGGCCGTTGGTCAGAGGAAATAGTCGCTCCATGGTTCAAGGCCATCATGAGTGCGTATCTGCCGGAGGGTAAATCGATAGATGAGGCTGTAGGGAATGCGTCAAATGAAATTCTCCAATTTGGAAGGATGTCCCTAAAACCAGGTAACACAAACCAGATTCTCGATCAAATATCAGGGCACAGAGAGAGAGCTGAAGAGCATATCAAGGAGGGTTTATCCAAAATTAGCCAACCAAGGCTTCATGCGGCAATGAATCATTTGTTCACAGGCGGGGGCAAGCGTCTCAGAGCCATGCTCCCTATCCTAGTAGGCGAGGCAATCGGAAAAGGGCATGAAGGACATTACGTTCTAGGTGCATGTATCGAAATTATACACAATTTCACTCTTGTCCACGATGATATTATGGATCAAGATCCGGTAAGGAGAGGTCTCAAAGCAGTACATGTGGAGTTCGATGATTCTACCGCCATCAATGCTGGGGACGCCATGCTCGCCTTGAGTTTTGAGATGCTAGCAGATTCCAAACACATAGATGACGATCAATTACGATTGCTCGTAAAGAATATTGGAGAGATGGTTCGGAGAGTGGCAGAGGGTCAACAAGAAGATTTTGAGTTCGAAGGCAGAGAAGTCGTATCGGAGGATGATTATCTCGCCATGATAGAAGGTAAAACGAGTGCAATGTTCCAAATGTGCGCCAAAACCGGTGCTATAATTTCCGGAGCCGCGGATGAGATGGTCCAGACTTTTTCAGAGTGGGGATTGATGCTTGGCCTCTGCTTTCAGATCATGGATGATGTTATTGACCTGAGGTCTGACACTAAGACTCTGGGGAAGACTTCTGGTTCAGACATCTCCAGCGGTAAAAGAACGCTAATAGCAATCCATGCGCTATCAAGCGGAATGGACTTGCCAAACTTCACAGATGCATTTGGCAATGAAGAAGCCTCTGAGGTTATGATAAACAAGGCCATTACTGATTTGGAGAGTTCTGGAAGCCTGGATTATGCATGGAAGAGAGCCTTAGATTATCACGAGGCAGCCCATCAGGCTCTCGACAGAATAGAATCATCTCCGAGTTTAGAGGTATTGAGAGTCATCACGGACTTCCAGATTACAAGAGTTCGTTGAATCTCAATCCGAGTAATAAGCCTCGCCGGGAATATCCGATTTGAGGCCCTTCCTTTCACGGATATCTCCAACAGTCTTCTCAAAGAGATTCATTGGAAGAATGTCGAATCCGGCATTTTCAGTGTTCCACACTGCTCGGCCTTGGCTGGCTGCGCGTATGTCGTTAGAGAAGCCGAAGGATTCCCCTACAGGCATCTTACCTATCACTGATGCAGTTCCGCCATCTACCGGCATATCTTCAATTATTCCTCTTCTGTTCGTAACTTCTCTGGTGACGCCGCCAATAACGTCATTTGGCGCATCGATTCGTATATTCTGAATCGGTTCCAAAATAACAGGCCTGGACCTCACGAGACTGCCTCTGATCGAGTTCCGTACTGCTGGAATCGTCTGTGCTGGGCCTCTGTGTATCGCATCTTCGTGCAGTTTTGCATCCGTGAGCCTCACCATAACGCCCATCAAAGGTTCCTCCGCAAGTGGTCCTTTCTTGCATACCTCGTTGAATCCCTCAATGATTAGTTCTCTTGTCTCATGTAAATTCTGGATACCCTTCGTATCATTCACGAGAACGTTAGTACCGTGGATGGCGTATATTTTCCGCATCAAATCTTTCTTCATACCATATGCGGCGAACTTATCACCAACTTCCTTGGAATCCTTGTTCCTGACTGTACCATCACCGAATTCACCTTCCCTGAGTGCTTGGATTACTTCAGTGGGCAACGGTTCGGTTTCTACGTAGAATCTATTGTGTCTGTTAGGCGACTTGCCTTCAAATGCTCGGCCTTCGTTCTTCGATTGTATGCATTCTCTGTACACAACTATCGGATCGCTCTGTTTGACTTTGATACCATGCTCTTCTTCGAGCCTGTATATTGTGATTTCAAGGTGTAACTCCCCCATCCCGGCAAGTAGTGCTTCTCCAGTTTCACTGTTGGTACTCACTTGCAGAGAGGCATCAGCCTTCGCTAAACTGGACATTGCGCCTATAAACTTGGGTAAATCCTTCATTGCTATCGGCTCAATAGCTTTAGTGACTACGGGTTCTGAATAATGCCTTATGGCTTCAAAGGGTGTAGCATCTGGATCTCTCGTAACAGTAACACCCGCAGCAGCGCTTCTTATTCCCGTTATCGCAACTATATTGCCGGCAGTGACAAAAGGCACTGATATTCTGTCGCCTCCAACCATCATTGAAACTTGCTGAACGCGCTCAGCCTTAGCCCCGCCAAGGGCCCATACACTTTCTCCTTGCTTAATTTGGCCCGAGTAGATGCGACCAACTGCAACTTCACCAGCATGAGGATCCATCCATATTTTTGTTATCATCAGTGATAAGGGGCCATCCTCATCACAATCAATCATAGCCTTCCCTTGGATTGAATCCAAATCGCCCTGCCAAATATTTGGGATTCTGTAAACTTGCGCCTCCAATGGAGATGGTAGTTTGTCAACAGCCATATCCAATAGAACTTCGTGTACGGGTGCCTTCTTTGAGAGTTCTTTCTGCTCGTCATTCTTGCAATACTCGAAGATATCGACGAAATTCAACTTAGATTTCGCCATGAAAGGCACCGACATCCCCCAATTGTAGTATGCGGACCCGAAGGCCACAGTGCCGTTTTCTACAGATACTCTCCATTCCTTCTTGAGTCCCTCGGGAGCAAATGTAGAGATTAGTTTGTTGACTTTTGCTATTATTTGCGAGAAGCGCTCCATCATCTCCTTTCCGTCAATCTGAAGCTCGTTGATCAATCGGTCTACCTTGTTTATGAAAAGAACTGGCCGGACCTTTTCCTTCAATGCTTGGCGTACGACAGTCTCAGTCTGAGGCATCGTACCTTCTACCGCACAGGCTAGGATTATGCATCCGTCGACGGCCCGCATTGCACGTGTAACGTCCCCCCCGAAATCCACGTGACCTGGTGTATCTATGAGGTTGACAAGGTAATCTTCCCCAGAAACGCTGTGCACCATGGAGGCGGATGCGGCATTGATTGTGATCCCCCTTGCGGACTCCTGTTCATCGAAGTCTAAAACCCTGGATTTTCCGGCTAAATCCTCGGACATCATGCCCGCACCAGCAATCAGATTGTCCGAAAGTGTTGTTTTCCCATGATCGATATGAGCAGCAATTGCCAGATTTCTGATTCGATCTCGGTCGTGCATGACCTCAGTTGCTCGCTTGATGTTGTCTTCCTTACGTCCCATTTAGCACACCACTGATGTTTCGCTCGACTTTTGAGAGGTTCATAAAGCCGACCGTTTGTACGTGGGGGAAATGAGCGGCTAGATCATCTTGCAGATGCTGCGATTCGCTCTACTTCCTCGCGCTTGGATACAGCAAAAGAAGCTATATCGCCCTCTGAGGCTTTACTGAGTTCTGATACAATTCCCTGTGTCAGAGTTCGGGTACTCTTCGCTGTTGCTGCAGCACATCCTTTTGCGAGATTCCTCATAGCGGTGTCTAGTCTCCTACTGGGTGATGAGTCTACCGCCTTAGGCTGGCTCACAGCGCCGAATTTTATTCTGGTTATCTCTTCACAGGGAGCAGAGTTTACAACTGCATCTATGAAAAGTTGCAGGGGGTTCTCTCCCTTTCTTTCTGCCATGGAATCTAGAGCGGCTTCAAACGCCTTGGCACAATGCTGTTTCTTTCCAGCGTATTTTCCAGTTCTCATAAGACTGTTAATGAATCGTTCAATGATAGAGAGTTTAGATTTTCCAAACCAGACTCTGGCGTGCCTCCCCCCGCTGTGAGGGGTTCCGATGGTTGTGAGGTTGACATAGGGTGCTAGTCCAGGGTCATTGCAGGTTACTTCTGTTGCATCCCACTTCCCAAACACCATAGTCCCAATACCGGCTATAGCAGCCTGTTGTTCCTTGTCTTGAGCTTCTTCATCGGACATATTGATCACCTGACAGGCTTCTCCTTACGTCCACGGACCATTTCATCGAGTGAAACACCGTTCACTTTTATGACCTTGAATCTGACTCCGGGCAAATCTCCGTACGAACGACCCATGCGGCCCCCTATACCCTCTACCATTACCTCGTCATGCTCATCGATAAATGATATTGCTCCATCCCCGGGTGCGAAGGCTGTCAACTTATTTCCTGTCCTGATGAGTGAAATTTTCACTGCTTTCCTGATGCCGGAGTTAGGTTGTTTGGCTTCTATGCCCACTTTCTCTATCACAATGCCCTTTGCCTGAGTACTGCCCATGAGTGGGTCATGCTTCAGGACACCTCCGGCTTTTCGCTTATCTTGGCGTTGTTTGAACTTGCGCTCCTTCCACCTAAATTTCTTACGATCACCCTTCATCTTCGGTCCTGAAAACAACCCTTGACCCAAGTGACGCACCCCTAAGCAGGCGAGGCCACCT
>PBBV01000025.1 GCA_002717835.1 Methanobacteriota archaeon
CAAAACCGCTCACCGCAGGTGCGAAGTCCCGTAGTGTAGTGGTCCATCATATGGCACTCTGGATGCCATGACCCTGGTTCGAATCCGGGCGGGACTACCAATATGGTTCCTAAATTCATGGGAATCATCTGTTCTGGTCTCTCCATCCAAAGTCGAAAGTTTGCTCCCACTCTCTTTCTTCCTCTTCAGCCTCCCACTCTTGCCACAAACGCTTCTCTCGAAGTATCCTATTCTGCTCCTCCAACCATACGAGTAGTTCGTATTGGAGCGCTTCCATCAATCGGCTTGCAATATCGTTATTTTCTTCAGTCACCATGGATCGACAGCTGTTAGGTGACAAGGGGTCTCATGACCATGTAATCATACTACTGAGTGAGTTGATAAATCAATCGCGTTCATGATTAAAAGTCGACAATCACCTGCGAATCATTCGCCGGGGAGCCTGATGAAGGGCAATTCCGTGGATGTAGCGGCTTCCATAGTGTCAACCGATATCAAGGGGGTCAGCTTACCGTTGAAGACGCCGGAGGAGCCGACGTATAGAGAGAACTTGATCGCCATCTCCTCGGTTGGGACGTTGATGATCATCATGAAGTCCATTTCTCCATAGCACCAGTAGTATGCCTCTAGGGAGCCCCCCATGGAGGCAGCGGCTTTCTCAGCCTCCTCTTCCCTTGCTTTGCCCCCGTCATTCAACAGACCAGCGGCACCTTTCGCAGTGTAATTTCCTGAATACATGTATTTCGGCATACTACCTCGGAAGAGGTCTTATGATTTCTTTGTTCCCTTCCCCATTTACAGCGCTCTGTAGAGAAATTGTGAGACCCAGGAAAGCATGATTATTATCATGAACCACCCCAAAGAAAGACGCATTATTCTCCCTTGTATTCGCTTGGGCGGGAACGGGTCGATACCCAATCTCATTGCCTCGGCGAAGAGCTCCAGCTCTTCTTCGATAGTTTCTGGGTCTCTTTTCTGACTCATGGTTCCACCGTCGGATCCCATCCGGAGACGTGATTGGAGTCCAGCAAATCTATTTCGTTCCTGACCTGGTCGATATTGACGCCCATAGATTCCAGATTCTCTTGCTGTCTAGATGGGTTACTGGACTTCGGAATGACCACGGCACCTTGGTCCAGGCACCAGCGAATGGCGGCCTGCGCACCTGTGCAGCCAATCTTCTTGGATATCTCCGAGATTTCGGGATCATTTGCCTTCTGACCCCTTGCAAGAGGGGAGTAGGCCATGGTTATCGCGCCGATCTCTCGAGTCGCAGAATGAAGCTCTGGCCTTTGTATCCATGGATTCAATTCAACTTGGTTCACACAAGGCAGTATCTTAGCATATGACTTGAGGTCATGTAGATGATTTACTCCGTAATTGCTGACTCCTATCGTTTTCACCAAACCAGCTTCAAGTAAGTCTTCCATTGCCCTCCATACCGGTTCTCTAGCATCCGGATCTTCTGGAGGGGCGTGTACAAGATAGAGGTCAATTTTGTCAATTCCTAGTTTCTCCAAGCTTATCCCACAGTGTTCAATCGCTGATTCATAGCTGACCGCGTGTATTCTACGTAGCTTGGTAACCACCGTGATCTCGGATCGGTCGATTCCGGATTCTCTGATTGCCTCCCCAACCTCCTCCTCATTTCCATATGAGCGTGCCGTATCTATCATGCGATACCCGATTGATATTGCATTGATCACAGCGTTCTTACACTCATTAGGGCCATTCATCATCCAGACCCCTAGGCCGATTCTGGGAATTTCTATAGAAGCAATCTCTCGACCAGAACCAACCTCCCGGTTGATTGCGCATATGGGCTCCATGGACGCAAGAGGAGGCGCTCTGACTTCAGGGCTGCGGCCATATTCAAGACTAGGATATCAGCAGGGACATGCCTCGCCACCCCAAAAATGCGAGCAACGGACAACCTAGGGATGTCACCACAACATAGGCCCCCAAGGCGCCAAAGGCGCCCGAACCACCCATCTCTACCACCTCAAATGAGTATGTTGACATTGTTGTGAATGCCCCCATAAATCCAACGCCAAGGAGTAAAACCGTATCCTTTGAGATTGAGCCGCTGGAGAATGCAGCTGCAAGTCCACCCAACAATAGCGAGCCAATCAGATTGATCCCCAGGGTGGCCCAAGGGAATGCTGTGCTGGCACTGAATGAGCCTATTGCCCATCTCCCAAGAGCGCCGATTGCCCCCCCAGTGGCAACGAGTAATGCCGAATGCATACAAGATCCACCGGTGGTTAGTGGATAGCACTTTTCTATTGCCTTACGGCCACACATGATATTAGAAACCAGTATCAACTTCAGAAAATCGTGAGTCCATACAAGCGGCGTCCAGCCCAACCGCCGAGGCGTGCTTCGAGCGCAGTGCTTACTCGGGGTAAACCCGGTTCGATCAGGATGCTTATGGGACTCAGACATCCAGATGTTCCAACCTTTCCCGAGTTCTGGGCATTCCCAGGAGGCGGTGTATCGAATGAAGACATCAAATATGCTAGGAATCGTTTCAATCGGGAAGATGATGCCCGATCCATGGAATCTCTGGTAACTCTATTCCGGGAGGTTGTGGAAGAGACTGGTCTCTCGAAAGCTGAGGATGGGGTTTGGGTGAATATTCCACCTGATGTACGGAAGAAGCTAACTGAAGGGCCAAAGGCTTGGATTGATGCATTGAAGGAAGGGACTATCTGCATGGATGAGTCAGAGGCTTCTTTGGTTACTGAAAGGACAACTCCACCTTTGGCCCCTGTAAGGTATACAAATAGATTCTACCACATTCACCTTGGCGAAGACGCTCCTGAGCCCGAGCATCCCCCAGGTAGAAGTGAGTTTACGGAATTTAAGTGGTGGGATCCGGGAGATATCCTACAGCAATGGGAGATGGGAACGGCAAGGATGGCTCCTCCTCAGGTGACTTTCATGCGAGACGTTGTACACCGTCTCAGGAAAGGTCGCGGGATACTAGAGGTTCTCTCCGAACTCGCGAATGAACCGCCGAGTGGGCCTCACAAAATCGAGTTTGCGCCGGGTGTTGAGTGCCTGCCGATACCAACAGCAACTCTTCCGCCGTCCACCCACACTAACTGTTTCATAGTCGGACAAGGGGATGAGTTACTTCTTGTTGATCCGGCAATTCAAGACGACGCAGGGCAAGCAATAATCATTCAACGCCTGAACGAGTTGGAGGACAACGGAAAGCGAATCAAGGCGATCTTGTACACTCACCGTCATACCGACCACATTGGAGACAGGGCAAGAATCCAGAAGATAGTAGATGTCGAGGTTTTAGGTACTTCCGAGACACTTGCTGCGGTGGGTGGCGGGACCGTAATCAAAGAGGGAGATATAATTGACTTGGGCGATAATTTACCCTGGACGGTTATCGAGACGCCCGGACATTGTCCCGGTATGGTGTCCCTGAACTCGAAATCAGGATTGCTATCAGCAGATAATGTAACCATGGTAGGGACCATACTTGTTCCATCCTCTGATGGAGATATGCACCAATACATGAGCGGATTGGAACGTCTATCAGATTTGAATCCGAATCTCCTTTTCCCCAGCCATGGACCAGTGTGTGCTGCACCAAAGAAGGTTCTCTCGCGCACATTGGAGCACAGATTAGAACGTCACGCTAAGGTTTTTAATGCGGTCAAATCAGGATTAAATCACTTGGATGAAATCGCATTGAGTGCGTATAAAAACGCCCCGTCAGCACCCGAATCTCTTATCCGCGACCAAACCCTTTCACACCTGAAGGGGCTCGTCAAAGAAGGGCTAGTCATCGAAAAAGACGGCGCCTTCACTGCAATCTAATCGCCCCAAGAACTAAGGCCAAGGTTCATTTTAGAAACTCGGCTGGCATCATTATGGCTGACGCTGCTATAGGAATCGGATTACTAGGATTACTCGGATGCTCCGGACTACTCGTAATAGTGCTAGTATTTTGGGCAATAGGCCTCTACAACAGGATAATCCGCTCGGAGAACGAGTGTGATAGGATGTGGAGCAATGTGGACGTTGTACTACAACAACGCTACGACCAGTTTACCAGCCTAGTGGAAACTATCCAAGGCTATGCTGAGCACGAGAAAGAGATGTTCGATCAATTCGCAGAGGCAAGGATGGCTGCAGCAGGTGCATCGAAGGGAGGCGATATCGGAGGTGTCATGAAGAACGAGGCGCTCCTTGGACAGATGCTTCCCAAGATCTACGCTGTTGCAGAGCAGTACCCAGACCTGAAGGCGAATGAGAATTTCCTCCAACTTCAAAATGAGATCAGCGATATGGAGAACATCATCAGCGACAGGCGCGAGGCGTACAACTTCGCGGCGACCAACTTCAACAATCTAATCGAAGTCTTCCCCAACGTCTTGGTTGCGAACTGGATGGGTAAGAGCGAGCTCGATCTTTATGTGATGGATGACATGGCATCAAGACAGCGACCTTCACTCAAATTCGAGTGATGAGGCTGACGATTACTTCTTGAGGGGTATGAAATGGACAACCCATGGTCCCGTATACCAGATGTGGCCGGCACAAAGGCAGTGTCAAAAATGGTTGAATTGGATGACGGGTGGTCCATACGAGTCATGCAATGGATACCGGAAAACGAATCGAATTCTACCCCTCTCGTAATGGTCCCCGGGTGGAACAGCGTCTACGAAGGATGGCAGGATATAGTCGAAGAATGGGCCCCTAAGAGAAGATTGACTTATATTGAGACAAGGGAAAAGGGAAGTGCTGTTTCAGCAGGCAGGCCAAAAAGATCTGACCTATCAATTAGTCGAAGTGTGGAGGATCTAAAGACAGTGATCGCGGAATTTCCAGAGATATCATCTGGCAGTGACTGGTTTGCCTCCTCGCTGGGGGCCACAATAATACTCGAGGCACTATCTGAAAGTGCTTTCGAACCCAGGAGCGTGGCCCTCTTGGCCCCAAATACAAGTTTCGACTTCCCCCTTTGGAGCCGTCTCCTGATAATGATGCCAAGCTTCGTCTACCCTCCTCTAGTTAGGCTCGCAATAGTATATCTGGACTTCAAACTGAAAGAGGAGGGTCAGAAGATAAGATATCGGAGGACCTTGCTGGCATCGAATGTGAAGAGGCTTCGACTTAGCGCATTGTCGAATGGCGCTTACAAAATGGAAAGGAGTATGTCCTCAATTGAGGATAGGATTGCACTGATAACTGCTAAATCGGACTCCCTACATGCGGATGATGCAATTGTTTTTCTTTCAGAGAGCCTGCCTAACTCCCATTGTATCGAAGTCTCGAGCAACCAGTTTGCACACAATGCAGAAATTATTCCTATTTTGGAAGCCTTCCAAAATGACAGTTTACCCCTATGATTGGCTATTTAGGGAGCATAGGGAAGTTGAGATTATACGGCATATGCGAAGGTGACGGTACGCGTATGCAACAGAATGGGGCCAGACGGGCACTGATTCTATCAGTGCTCATTGTCATGATGGACGCTTCGGCTGGTGCTACGTCAATCGTAGATATATCTGAATCTAATCTTGAAGATGTCCCAGATACGCCATGCGAAGATTTGTGGTGCAGATCTGACAAAATAAAACGCTCAGATGCACCAAATGATGCCGGCCTAGCAGTCGAAGCATACGGTTGGTGGGAGTCTTATGGCAGGGATAGTGACTCCGACGGAATGGACGATCGTCTGGAAGATATTATTCGTGGCGTGTCTGAGTCAATATCCCCCACTGCGATAACAGGCAAAGATGGCAGGAAAACTGTCGCCATAATTGTCGATTACGCTTGGCATCCGGGAGCGACAGACGCGGAATCTCTCAAGCGCGTTCTGATTGAACACGGTTGGCTTGAAGACGGGTCATGGTTCTTTCAGATGGATATACTCGATTCGATAGTGTTGGATAGAGTTCCAGTGTCCTCGCTACCCGATATCCTCTCTCTGCCAGGCGTCATCTTGATTGAACAGCAGAATGTACTGGAACCGTATCTTGCAACTGCTACATATTCATCCAAAGTACGGTCCAGCCCCATTTACCCAGATTCATTTTGGAGCAATGGGTACATGGGGGACGGGGTTGTAATTGCCATTCTCGATACTGGCGTAGACAATGAGCACTTCGGATTGGATGATTTCTCCGATGCCAATACAGACAACACGAATGAGCCAGAGGATATTTCTGACTCCAAATGGATTGCGGGTTGCGATGCCACATCAAGCCAACAGACAGAGTGCTCAGACGGGAATTTTGACCCCGATGACGGAGATGGTCATGGAACTCACGTCGCAGGGATAGCACTCGGCACAGGAGACAGCGAACGTGAGCATATTGGATACTCTCCTGGTTCTTACCTAGTGGACGTCAAGGTACTCAATGACATCGGCACTACTAACTCGGCAGCCACTCTGAAAGGAATCAACTGGGTTGCCAACAACGCAGACACTGACTGGGGCAACAATGAGTCAAGTCGTGGGATCGATGTGATGTCAATGTCATTCGGCTCCATTAGCAATCCCGGAGGAGACGATCAAGGTGATGATGGGCAGAATGCTGATGCTCGAGCAGTCAACCAGGCGGTGGAGGCGGGTATTGTCGCAGTTGCGGCGATAGGGAATGACGGTTCTAACAGAGTCACTTCGGTGGGAGCGGCAGACAAGGCAATCACAGTAGGCGCGATCGATGAGGATGATTCAATAGAAAGAGCAGATGACGAGATAGCTTCCTACTCCAATTACGGCCCCAGGGTCAGTGATGATGATGGTGACAGTGAAGATGAGCACAAGCCGGACGTTGTAGCACCAGGAAGCGGAATTAATTCCGCCGAATATGCAGCCCCTAACCCACTCCCTGTAGGTGATGAGAGCTTGGCAGATGACGGCTACACGGAGAAATCCGGCACTAGTATGGCATGCCCCGCTGTTGCCGGCATGGCTGCGTTGATATTGTCATACGATGATACGCTTACCCCCGAGGATGTGAAGAATATCATCAAAATCACCTCTGAACAGAGAGGGAGTCCCAGCGATCCGAGTAACTCTGACAGGTGGAATAACCAATATGGGTACGGAATAATCGATGGTGAGCAAGTATACAATTGCCTCATTGGTGGCGAATGTACGCAGGATGGATGGGAACCTCCCGATATAGAGGGCGGAACCGAGTGGATTCATATCGAGTCTCCAATTGCTAACAATTGGGTAGTACAAGATAGGAATTATTCTTTCAGCGGGATACTAAACAAGAGTGACATAGGTACTGCTAGCATTGAAGACGTTGAAATCAAAACGTCATATTCGTACAAGAAGGAGAAACCCGGCGGACAAATAGAGCTAATCAGAAAAGACACGAATTGGACCAGTGTATCGGTTGACGAAGAGGGACGGTGGTCAGATATTGTATCAATACCGACTATCGAAGTGAATGGATATTTTGACTCCCGGATTTCAATGAGTGCGAGAGCGACCAATGAGTCAGGGCGGACTAGCAAAGTGAATACAAGCTCACATTCAATTGGCAGTATAGATCTTGGAGTATCTAGTCCAGAGCCCGGCAGTACCGTCTCTGGATTGATGGAGATTAGCGGGTCTTACTCGACGGTTGACGGCGGCATCGTAAGGTGGAAGATCGACGACGGCGAATGGGTTGATGGCCCATCATTATCAGAAGTCAACAAGAATCGGGATGAATACACTGGAGAATTCCAGATATCAATAGACACATTGAATCTTGAGGAGGGTGAACACGACTTACAAGTTAGATTGGAGACGGGGGATGGCCTGTTTAGCGAGATCGATAGCAGATCTGTGGAGGTGGATAATCTGCCCCCTAGACCAAATATGATTATCATGGACGGTTCGGTTGTTACTGATTATGGAATCCCATTAGATGAAGCCCGAGTGGGCTCTTTCCTCGAAGTGAGGGGGGAAGTGCGGAATGACGGTGATGTGGGGGCTACAGGTGTGGTGGTCAGTCTTTTCGAAGATGGCCAACGTAGGTATGAAACAACTATTCCGAAGATATCAGTGAGTGAAAAGGCTTCTTTCACTCTCTACTGGAATCCTTCAGTCTCGGGTACAAAGGACCTTGCCATTGTCGTGGATCCCTCAGATACCATAGAGGAATTGGACGAATCGGACAATCTAGCCAGCCTAAACTTCGAAGTAAGACCATTGAAGCAGGGTGTCGACATTGTCTTGGTGGAAGGAGGGATTTCAACCTCACCAGCGATTCCCAATCCCGGAGATCAATTCACGCTGGTTACAATGCTTCGTAACGATGGCAACCTCGACTCCTCGAGCATAGAAGCTACCCTTCACACAAAAGAGTCCGGAGGCTGGTTACCGATTCTATCAAGGTCACTATTCACAATACCTGCAGGTCAGATTTCGATGATTGAATTCCCACTATCTGCGTCAGCAGCTGGACCGATGGAATATCGCATAACTGTCAGTGGGCCGGAGTTAGTTGACGAGGATTGGAGTTCTAACGAAATCGAGGGTGCTGTAGTCATCGACGATTCTAGGGTCTCTAGTCAGCTTGTATCATTGTCGGAGGATGAGGAGCCTCTAGCGGTTCTTGCATTCAGGAAAACGGGTTTGATCTTAACCTCTGAAGGAACTCAAATAGTAATGCACAAAATAGAGGAGGACGGTACAATAGTTCGCTGCACTACTCCGCTAGAGAGGTTCTGGAGTGGCTCAATAACCGCAACTGTAGATGAGAGCAGCATTGCACATGTAGTTTGGACGAGGAGGCTTGTAACAGGCTCGGGCGTACTAAGTGAGACGATATCCTACTCAACAGTTGATGACCAGTGTACATCCGCTGTGCCGCAGGACTTGATGGAACCATTGCCCATGAATCTTGGAGATTACTTCGGAGTCGACATAGATCAGAAAGATGATCTTGTTGTGATTGCTGGTTGTCTTAGAGATCTAACATCAGGTCGAGCGTTTGACCCCTTGGAATCTATATTTACTCTGCATGGCAAAAACCCACAGTCTGCTGGCGAGTGGGAATTAGTTGTCAATGTGATAGAGGATATCGACACCATGTCAGAGCCCGAAGTAGAGATTGAAGTTGAGATTGGAGAAGAGCTTCTCCACCTCTTGTACACATCATCAAGGAACGACACAAGTTCAGAGGACGTACTCGGGCTCTGGTACGCCCATGGGATACTTGGAGAAGACTCCTGGACATACAAACGAGCCATCGCCGTTGGAAGTTCCTCACCCACAATGGCTATCGAAGAAGTCAATGATGAAGACAGGCTCGCCATTGGTTGGATTGAGGGGGAAGGGGATTCCTCCATCTTGAGGGTGGTCATCGTTGATGAGAGTTTCTCGACCATCAACGGAGCCTCTTATTCAGTTGTTGCAAGAGGAGCGAATTTAGCATCTATATCAGAACGAGGGGGCGCTTTCTACATCATCCATGACTCGGTTAGCCCCCTTGGCCCCGTTGCTAGTATCGGCATGATAGATCCTGAAGAAGGTTGGATTGGCCTGGAGAACAGGATTTCGAGCGGCTGGATATACGGGATATCGGACAGGTCGGATGGGCTTTCCATCCCATTCATGCAACGAACCATGGCAGGGAGTTGGTCTTTGGTTGAAGTGGTTAGCAACAGTAATCTCGATGAAGGGCCCTCTAATATCTTTGAACGGGCCAAGACCTCTCTTGGACTGGATGATACTGAATTCAACATTCTACTTGCAGGCCTTGCGACGGTCATGCTTGTAATTCTGTTGTCCCTCCTCATAGGCACCATGAGGCAGGGTCTGAGAAATATCTCGGATCGCCGCAGGTCGGCTTCAGTTGTCATAGAGGCAGATCCAGAGGATGCATTGGAAATAGACGAGGATGCTGTTGAAGAGGTCTCACCGGTGAGACTCACCCCTCCGAGAGAGATTGCAGTACACGAAGTCCCGGCGCCTCCTGCTCCGGTTGATCCCTCTGATCCCTTCAGAACTGTGACATGCGAATCGTGCAAAACGCGGTTCGATCTCTTGAAGAAAGTCCGTCGCACATCGTGCCCGGCATGTGGCAGTAAAGTAGAGGATATCTGATGAAGATTTTTCTCGCCTCGGCATCATCTCGAAGATACTCGTGGCTTAGAGCCCAAGATTGGATGGGGCCCCATGATATCACCAAAATACCATTGGATGTCGATGAATCAAAGGTATTGGACGTATCAGACGTTTTCAGTACAGTCAGAAACGTGGTTGCGTTAAAGATTGAGTCAGCAAGAGCGCTGCTAAGGAAGAATAAGGGAGATTGGGTCGGTATTGTGTCCGATACTATGGTCGAAAATCCTATCCTTAAGACGCCTATGGGGAAGCCAAAAGACTCGAATCATGCGAGAGAGATGCTCTCAACATTGTCAGGGAGGAGCCATAAGGTCTGGACCTGCACTGGAATACTGCTTCCATCCGACGAGGGCAACTTGATTTCCACTGAGTCTGCAGAAGTACGCTTCAAAGATATCGGCACTGATACCCTAGAAGATCTGATAAATTCAGGTTCTTGGACAGGCAAGGCAGGGGGTTACGATGTTCATGGTAGAGCTTCAAATCTTATCGATGTCGTCAAAGGAAGCGAGACAACTGTCCTAGGACTCTCGGAGAATAGCATGATGACCCTACGCGAAATTGTGGGAGGATAACAAGTCAGTCTGATCATAGGAATGTGACTTCTCCGTGCTTGAGGACAAATTCCCTCTGTATTTCGCTGAACCATTCCAGCATTCCACTATGAAAGCGTACTCGACTTATACTTGGATCTGCAAGAAGGTCGTCTTGAATGCCTTTGAGGGTCCCCGGGGCAGCTCCGCACGCTACGCAAGCTCCATCGAGGTCTATGATCAGGGACAACGTAGTTTCACCTTTTTCATGCTCCTCCAGAGTAAAGTCATGCACCACCAAGGCCCCTCCATGCCCCTCCAAAGCTGCTCTTACCGGCCCTAAACGTGCCATCAAAGCAGGAATCGTATCCTTAGATGAGGATCTCAACACTTCTACAATATCTAGGGCGAGAAGTCTTTGATTTTCTTCTGGGTTGGAATACATCTCGACTCTCTTCTTGGCCTCCTGATCCACCAATGGAGCGATTTGCACCCTGTACAAGTCTTCGAGGTCATCTCCCTCCTTTGTATCGGCCATGCCTGCCCCAGAGGTAATGACAATTTGTGTTATTCGCACAAATGAGCAATTAGCATGGATTGAAAAGTAAGTCCACCTAAGCCTTCCCATAAGAGGTCCTTCAATGTCTTTGAAAACGCCGGTTCTGTCCATTCAAGGACTTCATGTAGGAATCGATGGAACTCAAATACTTCGCGGGATTGATCTTAACATAAGACCCGGGGAGATTCATGCCATCATGGGCAGAAATGGAAGTGGTAAGACTACAGCTGCCAGCACCATAATGGGCCATCCAGACTACGAAGTCGAATCGGGCAGTATTGAGCTGAATGGGGCGGATCTCCTTGAGCTTGAAGCATGGGAAAGGGCTCGAAAGGGTGTTTTTCTTTCATTCCAATACCCCCAATCAGTGCCGGGTCTCCAAGTAGGTCATTTCTTGAGGAAATCGGTCGCTGCAATACGTGGTGATGAAGCTGCCAAAGGAGCTCCATTTAGGAACGCTTTGAAGTCTGCAATGGAAGAAGTAAGCATACCACGTTCCTTCCTGTCAAGATATGTCAATGATGGTTTCAGTGGCGGTGAGAAGAAGCGGTTTGAAATTCTCCAATTGATGCTACTCAAACCCAAACTTGCAATACTCGACGAAACAGACTCTGGACTGGATATTGATGGCATAAGAGTGGTTTCAAGAGGCATAAACGCCGCAATTCGAGGCTCCGATTCGGGTGCACTCATAATTACCCATTACAGCAGAATACTAGAGCACGTCAAGCCTGATTATGTTCATGTTTTAATCAAAGGCAAGATAGTGAAGAGCGGCGGTCCAGAGTTGGCATTAAAACTTGAAGATAAGGGATATGAGTGGCTCGAAACAAATGCAACGGAGAATGATTGATTATGGCAATGGAAGAAGCCAGAGAGGCAGTAGGCGATTACAAAGTGGGTTGGCATGACCCAGAACACTCGACCATACGGTTTGATTCAGGTTTGAGCGAGGATGTTGTGAGGAATATCTCCAAAATCAAGGATGAGCCTGAATGGATGACTGAAATTCGCGTGAAAGCATATCACCACTTCGTTGATCGTCCGATGCCCGGCTTTGGGGATCGTGAGGCTCTAGAAGGAATAGATTTTGACAAGGTATGCTACTTTCTACGCTCCTCAGATGCAACAGAGAAAGATTGGGGAGATGTCCCTGAGGACATTAGGAATACTTTCGATCGCCTGGGGATACCTGAAGCAGAACAAAAGTGGCTTTCTGGGGTTACGGCGCAATACGAATCAGAAGCAGTCTATCACAGCATAAGAGAGGACCTCGAGTCGCAAGGAGTCATATTCCTCGATATGGACAGTGGGCTTAAGCAGCACCCGGAGTTAGTCAAGAAGTATTTCTGTAGCGTCATTCCATATCAGGACAATAAATTTTCAGCCTTGAACACCGCAGTTTGGTCTGGTGGGTCATTCATATATGTCCCAAAAGGGGTATCCGTGGAAATGCCCGTACAGGCATATTTCCGAATCAACGCCAAGAACATGGGTCAGTTCGAAAGGACTCTGATAGTGGCCGACGAAGGGTCAAGCATACACTATGTAGAAGGGTGCACTGCACCGACCTATTCTACAGATTCTCTCCATTCAGCAGTTGTAGAGTTAATTGCACACGAAGGGGCTCATATCCGCTACTCAACCATCCAGAACTGGTCGGCTAATGTCTACAATCTTGTCACTAAGAGGGGCATTGCTCACAAGGATGCGACGATAGAGTGGATCGACGGCAACATTGGTTCAAAATTGACTATGAAGTATCCCGCTGTAATTCTCAAGGGAGAAGGATCGCATGCCGAGGTTATCTCAGTCGCATATGCAGGGAAGGGACAGCATCAAGATGCTGGGGCAAAGATTCACCACCTCGCATCCAATACCACCAGCAAGATATTATCGAAGTCAATCTCCAAAGATGGCGGTAGAGGATCTTACAGAGGAATGGTTACCGTTTCACCGAAAGCCGAAAACTGCAAACTGAATGTAGTTTGTGATGCGCTAATTCTGGATGATGGCAGTCAGACCGATACATATCCCACTATGGAAGTGGCGAATCCATCTGCTCGCTGCGAGCACGAGGCCAGTGTCTCAAAGGTCAGCGATAACCAGGTATTCTATCTTATGAGTAGGGGCCATTCAGAAGAAGAAGCCCTTGCGATGATAGTCAATGGTTTCTTTGAACCATTTACCAGAGAACTTCCGATGGAGTATGCTGTGGAGCTAAACAAATTGATGGCGCTCGAGATGGAAGGTAGCATAGGCTAAACTGTTCTTTCGGTGGAAGATATGGGCGTCTCAGAAGAATTGTACTTGTCACTTGATGAGCCTCCCAATTCAGATCACCTTTGGCGCTACACTCCTTGGAAAAAAATTCACCCAACGGGTAATTTCAGGGAAATTCCAGAGGTCGTTGGATCTCCTAAAATAAATTTGAGCTACGTAGATGGAAATCCTGCTGATGGCATTACCATAGAGAACGGTAAAGATGTCGACCTTCCTTTTGGTGGATCACCGACTACGGACTCATTCCTCATGGCCATTACCAAAGGCAATTCGTTGGTACTATCCATACCTGAGAAATGGACGAGCAAGAAGCCTCTCCTAATTGATATCGAAACCCAGGGGGGTGTTGAGTCGCTACACATGCATATTCTAGCTGGGGATCTATCTGAAGCAACAATACTCACACGCATATCGGGGCCATGCGAATGGCTTGGTCTTCTGAGAACCGCTGAAACAGGGAAGGGATCAAACATAACAGACATCCTAGTGAACAAAATTCAGGGCGGTTCGCTAATGCGTGTAGACACAGTGCGTGTTGGCCGTGATTCGTCGATAACATCTGGAACTGTAAGTGCAGGAAGTCAAAGGACTAAAGCCGACATCAGATACTTGTTGGACTCTCCTGGATCCAGTCTAAATGTACTTGGATCCTTGTTATCTGCAGAAAAAATGCATCTAGACCATCACATAGAAATTAGCCACACAGCCCCTCACACATACAGCCGTCTGGAATGGCATACTGCATGCGGAGGGGCGAGCACTTCTGTCGGCACAGGGATGCTAAGAATCGAAAAAGGGGCAAAACAAGCAGATGCTGGTCAAATATTCCACAACCTTCTGTTATCAAAGAAAGCAAGAGCGAACAGTATTCCAGAACTCGAAGTAGAGGAGAATGACGTTGTTGGTTGTGGCCATGGCACGGCGAATGGACCCGTTGATGAAAGTCAGAGGTTCTATCTCATGGCGAGAGGCTTCTCAAAACAAGATTCCGAGGATGCTCTCATCGCAGCATTTCTGAATTCTACCCTCACTGAAATGGGGGGAGAGGAAGTTCATTCATGGTTAATTTCAGCTGTGGAAGATGCCCTTGTAAATTTGAATAGCTGAGTAATATTATTTCACCTTCAGTCATCTTACAGGGCCATGGACTCGGACCACTGCCAGGCCTTCGCCTGTGAATGTGGATTCAGGGGCGATGCGGTGCCAATGAGGCAGCATATGGAATGCCCTCGATGCAGGAGAGTCGTTGAAGCGTGTTGCGAGGGTGTCCCGAGTTATTGACTAACCAGTTCTGTCCCTGTGGTTTGCCATCAAAACAGTGAGCAGCAATCCTACGCAGATTCCAAAAATCCCTCCAGCGGAACTACCGCCTGAACCTGCCAGATCTCGGAAAGAAAAGTGCATTACTGCAGTCATTGGAGGGCCATAAACAATCATTCTCATAATGATCCGTCGTTTAGACGGCGGCGAGCCCAGTGGCCTCAGAACTACAGAACTTCTGGATTGTAGAATTTGCCACTGCGCTGATTCGGCATCTATCTTGAGTCTCTGCAATACTGCCGGACGTATGTTTGGAAACGAATGCTCTCCCTCCCATCGTTCTTCAGCGCCGGTGATTACTCTGAGTCTCCCTAATCTCGAGCGATTTCGAATTACACATTCGATGGCGGAAGAGGCAGCTTTAGCATCAAGTCCAATCAAGTCAATCGTCAATACCCCTCTCTCGACCCTTATCTTTGCCCGGGGGTCCCAGGGAAACCTATCCGCTACATCGAGAGACATTAGGACGCCTCCCACAGCGCCACGGAGAAATTTAGCTGTCTCTTGTTTATCCTCCACATGAACTGGATTTTTGGCCCTCTGCCTGAGGCGAATGAGTACCAAAATCAATACAGCGGCAGATGTTGTTGCGCCTGCGCTTAGACCTGTTCGTAACGCGTCTGGTATCGATTCAGGATTCGCATCCCCGCCTATCAGTGAGAATATGGTAACTATCACTGCAGCCATGGCGCCAATAACCAGCGATGCAGTCAATGCATCTCGTGAAGACGCGCCGGCCATGCACGTCGGGTATAGCAACCCAACATGAACTAGCCTGAGCATCATTGATAGAATCCGGCGTTACGCCATAACCATGGAGCGGAACGGCGCTGTCAGCAGGGCCAGAGAAGGAAAAATAGGGGTCCGTCTAGCTCTAATCGCCGGTTCCTACCTCCTGTTAGTTTTTGTCACCCCCCTGACCATGGACCGTGGCACGATCCCAGATCTCTCAGGAAGAGCGAATTTGATTGATTATGCAACGATAGATGGATGGGGGTCTTGGGGAAATGCGGATAATGGGGATGACTCGCCTGTCGGGCACAATCAATTCGCTCACGGCGGGGGATTTGCTTGGAGTGAGCATGGCCCATTAGTGGCATTCGTATACATGATTGGGGATCTTAATTGTCACCAGAAGTACGATAGATCCTACGAAATAAATGGGAATCAAACAGCAATATGCGCTCGTGATATAGGTATTCTGCTAGGTTTTGTGGCGGGAGCGATAATCTGGAGCAGGTTTGGTTTGAATCGATATAGTATTCGTGATTCGTTTCTGTCTCTGTTACCGGATAAATGGGTAGCGCCACTCTACAGGTCGGACAGGCGACTTATTGCTATGTGGACGATTATCATCGCAGGACTGGCCCCGACGGGAATAGACGGATTCACACAGCTTCTGACGGGTTATGAATCAACCAACGTAGTCAGATTGCTGACGGGTTCCACCGCTGGCGCAGCTCTAGCATGGCTAATTGCGGCTACCATTTGTGCTCGAAGTTCTGATTTTGATAATGTGGGGGAGGTTTTGCTCCCTGCAGATTCGAGGCTCAAGATACGATAGAGGTATTAGAGTTCCACCATTTAAGGAGGAATTCCTTGTAATTGAGCCCTGAAGGCAAATCAGATGTTGGCAATATCGACCTAATTCTTTCCACGAGTGTATGCAATTCTCCTTCGCTAATTCCCATCCTCAATATCCCCGACATAGCATGTTTGTAACTTGTTCTTGGGTTGCGTGAGCGCCATAGCCTGATATTTGATCTGACAGGCCAAAGCACAAGCATGAGCGTGCCGAGGGCCATGCCTTCCCTTGTGACTCTGTAGTGACTCCCTTCTCCGCGCGCTCCAGAGGATTCTCTAATCCAATATCTGGAGTCAGAAAGATGGGAAATAACCCGATTCGCATGTCTTCTTGAAATTAGCCTGGTTGGTCCCATGGCAGACAATATTTCGTTCAGATCGGCTGCGGAGAGAAGTGATGTTGCGCCCATTACTGAATAAATAGATCTTGAATGAATACTTCTGGGGACACTTTCATCTGCATTTTTACCTATTGAAATGGAGTGATTCCGTTCAGCGTCACGAATCGCATGCCACGGGATTATCTGATTCGTAGATTTGGAACTATTCTCAAATCCTGGAAGTTTAGATTGACCTGAATTCCACCCGATTATCCGCCTTATTGATACCAAGTCTACATCATTCAAATCAACGTTCTTTGGCTTTGGTCTAGATCGGAGAAATCGTCTGAGTTCATTTTTTACTTTGAGTGAAAATTCATCTGCAGAGGCATCATTGAGAATTGGGCCAATGATTTCAACGTCGTCGAATGGAGTGTCTGTAAGTGAATCTCCTGATAGTACCTCGGAATAACCCGACCTTATAATTCGTTGAATTTCTAGCGTCTCAAAATATTCGGCTTTGTTCGGTGAAGCCTCTCTTAGACTGCCGCTCTTGATTCTCCGAATGGCAATCTCTGGGTCGCAATCGACCCATATACAGAGATCAGGCACAAGTGCTCCTGCGTTAAGTGTGGCTACATTGCGTATCCCTATGCCTCCGACGACGCCCTGGTAGACCATCGAGGAGTGTATGTTTCTATCACATACAACGATTGAGCCATCCTGCAATCTGGGTAATATCCAATTCAAACCGTGATCTAGGCGGTCCAAAGCGAACAATCTGGCTTCATGATGAGGAGGGTGTCTTTTCTCTCTGACTGCGTTTATGGCTGCCCTGCCGAGTGGGTGGCGTCTTCTTGGTTCTGCAGTGAGCTCAACTGAGTTGAATCCGCGCTCTTTGGCAAGAACCTCGCTAACGATCGTGGCTGCTAACCCTTTGCCGCTCCCGTCGCCACCCTCGATAGTAATCAGATACATGTCACCCCACCTGCGATGTATCCGCAGCTATCTCAGCCACCTGATTTGGTTTCTTCTCAAATTGAATGCGTGTGCTGGATATGATTGCCATACCCAGCAAAATCATGAATGGTCCGATGAATACTCCTCCGCGACTCCAAAGGCCTATGAAAGCAAATACCTGAGTTCTTCGATATGCCTTACCCTGATAACCGCTCACAGACGCTGAGATGCCTGCAAGGCCCGCAAGAATGGTTCCGAAGGCGATTAAAGTCCCCAACAATGCTGAGTCGTCCAAGTGGCTTTCTCCTCTCAGATCGATTACATCTGAGGACCCATTGCCTTTGGACATTGATATTACA
Organism: Methanobacteriota archaeon; assembly: GCA_002717835.1. Taxonomy (GTDB): domain Archaea; phylum Thermoplasmatota; class Poseidoniia; order Poseidoniales; family Thalassarchaeaceae; genus MGIIb-N1. The sequence continues at coordinate 18,024 of PBBV01000025.1, forward strand.
ATCTGTGATGAGTCTCCCGGAACCAGTAATCGGTACTCGGAGATTTTACCCTCCATTTCCACCTCCAGGCGCATATCATCCCGTTTCACTTCGTTGAATGAGAACCTTCCAGATGAGTCTGATAAGATAGGGCCTCTGTGTACTGAACCATCCATATCAAAGAGTGTCAGACTAGCATTTCCAATTGGTTCACCTCCTTCTTTATCGCTTTCTAATGCCTCAATTACCATTCCATTCAGAGTTGCAGTTCTATCAGACGCAGAGTCCTCCAATAGATCCGAGGGATTTACCGAAATCAATAGCAAACCGAGAACTACGCCCATGGTTGAGCCTATTCCAATCAAGAATGAGCCTGCCTTTCTTGCTGCGGGATCTGCGCGGATTTGGTCCCGCCACTCGATGACTCCCTCGGTGAGACGCTCTCGGACCATGTTCATTCGTCCTCATTGTACGCCGATAAGGATGGTGGGGTCCGGATAAGAGATACGGCTACAGCAACAGCCCCCAATATCCCCAAAGATATCAGTATGAATTTCATTTGAGAGGTTATTGATGCTGACAAAGAGTTTCCAATATCCTGTGGATACGCGTTTTGTTGGGTCTCGTACAACTCAATGAGGTACATATTTGTCCAATTCTTTCCTGTAACCCAGAATCCTTGTCTTTCTTCGTCCCATGCAATTCCATTGAGTACCTCATTTCTATCTCCTGAAGTGCCAGATGGAAGATTAGACAAATCAAGGGTTGACATTAATTTGCCGTCGTTAGCTGAAATCACATGTATGAAAGGCGACATCCACTGGTTTGCATAGATCATGTCGCCAACACACTCAAGTTCATTCAGATTCCAGATTTCTGAGTCGTTCGACGTTACTTGGATTGACCCAGTCGGTTCTAATGTCAGAGGATCTAATATAGAAATTTGGTCTGTTCCATCTGAAACCATTATTTTATCTTCGAAAGAACAAATCCCCCACCCTTCTCCTTCGAGATTATGCTGAGTGCTCTGATTGAATGTATCTCGTTCGAATTCTAGTATCAATCCTGCTTTCCAAGTCAAAACAAGTACTCTGTCACCAATCAAGGTCAGACCCTCGCCAAAGAATGAGTCATTTAGGTCATGTGATCTAATCAAAGAACCGTCTTCCAATGATATCTCCCTTACTTGGGAATGCCCATAGAGACCTGTTGATTCATACATTCTGCCGTCCTGAATCTCGAGTCCTTGAGTGAATGCAAAACCATCATGCGGAATCGTGGAAACTAGATTGTGGTTCAAGGTTGCAGAAACTGATGATGGCAAAATAATCAGCAGGCTGATTAGAATGGCAGCCGTGTGATGGACGTTGGATGGGGATGCCATATCGTCCGAACGACGCTCCATCGATGTTAAAAGTCGCCTGCAAAGGTATGAAATGCTGTAAGGAGGCGGTATGCTGACTGGTCATCGACATCAGGACAAATCACTACCATTTCTTTTGGTGTTGATCCTCCTAATCTCTACACTAGTTGCCCCCCTATCCGCAGGGGATTTTGAGGAGGGAATTACCCATGAATCAGAAGATTCAGGGAAGACCGATGAGGATGGCCGATATTATCCTGGAACCGAGTTTTCTGTTTCCTCTGGCTACATACCGCTCAAGACACAATGGGTCGATGAAGGGTTTCCGGGGCGCGTCGATGCTCTGAGCATCACAAATTCAAGGTCTCAAATACGATCTTGTGCTAGTGCGCATCAGGAAGGAGATTCTGTTACCGTCAACCAAGGTAGCGAATCCACTGATGCGATTGTGGCTAAAGTGGGATCAGGAATAGCTATTCTAGTTGAAACTGGAATATCCATTCAAGCAACAACTCTGAATGACATCTCAACTACGTGGGACAATACAATCCAACCAACCGTCACATCTTACTTCGGATCTATTCCTGATATCGATGACACGTGCACTGTAGAGCTTCTGATACTCTCAATCGATGGTGCTGGTGGTATTGGTGGCTATTTCAACCCATCAATGTCCTCAGCTAGGGAAATAATCTTCATGGATTCAGAAGATCTCTCTTGGAGAAATACGATTATTTCACACGAGTTTGCACACCTTTTGCATTCTGCAAGAGACCCAGGGGAATATATCTGGATCGATGAGGGGGCGGCTGATATGGCGGCATATCTGACATTTGGGCTCACGAATGCCTTGATTGGGCATGCGAATGGGTGGACGGAGTCATCCAACATGTCGGTAAGATGGTGGAATCAAAGGAATGGGGATTATGGCGCTGGTTTCCTCATGATGTTGTATGTTGTAGATACAATGGGAGGATCGAATGCTTTCCAACGGCTAATCGCAGACTCGGCAAAGGGCAGCCAGGGCATTGTTAATCTCGCACTTGCACCTGAGCCAGGTGCAACACCAGTGGGTACAACATTTTCAGATATCTTTGCGAATTTCTCGGCAGCTGCGACGTTGGACAGTAACCAGCTGGGGCTTGGTTTCAGTAATCTTGATTTGGCATTCGGTTGCTCGAGCACCATATGTCGAGTACAATACAGCGGTTTCAACGATACATGGTCAGAAATGGCAAGGAGCGGTGTACAAGAAATCGAGGGATGGGGTATTCGTGCATACCGGTACACTGGAGGTACTGGTGCGCAATTAAGTATCAGAGTTCAGCCATCTGAATCAGGCTTTATGGGATCCCTCCTTCAGCGGGATTCCTCAACCGGAACTTGGTCGATAACGAACATGGTTGTGGATCCGACTACTTCGGATCTCCTAGGACTAGTCCAATCATTCGGAGGCGATGTTGATGATGTGTGGGTGATAGTTAGGTTCGAGAGTTCCATCGGTGATTGCGACTACGCATATGCAAGTTGCGGCCCTCTTCCTCCAGAGGGTTACCCGACAGCATCCCTGGAAGTGTTTGCTCAACTAATCACTGACCCTGCACAAATTAGCATATCAGAATCCATCACGTTCGATCGAGATGGGGATGGTAATGACGATTCTGTTGAAGTTGGATATCAGGTTCTTTCTCAGGCATTCTACGAACGTGTCGACATCCTGATTGAGGCGGTTGACTCTAATGGCGTAGTTGTGTCGAGTTCCACTAACAAGATGATTGCAGGAAATAGCGATCCAGTGGAAGGGCGCTTCTGGTTCACACCTCAGTCGGACGGTGACTGGACATTCAGACTGAGCCTCATTAACGGAGAAGGGTCGGAAGTGGACCAGGCGCTAGGATACCAAGAAAACCTCTCCAATATGATGCCTACAGCATCTGGATCTTCGTCCACAATCGACACGCAACCATGGCTGCAAATAGCATTCTTCGGGTCGGGTATCGACGAATGGGGGATTGGTCTTCAAAATGGCACATACTCAAACATAGAGCCGCCTGCAGCGTATATCTGGGATTTTGGCGACGGATCATCTTCGACCTTGAAAAATCCCTATCACTCATACACTCAGAATGGTAACTACACCGTGACACTTCTCGTTACAGATCAAGGACAGGCAAATTCAGATATCGTCACCTGGGACATTTTTGTCAATGATTCTTCTGATCCACTGCCTGAAATTTCGATAGAAGGGTTGTCGATTGGGGAAGGGATTTCCTTACTTACGGGACAGAGAGTTGCGTTCTCATCTCGCCAGACAGAAGACAACGTGCCTCTCGAACTACTTTGGTTCGAGTGGGACTGGGGGGACGGGCAGGTTGAGTCCGGAATTGGTCTGACAGAAACTAGCCACGCTTGGAATGATGGGGATTCAGATGGCACAGTGTACACACTTGGACTGACTGTGGATGATGGAATTCACAGGGTGAGATCGGATTACCTTGTCACGATTTTGAATAGGCCCCCCTCCTTGGTCCTCGATCAGCCCCTGCAAACATTCACACTTACTCCAATGATACTCCCAGACGTCTTCGAAGACGTGGATGGAGTAATCGTCTCATGGTCATGGTCATTTGAAACTGGTGCCGAGGATGATGGCGTGAATATAGGTGGATCATCGCTATCACTCGGTTCGGACTTCACACAGACAAGTTCTGACCTCTCCAATCCAAGAGTTGCGTGGAAAACTCCTGGCGTCAAGAATGTGACTCTGGAGGTTGAAGATAACGATGGCAATAGAACAACACATACATTCAATGTTCTAGTCCTCAATCAACGGCCACTGGCTGTTTTAAGTCGACCATTGGATGGAGAATCTGGACAGGAGTACATATTCGATGCTACATCTAGTTATGATCCGGACGGATTTGCAGGGGATCTTTCCTTTAGATGGACAATAGATGGAGAGACAATTGACAATATTTCTACAGTCTTCTACGCTTTCGATGAACCAGGCACTTATTCTGTATCCCTAGTAGTATTCGATAGTCTCGGCGAGGAGTCGGGGGTCAAAACGTATACCATAGAGATCTCAAATCCCCAGCCTATACCGGAAATAGAGGCCAGGATTGCGACAGATGGCGACGACCCCATTTTAGAAACTGTGGATACAGATGATCCCTCCGTGATATGGATGGTACCCCACACTACCGATGGTGGGATTTTCCTAGCGCCCGGACAGCCTCTTTTCTTGGATGGGGGGAGCAGTATAGATGGGGATGATGAATTCGAAAATGGCACATCTACCGACCCCGAATCTGCTGATTGGACTGGTATTGTTGACTGGTATTGGGACTTCGGAGACGGGAGTCCTATTCAAGAAGGTGCAACTGCATGGCACTCATGGTCCCAACCAGGAGATTACACCGTAACCCTGACTGTGAGGGACGGTTTCCTTACTGGCGATGTTCAAAGCACGACAATTCTAGTGACCGTGTCCAAGGCGCCTGTGATACCTGCACAGAGCATTGTAAACACGGACCAAATAACGGTTGGTGACGTTATCGAGATATCCGCTACGTTCTTTGATCCGGATCTTGAATCTGGAATCGTGGCTTGGCTAGACAAAGACGCTTTTGTTGACAGTGATGGGGATGGATCTGTCTCAAATGACAGGCAATGGCTGTTGACGGGTGAGCTTGAAACATTCTGGGATACGGACATTCTACTTGACGAGGACGGGGATGGCGATCCGACTAATGATTTCGAGTGGTTGGATGCTTCATGGTCTGAAGTAGGTGAGCGTCAGGTTCTACTGAGAGTATGTGACGGAGTGGACATATGCGTTGACAGGATTTTCGTTGTGACAGTGTATACAGATCAACAATCCGATGATCCGAAATCACTTGGAGAATTGACACTGGAGGACTTCCGCCCCTCAGAAGAAAACATCGGGCTTCTCGCTCTTGTATCGCTCCTAGCAATCCTTTGGTGGATGATACTGAGGCAAAAGGATGATGAGGAGGTAGAGGCAGAGGAATTCGATCAAACCTTTGGTGTTCCTGAGGTGAAGCGTGAGGGTGGCCTTCAGGGCATGGACCAGCATACAGCGCCACCTCAGCCAAAGTATCTGACCATAGAGGACCGAAGGGACGATGAATCGGGGTACATACGTCCCGTGCGCTCAAGAAGGTGAAGTGATGAGGGCATATGCAGCATCAGCAGTATTCATACTCCTTTCCGTGGGCCTAATGCCTATCAACGGGACAAGTGGCCAGCAGTCATCGTGCTCAGTTGCACCTGATCAAGGTGCCAATTCGACGCAGGTCGAAATCGTAGATGCAGGTGGCTACGGAATTTTTGATGAATTCGATGAAGACTGGGGTTTTGGCCGTGGAGAATTTGACCTGAATCCTCTGTCTGAGGACATCTATGCCGAGGTCATGGTCCCTGCCGATGATGCCATGGCCCTGAGAATGGAGCTCGTCAAAGGATACAGATATCGATTCTGCGTTACATATTATTTGGATCCAACCGAAATAACGGACGGATCGCCCCCCATTGGGGATGTTTATCTGCTTGCAGATACTGATTTCGAAATTTACAAATTTGACTATGATTCTAGATTTGATGGAATGGATGTGGCGTTGGAATCAATACCGCTGGAATGGAGGGATATGGCAACATGGCTGCCATTCAGAGACGTTCATGCCTATGAGCGTGTTCAACAGACTGAGTTCACCACATCCATAGACTCCGATCAAACAGCTTACATCAACTGGTGGGGGGAAGAGCCGGATTCAAACATGTATCTCGTTCTCGACAATTGGAACTCCTCCAGATCGGGTAATCAACCTCATGAGGGTATGGGATTGATCGCAGAGGTGACTGTCGAAGTAGAGGAGCGAGTGATACTTCCGGCCATCACAGCATATGCGCTGGTATGCTTGCCGCCCATTCTATTGATTATTGGGCCAGCAGTGCTCCATTCAAGATTTCACGGGTGGAAGGACGATAATGAGTCCAAGGAAGAGTATGGCAGATCAATGCCTCTTGTAGAGGGAGACACGGGAGAAGAATGGTTACGAAAAGACGGGTCGCGCGAGGATGCTCAGGAGTAGCCGAGCATCTCCCATGCGCCAGTTAGTTCAACCGTGTTTATTCTGCCTGAAGAGGTCAATTTTGGGCCTAGTTCACTTGTTGTATAGACCATCGATATGCCGATAGCTGGTGCATGTATCCTTGTCCAATCACCTGCCTCTCCGAGTCCCATGATCGTGTAGTCAAATTCTTCTTCCTTTAGCTCCCATGCAGCCTCGAACAGCTTCAATGCTGATCTTTTTCCTGATGTCGCGTAGCAAGCCTTGACTAAATCGCCATGGCTCGCCATGTCTCTGACTTTCTCAATGACCTCATTTGAGTCGTCGGGGGCCCTGTCGAAGTGGACAGAGGCGATGATCCTGGTTTTCTTCCCTGCAAGTTTAACCAAATCACTACGGATCTTTGGCTCTATATCTGTCTCCAGATCGACCCATGAAACCCCAGATTCGATGGCTTTCCTCAAAATTGCGCATCTCTCTTCTTCGGTTCCAGGGAAATAACCACCCTGACGCATTGGTCTGCAAGTTAACACCACTGGTAGTTCGATTCCTGCTTCCAAGAGAGAAAGGGCTTCATCGATATTTATGTCGGGATCATCCCTAGGAGTCAACACCGTTTCCGAGTGTCTGAATCTTGAATTCTGATCATTGTTGCTTGAATCCGAAGGCACTGGAGTTTCCTCCATGTAGAGCATGTCGAGTCTAGCTTCAACCATATCTGCACCAGCAACAGTGGCGAGAGACGCATCTGCGAGCATCTCCTCGACCGTCGTTCCGGTCAGAGTCGCGCATATCTTTGGTGTATCCACGAGCTGTGGGTTGAATTCGTGTGTATAATCGTGACTACCTCCGAAATTTTCGAATCGCCCCGATTATGTGCTTAATTGGTGCAATTAGTCGATTATGACGGGATGTTTCATATACCGCCGACGTGGACTTTTAACGTTAATAATCGAAGGTTCCCGTAGGGAACCTTCGCGGGGTGGGGAATTTTCATGCCAGAGACCTATGATGCATCGAATATCCAAGTCTTAGAAGGACTGGAAGCAGTAAGAAAACGACCTGGGATGTACCTTGGCGATCCCCATGATGGTTCGGCACTACATCACTGCATATGGGAAGTAGTTGACAACTCCGTTGATGAGCATCTTGCAGGCCACACTGATTCTGTGGAAATCACCATGCATCAAAATGGTTCACTTTCAGTCAGGGACTTTGGCAGAGGCATCCCCGTCGACACTCATGAAGAGTATGGGATATCAGCCGCGGAGGTGATTATGACCAAGTTACATGCAGGGGGTAAATTCGACAATAGTTCCTACAAAGTATCGGGAGGGCTCCACGGAGTCGGTGTTTCAGCGGTGAATGCAGTATCTGAGTGGATGGAGATGACTATCTACAGAGGAGGAGTGATTTACTTCCAAAGATATGAAGCTGGGGTTCCAGTTGAAGCGCTTAAGAAGATAGGGGAGTGTTCGGACACAGGAACAAAAATATCGTTCAAGCCAGACCTATCCATATTCACTGAAGTAGTAGATTTTGATTTCGAAGAAGTGGATACGCGAGTTAGTGAAACTGCTTTCCTAAATGCCGGACTCAAGATGACAATTTTGGATGAGAGGGGGGAAGAGCCCCATGTCTCAGAGCACCTCTACGAAGGAGGTCTATCGGAATATGTGGGCCAACTAAATGAGAGAAGAGAAGTCCTTCACTCAGAAGTCATCAAAATAAGGGGTGAAAAAGAAATCGAGAAGGGGTGTGTTGAAGTCGAACTGGCACTGCAGTGGTCTGATGCTTTCAGCGAGTCCATTCGTTGCTATACCAACATCATACGGAACAAGGACGGTGGGACCCACATGTCCGGTTTGAGAACTGCACTCACAAGCTCTGTAAATTCATATGCCAAGAAGAGGAAGTTGCTGAAAGGGGACGCACTATCTGGAGACGATGTGCGGGAGGGGCTGGCTGCAGTAGTCAGTGTGAAGCATCCTGATCCCTCTTTCTCATCACAGACGAAAGACAAGTTAGTCAGCAGCGAAGTAACTGGCATAGTCCAGACCATAGTTTACGACAAACTAGGAGAGTTCTTCGAAGAAAACCCATCTGTTGCAAAGCAGATTGTCGAAAAAGCGCTCTTAGCTTCCAAGGCGAGGGAAGCTGCTCGTAAAGCCCGAGACCTCACTCGCAGGAAAGGAGTTCTGGAGGGGGGAGGTCTACCAGGAAAGCTAGCAGACTGTCAGTCCAGAGACCCAAGTGAGTGTGAGGTATACCTAGTAGAGGGTGATTCTGCCGGTGGTTCTGCGAAGACGGGGAGGGACCGTCGGATTCAAGCAATTCTTCCTTTGCGTGGAAAAATTCTCAACGTGGAAAGGCAAAAACACAATGCTGCGAAAGTATTTCAGAATCAGGAAATCCAGACCATGATTCGCGCTCTTGGGGCTGGAGTCGGTAACAATACCGAAGAAGAAGGGTCATTTGATTCTGATAAACTAAGATATTCGAAGATAATCATAATGTGTGATGCAGATATTGATGGCGCCCATATCAGGACGTTGATGCTAACGTTCCTCTGGAGATTCATGAGGCCCGCAATAGTTGATGGGCATGTTTACATCGCTCAACCCCCACTGTACCAATTGACAAAAGGTCGCGTGAGCAAGTACGTATTTTCAGATGAAGAGAGAGACAAAGTGATTTTGGAATTGCAAGGCGGTAACCCTAACACGAAAATCGGTATTCAGAGATACAAAGGTCTCGGCGAGATGAATCCAGATCAACTATGGGACACCACCATGAATCCAATGACTAGGACTATGCTAAAAGTCACAGTTCAGGACGCTGAAGAGTCGGACAGGCTATTTGAGATACTAATGGGGGAGGATGTCCCGGATCGAAGGGCGTTCATCGAAAAGCATGCTAAGGAGGTGACGAATCTTGACATCTGAAGAGAATGGGGGCTCCGACACCTCCATCAGCAATGAGAACATTCTGAATCATTCATTGGACAAGGAAATGAAAACGTCTTACATCAATTATGCGATGTCTGTGATTATTGGCAGGGCCTTGCCCGATGTGAGAGACGGGCTCAAGCCAGTTCACCGCCGTGTGCTATATGGTATGCACGAAGGAGGACATACATCTGAGAAGAAATACAGCAAGTCTGCGCGTTCAGTAGGTGAGGTTATGGGTAAATATCACCCACATGGCGATCAATCGATTTACGATACGATGGTTAGAATGGCACAGGAGTTCTCGCTGAGGTACCCTCTCGTGGATGGACAAGGAAACTTCGGATCCATAGATGGCGATCCCCCAGCTGCGATGAGATACACGGAAAGTAGGCTGGATAAGATTTCCAAGCACATGCTAGAAGACATAGAAAAGAAAACCGTCGATTTTCAGCCTAATTTCGATGATTCCGATATGGAGCCCACAGTTCTTCCAGCAAGACTTCCCAACCTACTCCTGAATGGAAGTGACGGAATTGCTGTAGGAATGGCAACAAGAATTCCCCCACACAATATCAATGAAGTGGCTGGAGCAATCAGATTGCACGTTGGAGCAATACTTGAGGAAGGTGTGGAAAACCAGCAAATGCCTGGCATCTCGGTTGAAGAGTATATGGAGCACGTCAAGGGCCCTGATTTCCCAACAGGTGCAACGATCCACGGATTGGACGGCATTCTCGACATGTACTCCACCGGAAAGGGGAGGTTCCATGTCCGGTCAAGGTGTGATGTTCATGATGACTCCAAGGGCAAGAGGATTGTCGTCCATGAAATACCGTACCAGGTCAAGAAGTCAGACATGCTTGTCCATATAGCGGATTTAGTTTCCAAGGGTTCTGTGGTCGGAATAAGAGACATTCGCGATGAGTCATCCAAGGAAGGAATACGTGTGGTGATTGAAGTGAAAAATAACGCCGACCCTCATGCAGTTCTTAACCAGCTTTTCAAGTCAAGCAGATTGCAGGAATCGTATTCAGCCAACATGATGGGAATATTAGACGGAAGACCAGTCCTCCTAACACTCCCAGTAATGTTGCATACCTATGTTGAGCATCGGGAGTCTGTCATTGAGAGGAGGGCCAAATTTGAGTTGGAAAAGGCCGAGGCTCGAGCGCATATCCTAGAAGGTCTAGTCAAAGCACAGGATAGAATTAGTGATGTAATCAAAGTTGGCAGATCAAGTTCAAGCAGGGAACAGTTTGAAGCAGTACTCCAAGGAAAAGAAGAGATTGCAGGGGTTGCTCCGTTCGATTTCACAGAGGCTCAGTCTAAGGCTATCGCAGAGCGTCGCCTGTACCAACTCAGTCGCCTTGATGTTGAGAAAGTTAAGAGCGAATTTGAAGATTTGAAGATAAAAATCGAGGATCTCTCGGATATAATCGCCTCAAGGGCTAGGCGCCTCAACATCTTAATCGGGGAATTAGACGAGATGATGGAGAAGCATGGGGACGAAAGGAGATCCGTGATTGACCCCATGCCGCTCTCAATGGACAGAGAAGATCTAATTGAGGAGAAGGCAATTGTAATTTCACTGACTCAGGAAGATTACATACGGCATCTTCCTGTTGAGGCATTCCGCCTTCAAAATCGAGGCGGTAAGGGGCTCAAGGGTGTCGCTACCAAAGAAGAAGATGCCCCTGCGGCGATTGTGACTTGCTTCTCAAAGGACAGATTACTTATTTTCACGAATCAAGGCCGAGTTTACGGGCTTCGCGCATGGGAGACGCCTTCTGCCAGCAGGTACGGGAGAGGTACGCACATACGCAATCTTTTGGAGGGTTTCAGGGACGACGAGAAAGTGATCTCGATACTTCCGATGGACAGGGAGTTGATTGATAATCCAGAGGGTCACTATCTCATCTTTGCCACAAGCCAGGGCAGAATAAAGAGAAGTCATCTTTCGGAATATGTGAAAATAAACAGGAACGGCAAGTATGCCCTGAAATTTGCAACGCAAAATGACTCTCTGGTCCAAGTCAGACCTGCTACTGAGGAAGATCATGTGGTTCTGGTATCTTCCGGGGGGTACGCCTGCCGGTTCTTGCCGTCTGAAGTCAAGACAAGGCACGATCCGTCAACAGGGGAAGTCCACAACACCCATACAGTCAGAGTACAGGGCAGAGTCAGTCAGGGAGTGGGAGGTATGAAGCTGCAATCCGGCGATAGGGTAGTTGGCATGATTGTGACTGATGACTTCGATACGAGCGTCCTTACAATTTCCAAGTATGGCATGGCAAAACGTAGTCGATTGGGCTCTGGAGAGATGATTCAAACTATCAGCGAAGATGGCTCTCCTCTCTTCGATGATGGTGGTGAGCCGCGCATGGATAGGGACGGATATAGGAAAACCAACAGAGGTACGAAAGGGGTTCGAACGATGGCACTATCAGATGAAGACTCGATTGTTGGCGTCAGACAAATCCCGGACCTCTCTGATCAGCTATTCATGCTGACAGAGAAGGGGATGATGATCCGCATGCCCGCAACTCAGACTAAGGAGACTCTGGGCAAAGTTACCAAGGGGACCAGAATAATGGAGCTTAGGGACGCTAAGAAAAAGTCTCACATTGACGAGGTTATTTTCGTAGCGCGCCTCCCAGCTGAGCTCATCGACGGGGATGACGATGATTCTCTAGGCAAGGCAGAAGAAGAATGATTCCAACCGCTCGGCTTAAGCCGGAATCTTAGGTCGCGAGAACATTGCGGCAGTCGCATAGCCTGGCCATTGCGCTGGATTGCTAATCCAGTGGTGTCTCACCTCGGGAGTTCGAATCTCCCCTGCCGCGCCACATCG
>PBBV01000026.1 GCA_002717835.1 Methanobacteriota archaeon
AGATCTAGTCGACACTGACGATGACAACGATGGATTGTCTGACTGGTTCGAGATGTATGATGGGAACGACCTAACGGGTCAGTTCGATCACGACAACGATGGGATCGATGACCATTTGGATGATGATGATGATGGCGACGGTATTCTCGATGAGTTAGAGAATGACACCGACGTAGTTTGATCGGAACCGCAACTGAATGCTCTTCGTGAGGCTCTTTCTATGAGCCTCACGAAGAAGCTCTCATCGCTTTTAGATTCACCCAGGGAGACGGGAGAATAATCCAGAAGATTCCTAGAGCAGCCTTCGCTAAATTCCCATCTTATCTGGTCGAAGGGTCTCGAAAGCGCACTGAGAATGACAAGAAAAGAAGTATTGCAAATGCAGCTAATAACGGATAATCTTCCCTTATCTCAGATATAGCAAGGCCAATACAGAATGAGATCAAACAGACCCCCAACAAGCCCGACAGGAATAGAGGTGCAAATTTAGGCCTTGGGTCTATGAACTCATAGACGTAGTAACCTGCTCCTTTTATCGCCCAGAATTCGGCGAAGATAAGGTACAATGCTCCAACTATGAGGCTTAAACTGATTAATTCCCAAAGAATTACCATGCCACCCAATAATAAATCAATTGAGAGTAGTACAAGTGCTAAATTATGCATTACATGCTCGTGTGGCTTGAACATATGATCTAGATCCTCGCCATTGTCAACCATTGATGGAATTATGACGTGACGAACAACAAGTGCGGTCAGTGCAGCAGAAGCGAATCCAGTCGCGAAAATTGATACTCCACTCATAATTAACCAAGGCGGGATCTCAATGCCAACTCCAACCCCAATGGATATTAGACCATTCAGCAGCATAGATGCCCCGAACAGGATCAATGTCCACGAACTAAAGGTCCCCAACTTCTCAAGGCCCTGTGAGGGATGCTCCCGGACTTCCAGGCTCTCCCTGAAGAGAACGACCATGACCCCCGGAACAGGATTAAACACCATCCAGAACAAGGTTGTGTGAATGGCTAGATACGCACAAGAAAGGCGGAAAACGACTCTTAACCAAGTATCTACACCTCCATTACCATGAAGATTTTTTATGTTTAATGGACCAATTCTATCATAATTTAGAATGTAAAATAAAATTGAGGAAATTAGTACCAATGCGATAAGAACACGAGATATCAAACTTCTATCGTATCCCTCCAGACTCAATTTCCTGACCATGTTAAACACTCAAAAGTCGAAAAGAGTAGGTTTACTGGAAGATCTAAGTCGATTCGAGGATGAGAGCCTCTCTATTGCCTTCACGATTCGACTTTCACCAAAACCGAGCTCATCTCTGAGCATCTGCATAATACCTTCTTCATGGCCGGAGGTGTAATCTGGAGGATCCTCCTCAACGGTTGGATGATTGTGGAAAAGGTTGCGAATAACATCGATATTTTCAGGAATCACCACCCCTCGATGTTCAGCCACTCCCTCCAAAGTTCCGAATTTCCGAATTAATTTCATTCCTGTTTTCGGACCGACACCCTTGAAACCTGGATGAAAATCAGTTCCAATCATTATTCCAAGATCCACAAATTGTTCCTTCGAGATCTCAAGATTAAGCAAAGTCTCTTCAAGCTCTATGCGTTCAGCTTTCAGAACTCTTCCAAACCTCTTTGTCCCATGTGCGGTTAGATTTCTAATCATTACCGGAGCTCCGTAGAGTAGGGTGTCCCAATCTTGACTGGCAACAGCCGAAACCCCTCCGCGTTTACAAATCATCGCTGCAGCACCCTCAGCCTCCATGGGAGCGTCAATCCACACGATACCCATCAAGTCAAACAGACGCTTCGTATCCTGAACCATTGATGGGGTATACTCTGCAATTTGTGGCCCCAACTTCTTTGCAACGTCCAAATCCCCAGCTTCGACAGCCTCTTCCCACCGCCGCCGAGCCTCCTCCTTCCTTTTTTTACGCTCATCAAGCGTATCACGCTTCAAATCAGGTGCCTTGCCATCGAAAACAAAAACAGGATCGATTCCATGAGCCACAAGCGACGAGGCCCGATCAAGGAAACCGTATAGATGCGCAGTAACACGGCCTTCATGAGAAAGAGGTCTTCCATCCGGACCAGTGAGGCTGGTTATGAATTGATACGCATTCAAGAAAACATCCACTGCAACCCGCTGACCTCGTAACTCTGCGAGATCCATTGAATACGGGGTTACTAGGTCTCTGAGGTTGCATCCCATGGTTACGACTACCCTTTGCCAGCACCTTATGGGCTTTAGGGTTGAAGGACTGTTGCACTAGCGCACAACATGGTCAGGATGATCCTTGGCTCCGGATGGCATCCACGCTTATTCAGAGAAGAGGTGCTCAGAATACACGGCTCAAATCAGGCAATACATCCGAGAATTGTAATTATAGACCAAAAAAAAGACTTCGACGTCACATGCTCTTATTCTACCATGATCATCGATAATGCTACCATCCTCCCAATGCGGATGGAGGAGATTTCAGATTCAATACGTCGATGGCTATCTGATTACCCGATAGCGGGTACCTTTGCGGTCAGAACCACTATTCTTGGAGACGGCGTTCCTGGCTTCAAGAAACGGGAAATCGAGGCCGTCATCGGCAAGGTAATCTCCGGTGACGGTGCAGTCGTTGACCTTAATGACCCCGAAATCACAGTTCGCATCATCCTAGCAGGCTCAGCAGATAAGCCCCAGCATCCTGATCCCATGATATCGAACCCCATCGCAGTAATTGGCATTGAAAAATCAGTCAACCATCCTTTTCTGAATCTGCCAATGACATCCATGCCATACTTCAAACCCGTGACTCTTGATCCTCGTCTTGCAAGTTTCCTGATTTCCATGGCTTACTCGGAAGGCCTGCCACCTTCTGTCGTAATCGACCCATTTAGTGGAACTGGATGCATTCCCATTCAGGCATTCCACCGTGGAATATCTGTTTTAGCCAGTGATTTGGACTCCGAGATGATTCAAGGCTCCAAATTAAATTTCGAGAATGTATTTGGCAAAATCCCCACTAAATCCGCCTTCCGTGAATTTGACGCTAGTAAGATAGATGATTTGTGGGGCGTAAGAGAAAATACGGCTTTCATATTCGATCCGCCTTACGCCAGAAATTCCAAAACATCCTCTGATGCGTTCGAATTGTTCATCTCAGCATGCAATGCTGCTTCAAGAATAGATCCTAAAGGACGCATAGTTACCATTCTTCCCACATCTTCTGAATTTCAAGTCAACGACATTGAGATACCTGGTAATGCAGAAGTATTGGGGTATAAATGGAGTGAATTGACGAATAAAATGGAACAAATCGGATGGCATATTGAATTGGCCATCATGACCAGAGTGCACAGGAGCTTGTCCAGGATAATAGTTAGAGCAGTGGGCCACTGAACTCAATAATAGCCGACGAACCAAAGATACTGAACACAATTCGAACATGTTTGCAACACAAGCCACCAAAGACATGCTCAATCGAAACCGACCACCCGTCGCATTCAAGACTGGGGGACCGTCGCAACCAGATGGGCGATTGGTGTAGTCTGGATATCATCTGGCGCTTCGGACGCTAGGACACGGGTTCGAATCCTGTATCGCCCACCATTAAGTGACATCCGAACGGCATTCAGGAGTCTTGAAGAAAGACGATCACGAGCAATGTCCATGCGCCGGGTTTCACTATTGCTGGTCGCATTGATGTTCGGGACATCAATTTCCTTCGCAGTTACCGCTGACCCTTCCGCTCCCGACCACTCAAAAATGACATCAGAACTAATCGACGAGCTCTCCAGCTCTGACAGAATAGAGACGATTATCCAATTTGATCAAGAGGCTAAAAACGACCTTTGGAGGGCCATAGAATCAACAGGGGCAGAGTTAATCGGTGAAATGGAGATTCTTGATGGCGGGTTAATATCTGCAAGCCCTGAATCCATCGCAAAGATATCTAGATTCAGCTTCGTAAAACACATGGAAGCAAACCTGCTCCTTCAGCACTTTTTCTTACCCGGCGATCAGAATAACGTCGAGTCAATGATGCACGAGACAGTCAATGTCGTCAATGCTAGCCTCGCCTGGCATAGGGCGATAATAGGGACTGATGGAATTTTGAAGACTGAATCAGATTTGTCTTTCACCGAATATGATGGTGAAGGAGCAACAGCAGTGGATCTGGATACAGGAATAGACGGCGAGCATCCAGATTTCGATTGTGGGGAACCTTGGTCCGGAGAAAAGCTGATTTGGTCGGCCAAATGGACTGGTGTGGCATGGGTTGACGCTCCAAACTGCAACTCTGATACTTCATCGGGTCACGGAACGCACGTAGGTGGAACAATTGCAGGAAACGGTGACGCATCTGCAGGAAGGCGATTAGGCACAGCCAAGGGGGCAACTATTGTGGCTCTTGGCACAGGAGATGGAGCATCCATCTTCGCAGCAGTGGAAGGATTGGAATGGACCTATCAGCATAGTAGGCCGGGGTTGAATGAATACAATATCCGGGTCGTATCAAATTCATGGGGCACCAATGGAGACTATAACCCCAGCAACGCAGTTACCCTACTCACTGACATGCTCACATATGACAACGATGTAGCTGTAATATTTGCTGCTTCAAATTCAGGTGGTAGCGGTGAAGAATCAGAAGATGACCTAAGGACCAATGTCTATGCAAACACTCCGAGTGCTATTTCAATCGCTGCCCTTACTCATGATGGCTCTGCAGTAACCTCCTTCTCAAGTCGCGGTTGGTCAACCCAGCAACATACATGGCCTGATTTGGGAGCCCCGGGGAGGGATATCTGGGCCACTTCTCCCAGAGGTACTGCTATCGATGCGTCTACAACCGCACAGGGAGACATGTACTACATGTCGATTTCAGGAACAAGCATGGCGACCCCCCACATCGGGGGGATAGCTACATTGTTACTTGCTGCTGCACCATCATTAGGGGCTGCAGACTATCAGATCGAAGATCACGATGAAGGGGAAAGCCTCTATTTCGATGACACTGCAAAAGGCATTCAATTTGAGAATTGGAGGGAAAGAAATGAGTCAAGGGTCCATGAAGTTGAACTCATTCTGGAGTTGACATCAAACTATGATTTACTTCGAAACTCTTGTGAAGAAGGAAATGACGACGATGCATGCAGCAATATCCCTGAGGATTGCCATGTCTCTGAAAACACCAGAAGATGCCATGATTGGAGAGTGGGCCATGGTCTTGTAGATACAGACAAGGCACTTGCTCTCGCAAGGACGCTTCAGGTGATGAGGGACCCTGATGAGGATGGCTTCGTCAACCACCCCAGTGCCACGGTATGGGATGCATTAGATCACTACGAGGATGTAATGGACATCCGTAACATACCATTGAAGACTGACCAGCTCAGACATGCGTGGAAAGGTGAGTGGAGCCACTTTAACAACGGTCCTACCAGTACATTCGGTACATTCTCCACCGACGATCGACATTACGTGTGGGTTCCAAATGGAACTTTTGAGATGCAGATATCATTCAGCTCCTTGGGCTGGGATATCAATACAGCTCAAGCAGCACAGATCAGGCCCAATGTAGATCTTGGTTCAGATGGGAATGACGATGCACAGGGCCAAGGAACAGCAGTCGGAGACACGATATACATCCAACTCGATGTAGATACTGAACATTGGAGTAAATGGGCTGAGTTCGATGTCACTGGGACTGCAGTCTCTCTACCATTCAACTCGATATTATCCGGTTCTGAATTCTTGGAGCCCCGGGTCCCGTACACTGTCGATGTACTGCTAACTATCGATGTGACCTCTGAAGTCATCGTAGAAGTCCCGATTAGAACTGACGGCTATTCAGATCTCGATCCTGCACAACCATCTGATTTGTATGATCCATCCTCAGCTTTCGATTTGATCATGAGTCGTCCTGTGTACGATGAGAGCACCATACCGGCCTTCGAGGAAGAGACCACATTCCTTTCAAAGTCAGGCATTTCCTTGTTATTCGTAATGGTGATTTCAACAATTCTACTATCAGCGATCGCTGTAGGCATATTCTTGTGGACACGGAGAGAGGAAAGCGAATTCGAAGCGGAAATTGTCAATGACGGCGATTCCACACAGTCATGATGTCTCCTCCACAGTCCTCCTGTGAAATCTGTTCCATGCCAGCTTCGATGAGAAATGACTCTCCGAAAGTATCAGTATCACCGCTTGAGAGCTTGATTTGACTCTGTATCAGAACAGCATCATCAACAACGTCTGCCTTCAAGAATCTCTTCCAGGTGGAAGGCCCGCCTTCGACAATTAGCGATTGAATTCGTAGATCACCAAGTAAATCTAGAATCTTATCAACTTCGATCTCTTGATTTTCTGATGGTAATACATATCTTGTAACATGCGGACTGTCATTAGATAGTACGGGTTTTGAGTGAATAAGTATGGTAGGAGATAAACCATCACAAAGCACCTTACTATTTTCTGGAATTCTAGCATTTGGGTCTATAACAACTCTGATTGGCTGAATTCTTGCATCAACCCCCCTTGCTGTCAATTCCGGGTCATCTCGAACCACCGTCTCGACCCCGACTAGTATTGCCATGTGTTCAGACCTTGCTTTGTGAGCCCATCTCAGGGAGGAATCAGAAGTAAATCGTCCTGAAGGGGAGGATTCATCCACATCGACTCTACCATCAGAATCTATTGCCGCTTTCAGGAGGACAAGCGGGCGTCTCTTCATGCACCAATGCATGAAAGGACGCATCTGGAGGACACATTCGTTTTCCATCAGCCCCGATTCAACAAAAATACCCTGTTCACTGAGTGCCTTCATTCCGCCACCCCTCACTGTTGGATTTGGATCAAGGGCACCTATCACCACCCTCTCAACCCCAGCCCAGAGGAGAGCTTCAGTACAGGGGGGAGTCCTTCCATGATGATTGCAAGGTTCCAGCGTGACATACGCAGTACATCCGCTTGTCGAAACCCCCCTCTCCTCTGCATCGGCTATGGCAGCTTGCTCTGCATGGAGACCACCAAGATGACCATGCCATCCTTCTGCTATGATTTCGCCATCTCTGACAAGAACGCACCCAACTAATGGGTTAGGATGTACGCTGCCCCTGCCACGATAAGCGATTTCAATCGCTCTTCGCATACAATCGGATGCATCCATGCCCCTCCGTCCGTATGTCTTCCACATCATATCTCGCATCGCGCCCTTGAAGTCTTCACCCCTACGTCGTTAACATGATGCGAGTCGCATGCATAGTGAATCCGAATGCCAGAGACGGCAAGGTGGGGAAGAATTTCCATAAGATTGAGAATGCACTAAAGCAGTCGGGAATAGAGTTTGATGCTTACATGACGGAACATACTGGCCATGCAATTGAAATCGCTAGCAGCCTGAGAGATAGCGACTTCGATTTGGTGGTCGCTGTTGGTGGCGATGGGACAGTTCACGAGGTCGCGAATGGAATAAGAGACTCATCGAAACGACTTGGGATCATACCGATGGGTAATGGCGACGACTTTGCAAGAGCAATTGGGATTCCGTTGAACGACATTCAAGGAGCAATATCCATTCTGAAGGACGGGAATGACTACTCTGTCGGGGCGATCAGGGTAGAAGGTCTCAGAGCGCCTGACCATCCAGGGATAACCCCTGCAAAGCATCACCCCGTCACAGGAAACCCCTCCCGCGAAGAGAACTTAGTCAGATGGGCATTCCTAGAATGCGACGGAGGCGTCACATCTTCCATCAATCGAATGAAAGAAGAGGGCCATTTCTCATGGATCAGCGGCCAGAAGAAGTATACATTCCTCGCAATTAAGGCTATTCTCGCATGGAAGAGTCAGATGGCATGGATCAAAGTGGATGGTAAACCAGGATCTGAAGTGGACCTAACGGGGCTCTTCGCCATGATGCAAGCAGAGACGTTCGGGGGAGGATACAGGGTCGCTCCCGGTATGCACCCATTTGGCGATAGTGCGTCAATCGTGCTCGGTTTCGGACTTTCAAAGGGCCAAATGCTCAGAGTCATGGGCCCCTTAGAGAAGGGTAAACACATTGGTAGGTGGGGCAAGATTAGCATGGAAGCGTGTAAAAAATTCGAAATAAAAGCATTAGACTCACAAGGTAAACCCACAGAGGAGCATGGTCACAATCCACCTCTGTACATTAGTCTGGATGGTGAGATATCCATGACAACTCCTGTAAAATTCGAGTTTCATAAAAATCAGTTAAATGTCCGTGGTGGACCTGAAATTCCGAATTATTAGTGGCGCAGACGGAGAGATTCGAACTCCCGAGTCCGAGGGACACCGGATTTCAAATCCGGCGCAATACCAGGCTATGCGACGTCTGCAGTGTATCGGCCAGTAGCAAGCGCCGAATGAACCTTGCAGGTGTCAGAGTCCCCATGCACCCGGCCTGCACCATGCAGGGAGGCCACTCGCAGCATCTGGGTGGGTAAGGCCAATGAACAGAACCATGATGATTATGAAAAACGCAGGAAACAATGCGGTCATGGTTAGAATACCCGAGTCCGGGTCTCCGTAGAGGTGCATGAATATCCCTGCTATCATGAAGAATTTTGGAATAGCGATAATCGTCAAGATCCAGAGAGTGATTCCGTTCTCAGTCATTCCAAGAGAATCGGCGGCAGACTCCAGATTCGCACCTACAGCGCCGACCTCTATCGCAGTCAACAGCATAAGGCCGTAGAAGTTCATCCAGTATGGGTCTCTTCCAAGAATTGTGTAATGTGCCAAGTCAATCGCCTCAATATAGGTAGAAGAAGGGGAACACTAGGACCCAGACCAAGTCCACGAAGTGCCAATAGAGTCCGAAATACTCTATAGAAACGGCGTTCAAAGGAGTGTAACCTCCCCTCCATGCCTTGAATGTCATGTATGTTAGACCTATTATGCCGCCAGCTACGTGAGCTCCATGCGTGCCTGTAGTAACGTAGAAGGTTGATGCAGATACTCTGATGTTGGCAGTCATATGAGCTCCTGTGGCCTCGTCAACGTAGCTGTGGTGTTGATAGTGATCATTTCCGATGGTGTAACCTTCTGCAACTAGGGACTTGATGTCATGCTCGTGTATGAATCCCAAATCAGGAATGTAGAATCCAACGAACCACTCGACCATTTTCAAGGTCAGGAATATTATTGCCAAGACCCAAGTCGTTCCAAGAAACATCGTGATTCTTTTTCTTCGCAGCTCTTCATCGATGTCTGTCTTTTTCGCATAGCGCAGGGCCTGAACTATAGTGAACGATGAAATGATTAGTGCAAAAGTATTGATCGCACCGGGTGCCAAATGCCACCAACTTGAGGCTATCAAATGACTGGCGGGCTCAAAGCAAGTGACTGGGACCGCTTCTTGCCATCCCGCAGGATTCGTTACCGGGTCAAAAAGACCGTCTGCGAAAACATCGTCACATCTCCTGAGGCCCAGCCTGTATCTCATGTAGGTGCTGAACAATGCGGTGAAAACCATCATCTCCGACATCAAAAACACAAACATTCCGACTTTTCGAATCTGTATATTTCTGAATGGAGCACCCGTGGCTAGAGGTTCGTAAGACCCATCGAATGAAAGATCCTGCCTCCACCAAATCAAAATGCCCATTCCGGTTATGATTATGGCAACGAATAGCCAGAGAAGACCACGACCTGTGTATTCATGTTCTGACAACTCGAGATTGTAATCGAACATTCCAGCGAATACAAACAAAAACAGGCCTATTCCGATACTCATTACTATGGGTGCATAGGAATTATGCGGTGCTCCATGACTCCAATCATGAGGCCCAAGCGGACTTGGGTGGTGATCGTGATCACCGCTCAATGCGCCACCTCCTCATTTCCATCATCGGGAACCATGAGACGATTGAACCACTTGGCGAATCGTCCGGGCTCGGCGGTAACATGTTCATTGGCATCTCGAAGTTTTGGAAGATCGTACCACACGCCTTCTTCATAACGGCCAAATGAGGGCGTCGGTGGCGGCGAGGCTGTCATCCATTCGAATGACCACCCACCCCATGGATCTGCTGGAGCCTTGGAACCTCGGAGATAGGAAATTACCATATTGGCTACCATGATGAAGTTTGACAGGAAGAACAAGAATGCTGAAACGGATATGAAAAGATTCCAATCCGCGGCTTCAGGGGGCAGGTTGGAAAAGTCATCTGTGCTGATGAAGTAGGTGTGGTGCCGTCGTGCCATGCCCCACACACCAAGTCTGTGCATGGGCCAGAAAACTCCGTTGTACGAAATGAATGCAGTGAGGAAATGGAGCGTACCGAGGCGTTCATCCATCATGCGACCAGTCATTTTAGGGTACCAATAGTATATCGCAGCAAAGAATCCGAACACTGTCCCTCCCACCAACACATAATGGAAGTGAGCGACTACGAAATAACTCTCGTGAAGATGCGTATCCATGGCTATGGATGGGAAGAACATCCCAGAAATACCTCCCAGGGTGAATGTAACAAGGAAGCCGAGTGACCACAGCGTGTGAGTCCTGTAAACAAGAGACCCTCCATGCATGGTCTTCAGCCAATTAAAGATCTTGATTCCGGTAGGAACTGCTACCAGCATAGTGGTAACCATTGTTACGAATCTGAGCACAGGCGACATACCCGATGTGAACATGTGGTGCCCATAGACAATGAAGGCGACCACACCTATGCCTGCCATTGCAAAGACCATTGACCTGTACCCAAAGATGGACCTCCTCGAAGAGGTTGCAAGAACTTCAGAGATAACGCCGAAAGCTGGAACGATAACAACGTAAACTTCTGGATGGCCAAAGTACCAGAATAGGTGACTCCACAGCAATGGGTCACCACCAGCACCCACATCGTAGAACGCAGTACCAACCACACGGTCAAGATAGACTTGGATAAGCCCCACACCGAAGGCAGGTATGGAAAGGAATAGCATGAGGTTGGCTACTAATATCGACCATGTGAATAGCGGCATTTGCATCCATCCCATGCCATCTGCGCGCATCACGGCAATGGTAGTTAGGAAGTTGATCCCAGTCAATGTGGATGATGCTACGAGCATGATCTGGCCAGCGGCCCAGAAAGTGTTCCCGTCATGCCCGTTTACCATGTCCACGACGTAAGGAGCATATCCTGTCCATCCTGTATCTGCCCCCTGTCCGGAGAATACTCCCGTGAAGATTAGAAGAGCACCAACAGGTTGCAACCAGAATGACATCGCATTCAGTCTAGGCATTGCGAGGTCTGGAGCACCTATCTGCAGAGGAACCATCCAATTTGCAAAGCCATTGATCAGTGGCATGGCTGCAAGGAAGATCATCGTAGTACCGTGTAGAGTGAAGAACTGGTTGTATTGGTCTTGAGTGAGGAAATCATTGCCTGGAGTAGCCAACTGCACCCTGATGAATAGGGCCATTATACCGCCAATGCCAAGGAAGAACAGCCCCGCTAGGAAATACAAGGTCCCGACTCTTTTGTGGTCTGTAGTTGTCAGCCATCCCGCTATCCACGGCGAGAATGTTTCCCAACTGAAACCGTCCGGATCAGATCTGTAGAATCCATACAGTATCGTAATTGCAACGAGCGCCAAGGTGATCAGGATGAGCGTAGCCAAGACCACGAACGGTTCCGGTGCCTCTGGAATCACTTCACCGATTATTCCAAAGGAAGACTGCAAAGTATAATCTGCCCGATTCCATTGATCGATTTGTCCTGTTTGCACACCGTCTCCATTCACCGAATTGACGTGTAGAATGAAGTCAACGTCTTTCCCACTCTCGGGAGCGGTCCAATCCAGAACCCATGAGGTGTAGTCGTTACCCGCCTCAGTGTGGGCGACTTCAGTTACAGAACCGCCCCATAGTTGTGTCAGGCCGTCAGTTGGCGTGAACACGCCATCTGATGCCCAGAGGTTGAAACCCCCCAGATTTGCGTTGCCCGCTTGAGCCGGCCCTCCAGTGAACGAAATACTTAGAGAATATGTCTCAGAAGCATTGTATTGTTCAGGAAAACCTTGGATATCTGCTACAACACTGCTATCGGATACGCCGTTGTGACAGTTGCACCCTGCCGTTTGAATCGAGGTGCCGCCAATCCCTGTTGGAAGAGAGGACACAAGCGGTGCCAGAAGGAGCACCCCTGCCATCACCGCCAGCGCTGCAATCGCCCTGTTGGAATTATGGATTTTCATTTTTCACCAACTCACGCGTTTACATTAATTTGAGCCAGCATGTAGGCATGGTTATCGCCACAATATTCGGTGCAAAGTAATAGGAAATTCTCCACATTGTCTGCAGGTAGCCAGACTGTCGTCAGACCTAATTCTCCTATCGGGCCAGATAGGGCATATTCCCCATTTTCAGTCAGGACCATATTATCACTCAGGCCGTCACCATTCAAATCCATAGTACCTGGTGCATACAAAACATCTTCCTTCACACCCCATGAGACAAACCACGGTGCATGAGTAACGTCAGCAGATCCCATCGCAGCTAGGTAAACTTCGCCCTGTTTCAGAGTCAAACTTGCAGCGGGCGTTCCGTCGATTACTGCTGTACCAACCTCGCAAAGGTCCGGGACAGCCACTTCGAGGCAATCGAAGTTCCAGCCCCACTGGTAGGCTTCTATGTAGATCACATGATAACAGTCAGCAACATATCTGCCTTCTGCTTCCGACCAAGTCATATTGGACATCTCCCCAGGTGCGCATTCGGCTCCATACCCTCCATCTGCCTCCGCTGACGACCAGATGGCATCGAGGGGGCCCCAAGAGATTAGAGCCAAGTACACTATGAGAAAGAAGGGCAACACCGTCCATGCGATTTCCAGAGTGAAGTTGTCATAGTGCTTTGGAAAAACTCCAACCTCTATGCCGTCTTTGTTATCCCAATCTTCCCCTTCCTCACTTTTGTACCACAGGGAGTGGTGATAAAGCCAGATGAATGTAAACCCACCAACTAAAAATGACCAAATAATGTATTCATTCCACAAGTTATCGAACAGAGGGGTGATACCTGCCATCCGATCCCCAAGATACGGGAACAAACGCACCCTCATAAGGGTAAGGACCATTATCAGAAATTATCTCACTGAAGTTACCAACTTTCATCCCTTTTTTGAGGGGGGTTCACAGATATTCCAAACCAGAAAAAAATGAGGCAGTTTCTAAAGAGGAGGCAATCTAAGTGAATATCGAAGATTTACCGGGCGCTAATACTAGAATCACGGCATATCTACGACCAGATAGTGTCGAGCGGTATTCAAAAGTTGCGAAAGCGTTCGCCGATTCGATTAGGCGGAACAATTCACTTGAGGATGAAGGTTCCAACTGCCCAATTTTAGTTGAAGGGAAAAGAGATGAGGAAGCTTTGAGGGATATTGGTTTCAAGGGTACGATTGAATTGTTTAATCGTGGTTGGGACCAATCTAGGATTATTGCTTATCTATACGACACATATGGCAGCAAAAATCCGATCGATGCAGGCCCGCCTGTTATCGTGCTAATGGATTGGGACCGGACAGGGGGGAGATTGCAGTCTATGATAAGAAAAAGACTCGAATCCTTGGATGTTAAAATCGATGAATCGTTGTGGTTTTCGTTGATGCGGACGATGAAGCCAGAAGGTCGTACAGTGGAGGCTCTCCATGCGCATGCAGACGCGCTGTTACCGTTTATTCAGGAACACATGTGATTTGGATTCCTATTTCTAAACTCAATGTTCAGGAATGGATGATGACTTTTCTTTTACCGTATTCAGTACGAAGTGAGTAACAGACCGAGTAATTCCGTCCAGTGAAAGGACCGTTTTTGACAGATCATCGAGATCACCTCTATCAACTGCTCTCGCCACCACCATGGAATCAAAATCTCCAGTTACATCGTAAACTCCGAGAACACGATGATCCTCTGCGATGCGTCTTTGGAGCTCTAGCAATCTCCCCTTCTCTATTCTAAGTCCTACGACAACAGTTAGACCCCATCCTGCCTTTTCTGCGTCTAAGCGAATAGTGTAACCCGTCACGACCCCCGAACTCTCCAAACGTCGAAGCCGATTACTGACCGTACCTAAAGAAACACCAATTTCCTCAGCGACAGATCTCAGGGACATTCGCGCATCCGACTCAAGACATTTGATGATCGCTCGGTCAGTACCGTCCAGATCCATGGAGAATGTAACAGGCGGGTTATCATGAAAGTATTGTTCTTGCCGTTCATATCTTCGCCAATCCTTGCAACCCGACACGACAAGTTTGTTCATGCTTCGACACCATGGCTGTTATCTTGCCCCCTATCCAGACAGGAAGAGGTTCTGTATTCGAATCACTAGAAATCAGCCATCCACCTCTAATGCCTCTCCTTTCCATAGGCAAACAGTCTAACTCAAGCGCCTCCCCAACGAGCAATTTTTCGAATTCACCATCCCCAATCTCAACAATCCTTTCACGTGCTACCTCCCTAGCTAAGTGCGCCCCGTCCTCGATAATCCTCGATGGCCTGCCAGAACGTATTTCTGAGATTTCACATCCTACGTGCACGATGTTCATCGGGCGCCATCGTCGCCCATCGACACTTGCTTTCCCACTGGATACTATCGTCCTCTCGTTCCAGACATCGAACATACGTTCAGTTCCGATAGCGATTCTTTTACCGCGCCTCCACAGTGGTTTATCGCAATCCCCGAACTCCATCTTAAACGCAAGACGGTCACTTTCAGAAAGCGGCTGAGAGGCCTGCATAGAGTCCACAGGGGACCTTACCACTGAAATATCTGCCAAATCATTCCCTTGCGGTAGATCCTTTTTTTGCATTGCCGCAAGGAAAAAACCTCCTGCATCCATCATATGCCCTCTGACTCTAATGCACTTGGCCAATTTGTCAGATATTTCATTCGATGGGGGATGGGCCCATGGATCCTCATCAAGAGGCTGCATATTGTCATCAGTTGGGACCCATGATTGCAAGCCTTCCTGAATAATGACACCCTCTAAATTGTCTGAGCAATCAATTATATCCACATCTTCCCGGTTTAGAAGAATCTGGGATATGACGGCTTCGTTCTCCACAGGATCGAGTGAACAAGTTGAATACACAACTCTACCCCCTACCTTGAGGAGGTCCACAGCTCTGTTGAGAAGTCCAACCTGCATCGAATGCAACCCTAATCCGCCACTGGGCTTCCATTGCCTCCACACGTCCGGATTCTTCCTTGTTGTACCAGATCCAGTGCACGGCGCGTCAACCAATATCGCGTCATAACCCCCTTCGCCGCTGAGAGAGGGGATATGCCGCCCATCATGATTTGACACAACCGTCACCCTAGAACGATGACGTTGTATGTTTGCAACCAGGAGATTACAGCGTTTTCTTGATCGCTCATTAGCAACTAAAACCCCCACCCCATTCATGAATTCAGCTATTTGACTTGTTTTTGAGCCGGGGCTGGCGCACATGTCCAAAACAGCCTCACCGGCTTTCGGATTCAGGGCCATCACTGGAATCATAGATACCGCTTCTTGTCTGGTCAGACGTCCTGTTTCATGTAATGAAATAAGCAATTTTCGAACCTCTCCTTGTGCCCCTCCACGTTCAAAGGGCATTTCCCAGGAAGATCCAGGTCCATGATACCAGCTCATCTGTTTGGCACCCACAGATCGAAGCCAGACTTCAACTGAACCGCTATCCTTTCTCAAGGGATTGACTCTGACAGTTTCGGGAAGTCTATCGAATGATCTTTCGAACCATGCCCGGGCATCGTGCATCCACCCGACTGTCCCTTGTCTCAACAGGCTGTTGTCAGCTGAAATTCGCCAGTCAAAATCCGAGTCCATGTACAATCCCTTCCCCCTCTGAGTACCATGTGCACGGCTAGCAGTTTCAATGATCCCTCTAAATGGCACTCAAACAGCTCCTCACTCGGAGAACGGTTAAGAGTGTGAAAAGTGACTTCACTTTGCGGCTTCGGTCGCAGGATGGGATGCGTGCACACAAAGAGCGGAAGCAGGAGAATACTTACGAAGGGTGGAAGAAGGGTTCGTACAACCCCCAGCAAGGGGAGGAAGAAACTCGAAGAACTGGTTCTAAGAGCAAAAAAGGCCTCAAACGCACTCGTAGATCTACTTCCTGTAGAGGCCATCATAACCGTAACCGAACATGAGTGGATATGGCAGGTGGTGGACAGCTCAATGTTGACATCGCTGTCTCACCGCATAATTTTGGACAATCCTACCCTTGGGAGAAGAGAGTTGGTGATGACTACAGGCATAGACGCTGCAATGGGCGTCGCTCGCACAGTCACAGAGATAGAAGGTGGTTGCGTACTCATCGAAACTTTGGAGCCTTGACACCGAGCCGTAGCCGACATTCTGGGCTTCCTTCAAATACACTGCCATGGTCCGCCGAACGTGGCCAAGAAGGACAAGAACAGTGGAATTCAGCAAGCTGCTGGTCTAATTCGCTATTTCGATGAAGAGTCCGAAGATGCGATCCAGATACCAAAAAGCGCGGTATATGGAGCTTGCATAGTTTTCTCAATTGTCATTTACCTTGCTCAACACGGCGTTATACAATGGATATTCGGTTGAGCCAATCAATCATCTGTCAGGTCTACTGTTGGAATATCCTTGGTCCCAAGCAGTATATCCCAACCACCATGTTCGCTCTCTGATCCAAAATTTATATGCATTTTGAGAGTTGTGACGGCCCTAGAAATCGCTCGTTCGAATGCCTGACTGTTACGATCTTCCAGTGCGAGCTTTGCAGCTTCTATATCTAATGAAGTAGATGCAGGAAGCTTTCCCCTGTTAGCACTTGACAACTCAGTAATTTCATCCAGCATATCATGCATTGCCCTTTCAGCCCGTTTCTCGCAATCCCGCCACATGTTTCCATGACCTTCTAAATCCACACCACTTTTCTTCTCAAAACGGCGTATCCAAAACGGCTCCCATGGATTTCTCCCTAGGGATGCCATTGCATCAAACACTATTCTGTCAATCGACTGCCGTTTTCCAGTTATGCAAACCTCATTCAGGAAGCATTTGGTAAAAATACCAAATCCCCAGTAAGGTTCTGATTTGATGGATATATCTATTCCAAAGGCTCCGGCTATAATCTCCCAACGTTGCTCGTCAAATCTAAGATCACTAAGAATCACAGGAGGGTCCGAGGGCCCCAATGCACGGATGAATGATTGAGCAACATCGCCGAGTATTATGGAACCCTTCTTGGACTTCCCTGCAGCTATTCTCAAACAATTATCTGAGTCAATTTCCATTCTAGGCATCGCAGCCTCAACCTGAGCCCAAAGGCGAATCGACTCAGTTCCACTGGTCTTCATGAATATCTCACAAAGCATAGTGAATTGAGCCTTCGCATTAGGTGAAGGCTATCTGCCGCCAATTCAGATCTTAGCTCGTGCCCAGACGGAAGTATGGACGACTCACCAAAAAGATCGACCATCCACCAAAGGACAATTGTAGCCGATGCAGGAGTGGGAAATATTGTCCGATAGAGGGCCATTCAGGGCAAGAAGTTAGACCTGACAGATCATGGCAAGGAGTAGAGCAACTCAGAAAAAGAAAATCTAAGAAAAATCCCTCAGTAAAATAATGAACACATTCCGAGGGCGTCCTGTAGTTGAGTTCCCATCAGAGGCCGATCGCTCATTGTAAGATATACTATGATAATCATAATGTTGGCTGGGACAAATAAAATCTGGCCCCCCTCAAGTCCAGCCTACTGGATTTCTACGATCCCTCCGCTAGTCGCCCCATGTGCCAGACAGAGACTTTCCAAGCACAACCAGAATTACGATGGCCACAATGATGCTCACTACCCGGGAATGACCATTTCCAACCTCGTCACCGGCTATCGGATAGTCTTCATCCTCCTCATATTCCATTTCTATCAGACTTCCGTCTGCTGAGATTTCAAGCTCGAACTCTGCTCCGTCGCGAACAACGAGAAGCTCGTAAATCAGGACGTCATCTTCGTATCCCAACTCCACCTGCGTTATCACACCGTCCTGAACTTCTGCGAGGGCGGTTTCTACTACTCTCGGCGGGATGTTTTCGAGGGAGAGGGCTTCGCTAATCCCATCTTCACGACCTAAGTCCCCCTCAATCGAGATCAAGGGATCATTAGGATCGTAATCCGAGTTGTCGCCGACTCCGTCACCGTCCGAATCCGAGAATTCCCCAATATCCATCGGGAAGTCGTCTGAGTTGTCGCCGACACCGTCCCCGTCTGAGTCAGTCGATTCATTTCTGTCGGTTGGGAATGCATCAGAATTGTCACCCACTCCATCCATGTCTGTATCGGACCATTCATCGGGATTCTCGGGGAAGACATCAATGCTATCGGTCACACCGTCACCGTCGCTGTCGTCCTCGTCATCTTCGATCCCGTCATTATCGTCATCTGTGTCGGCGATGTCTCCTAACCCATCGCCGTCGCTGTCTCTGAACTCTGATGGGTCGTGAGGGAAGTGGTCACTGTTGTCCCCTACTCCATCACCGTCTGAATCACTCCATTCTGTTGAGTTGTAAGGAAAGGCATCCAGTGAGTCAATATGACCGTCATTATCCGAGTCGCGATCCACTATGCGTACAGAATTCGTAGATGATACCAAGTCTCCATATTCAATTCCGTCACTTGGTATGATAGATACAGTCCAAGACTCTCCAATAGAAGTGGCAAAGAAGGGCAAAACTCTGTAGCCGTCGAATTCGGTCACCGTTGTGTTGTTTCTCGACCATCGGATGATACTCCCAAATTCAAGATCCCCGTCATAATCGTGATAGTCGTATGTACAGATCAGAACTAGATCGTAATAAGCAGTTATGACAGGAGTTGTTGAACCAGCAATGATAACCGCAACATTAGATGCCATTGGTGGCGAATTTACTGGTTCATTAGTCTGATTTCCACCCTGTCCATTGGAATCTCCGTCATCGTCTTCGTCGTCGTCATCGTCTTCGTCGTCATCGTCGTCATCGTCTTCGTCGTCATCGTCTTCGTCGTCATCGTCTTCGTCGTCATCATCATCTTCAGATGAAGAAAATAAATCGTGATTACTCGGCGTTAGAGATTCGACCAATTCATCATCAGTGATTAGTGCCTGTGTTGACATTAAGAGTATGAGTCCAACTAAAAGTGGTTTGAGGAGGGACGTCAGGAGTTTGACGGGAGTCAGACGCCTTGGCTTTACGGGATGTTGGCAATCCTGAAAACCATGCACAGCCACGGCCCGGAGTGTGTGTATTTGACTTGTACCTCAACTGAATAATCAATATCCAGAGTAGGTGAGTGTGGCCCATTCCAGACAAGAAGTCAGGTCCGACAGATTATGGTAAGGAGCCGACTTACCTCGAAACAGAGAGGTGGAAAAAAATCTATCACGAAGATAGTTGGTAGTTACTATGCAAAGTTCCCTCGATATCTGCTTCTGGAGCGGGGTCTCCCAAAGGAGGCATGGGTCGCTGCGCTCTTCGATATATTTCCCTCAAGGTTTGATCGCTTATCTCAAGATAAACCCTAGTTGTTGCAATACTGGCATGCCCAAGAAGCCTCTGAATTGTAACCAAATCGGCCCCCCTTTCAAGAAGTCCAGAGGCGAATGTGTGGCGTAGTGTGTGAGGCGTCAATCGTGACTTGGGTATGGAAGATGCTTGAGCCAACCTATCCATCAATTTCTGTACCCATCTCGGAGAAATCCTACCTCCATTTTTGGATATGAAAAGAGGACGTCTACCACTCTTTTCTTCTACGTCACCCCGGGATTTTCGCTCAATAAGCCATGACTCGATCTCATTAGACGTCAGGGCCGTGAATAGGACTGTTCTGTCTTTCTCCCCCTTACCTCCGATAACCAAGGCTGAGAGATCATCGAGATCAATATCTTCGATGTCCATATTGCACGCTTCAGAAACTCTGAGACCTGTTTCAAGCATCATTACTGTTAGAGGCCTTGCTATGGGATCCTTGAATTCAGAAACAGCATTCTTGAACCTTGATAATTCTCGTCTTGAGAGTGTCTTTGGGAGAGGCCTGCGTCTCGTGGGCCTTGACACCCACTCAGGTAATGAGTGTCCAATCCATCTAAGTAGATGAGTGCAGGCTGCAATCCGAGCATTGATGCTGGAGGGACTAAGCCCGTCTAGTCTAGATATCCATGCATCTATTCTACCATCATCAGGGTTCAAAAGAATGTGAGCCAGCTCCACATCGACATGAAGAAAATTACCCTCTTCGTAATCTTCCCCCGGTAGGATCGTACTTGCAATCCCCTTCGCCGCCCGTTCATAGGCTCTGATTGTGTGTTCACTTTTTCGCTCTGCTTTGAGCTGTGCTCTCCAGCAGTCAAACCAGGGCAGACCTCTGAGCCGATGAAGCCGATTTGGAAGTAATTTACTACTGCCAAAAAGAGTCTGTTGCCGATGCGAGGCTGAGCTCAGTCCAGCATGTCCGTCCACCATCTCGCCTCCTGTTACACCCAAGGGTGCGTGCATCCCTGTCCCTCACGGAACGATAACCAGCCCACCAATCATGACTTGAATACTTGCCCTAATTCACCCAGAAGTAACCCAAATAGAGGCCTACATGTACAAACGCCGACCCTAATCAGATTCAGTAGCGAATCTGAGGTCACTTCCACTTTCTTCGAGACCAACCTGCTTATCCTCAGCCGCTTCTGATGCTTCTCTTACTCTTGCACGCAGGCTTGATACGATCCTTGCCGCAACATTGACACCCGTCGCTCGTTCGATGCCCTCCAACCCAGGGCTTGAGTTCGCCTCAAGAAGTAGTGGGCCTGATGACGACTCAAGCATATCCACGCCAGCCACATCCAGCCCAAGCTCATTTGCAGCTCTGACCGCTACGTTGGCTTGATCGGAAGTCAGGGTTACGGGCTCGACGGAACCACCTAGATGGAAATTAGATCTGAACTCTGAACCGCGTGCCTTCCTTACCATGCTCGCCACAACCCGCCCTCTGACAACTATCACCCGAACGTCTCTTCCATGAGACTCTCCGATATACTCCTGAACCAGTGGCCTCATGCCCCGTTCAAACATTTGAGAGAGTAAGGATAAAGCACGCGCTTCATCTTCTATCAAGAATACGCTCGACCCCTGAGTTCCCTCACTTGCTTTGATTACGAGGGGATAACTGCCAATTGCCCTAAGTGCATACATGCAGTCATTCAATGATGCAACTCTAATAGTCTTTGGAACAGGTAACCCGCATTCCGCCATCACTTGGGTAGCCGCAATTTTGTCCCTACTCAAAAGGATGGCATCTGCAGTGTTGTGAACAATTGAACCAAGTCGTTCAAATTGCCTAACTATACTAGCCCCGGGGCGTGTAATTGAGAAGCCAATCCTTGGGATTACTGCATCAGCCTCGACAGGCCAGCCCTTGTAGTAAATTCTCCCACCCTCACCATCAACCGCGGTAGTTATGCTCATTGGATCTATTATGCGAGTACTAAATCCATATCTCTGCGACTCCTCCATGAGCCGAGTTGTTGAGTACAAACCCGGCCCCCTTGAGAGTATGACCAGCCTGGGATCCATGTTTATGCGCTCGAACCCTCATACTTTGAGTCTGGCGTATGCCAGAGCCCTCGCATAAGTGATTCAATCACCTACCCAACACAGGGAGGTATTGAAAGCGGCCGCACCTCGCTTCACATCCAAAGGGAGGGCGGCCAACGTGGATTCTGAAGTTCTTGAGGGAATGAAGGTCTCCGAACTCAAGATATTGTGCAAGGAAAAGGGATTGCGAGTTACGGGCAATAAGTCCGAGCTAATCGAACGGATTCAACAGTCTAGCTCTAACTCTAAATCCGTAAACAATGATACGACCATGGATGCAGACATTGACAATGCCATCGATAGATTACTCGATCGACATGATCGAAGAAAACCCGAGACTGTTCACAAGGAACCACCAGAAGCCCTTGTAACGCCCATAGTCGAAGCAGAGATAATCGAAGAAGAGGAAACAGCACAAGAGGAACCAATAAAGGAGCTGATCCTCATAGAGGATGAACCCGATATCGAAATGGATAGAGAAAAGCAAGAACATCCTGTAGAAAGGCAGGATAACAAGCCCCTGAATAAGAAGGTTCAGAAGAAGACCGAGAGAGAAAGCGTTTCGTCATCACGACCATTCAGAATCACTCGACTTCAGGTGGCAGCGGGATTCGCAGCCGCTCTGATTCTCAGCGCAACTCTCTGGGTATTCTTGCAACGCGACTCGTCTTTCACAGCACAACAGGTCAGGTACGGCGATTCGATTGAATTCTCAATCCAACAAACTACGATCAACATAGAAGGCGATGACATGGTGGCGATTATCAGAGACGCCATCTCTCCGAGCGCCTTCGATCAGGTCTGTTCCGAGATTGATATTGATATCTCGGGAATGGGTTCTCTCTCAGTGGCAAGAGGCACTGATCTCGACACCGTATTCCCCAGCGATACAGAGCATAGGGGGGCGTACAGCGTGTATGATGCATTTGGGAGAGTAAGTTTAGCGGCTAAACAGTCGGTGAATCATGAGTTAGATGTGGATCTTCAGGGGAAAACGTGGAGAGAAAATGGCATAGAGTGCAGCAATGCGGGTTGGTCTTATCCCGAGAACAAATTGTCCATGACCACCGAATCATGGAGGCACATATCCGACAGAGATGTCATCAGGACAGAAACAGATCTAGAATTCACTGATTCTGACGGAGAGTCAACACACGTCGCCGCCACGACTTTCGGCACAAGCATACTTCCAGGCCTAGGCGCCGTTGCGCCGTTGCTTTCAATCCCACTACTTCCGATGGATCTGCAAGAATTCTTCGGAGACACCGTGCTCAAGGAAGGAGCATCATCTTCTGAGGATGATTCATGGACCTGGAACGTGAAAAAGGAACGGAATGATCCAATCCACGGATATGTATATCCGATCTCTATCTCCAATGATGAGATAGAAGCCTGCTTCGGATATCTTAGAATGGACATTTTGGTAGATCCTGATATTCCTTGGCCGGTGCAACAGACTGCAGACGTAAGATTAGACAAATCTCTGGCAACCTCTCAATGCAGCGTCTTCGCTAGTGCGGTCAGCGATGCTGCATTGCCTGAGGGAAGATTAGACATGCGGATGGATATGACAGTTACAACATCATCCCAGGGGACGAATGAGATTGATTGGTACGATGAATACGATTCTGAGCCGTCACCAGGAGACGATCGACCAACCAGCGCAGGCAAAAAAGAATGGGCATCGCACATGCCCGATGAGTCTGACAGTAGAGTAAGTCTAGAACAGATTACGAATTGTCTTCTAGCCTCGCACCCCCTCTCTGACGCAGCCAGAGCACTCGAAGGAGGAGGATACGTTTGGGAGGCAATCTTTCTGTTAAACAATGAGGAGTGGAATCTCTCATGGGTAGACATTGAAGATCAATCAGGGTGGATAATACTCGACTGGGAACCCAATGACGAGTCATGTCCTGTGATGGACTCAGGAGACTGGGGTAATGACAATCCAGTCTCTTGGGATAAAACCGCTATCCCTTCAACCCTAACTTTGGATTATCTAGAGAATAGGCTTCTCAATGAGAATCGTTACTCGGAAGTCAATGAAGTGATAATTCCAGACTCACCAGAAGAGCGGCAATACCTTGGATACAGGGCAGTA
Source organism: Methanobacteriota archaeon (assembly GCA_002717835.1). GTDB lineage: Archaea > Thermoplasmatota > Poseidoniia > Poseidoniales > Thalassarchaeaceae > MGIIb-N1. The sequence continues at coordinate 23,751 of PBBV01000026.1, forward strand.
TCCGGGGAAATTGACGACATCTCGGATTTACTATCCTCCGAACTTTCAACAGGAGTCGTCACTGTTGTGTTGCACAGCGAGTGGGCCAGTTCTGACAATACAAGGGACTACACGTTTGACGTTGCGATGGATGCAACAACGTCCAGAGTGATTGGCTGGATTCAGATTTCTACCTCGTCTGAATGATCGATTTCAAACAATAATTCGACAACCTTCGGATGAAACAGTCGGTATCTTGAACTGTCTCTGAGATTTCCTTGCGCTGTGTTTGAGGGGGGCACCCACAGTGCTAACGATGGTGCCGTGGATCCCAAAGTCATCGATGTTGAGTTTGTTGAACACGAGAGAGATGATCCCACGAGATCTAATGTGAGGCTTCCGAACCACAATCCTCTCGCATTTCCAAGGGGCGCGTCATCGCAAAAAGGCCAAGCTAGGGTTGTTACGATTACCAATCAGAAAGGCGGGGTTGGGAAGACTACTTCAGTCATCAATATCGCGGCGCAGCTCGGTCTTAGAGGATATCGGGTACTGGTTATTGATGCAGATGCGCAGGGTAATTGTGCAACTGGACTCGGAGTCGATAAAAGACTAGTAAAAGCCACGACTAAAGACCTCATACTTCAACCCGAGCGAGCGATAGAAGCACGTCATCAAACAGCTGTCGATGGTGTCCATATGATCGTTGGAGATAGATCTCTTGTGGGGTTAGATCAAGAACTTCTACGCCAATTAGGACGTGAGAAAAGACTCTCAGATGCAATTGCTCCGTTGCGTCCTCATTACGATCTAATCATAATTGACACGCCCCCCTCCCTCGGCATTGTAACGGTGAATGCATTGGTTGCAAGTCATGGACTGGTTGTACCGGTCCAGACTGAGTATTTTGCACTGGAAGGACTAGCAATGTTGGCCGGAACCGTTAGGGAAGTAAGGAATCTTTTCACTGCATCCCTAGGAGTGGATGGAATATTATTGACAATGCATAATGAAAGAACACTTCTGAACGTGCAGGTTGCAAATGAACTCCGGGACACATACGGCTCACTAATCGTAGAACCCGCAGTGAGGAGAAATATACGGCTAGCAGAGGCACCAGCACACGGCGTCCCGATCCATCTACATGACCCATCAAGTCATGGTGGTAGCGACTATCTTTCAGTCACATTGGAACTCGAAAGAAGGTGGGGGCTAACTCCTCCATGAATCAAAAAGACTCTCCAAGAACAGCTGTTGCTTGGATGCTTTTCGCCAGTTTCTCGTTTGGCTCGATGAATGCTCTGGTCAAATGGACCTCCTCTGAAGTAGACGTTTGGACAACTGTTTTCATTCGTTCGCTAGTCATCACGACTGCGATTTACATCATCGCCAAAATTGGGAGAGTGGATCTTGTGGTCCACGACCGCAAGAACATGGCTTTCAGATGCTTTACTGGACTGGTTGCAATGATACTTTACTTCTCAGCACTAGGTCTGATCCCAATCGGACAGGCGGTAACTCTGCAATATACGAATCCACTTTTTGTAGCACTTCTATCTGGATTCTTTCTATCGGAGCGTGTTCACCCTCAAGTGTGGATCTTGGCCTTGATATCCTTTTTAGGAATAGTACTGATCGTATCACCTAATCTAAGGACGATAGAGAAGGATGCATTACTAGCTCTCGGTTCAGGATTCTTCGCCGGGGTCGCATATCTCTACGTGAGAAGGCTAAGAGCGACCGAGGAAGCACTCAGTATTGTCTTCTGGTTCGCTGCATTCTCCGTTTTAGCTACCACGCTCCCTGCCATTCCGAGTCTTGCTAAAATCATGTCAGACCCGATTCTAATGGTAGCACTAGTTGGCATAGGAGTAGGAGCCGGTGCAGGACAAGTAGGACTAACATATGCATTTCACAAAGCAAACGCGGCATGGGTAAGCGCCTTCTCCTACCTAACAGTAATCGTCGCTACGGCATATGGGTATCTGCTTTTCAATGAAATTCTCGATACTAAAGACATAGTCGGAGGTATGATGATCATTTGCTCTGGAATCACTCTTTCACTATTCCAAGTGGGTTCAACCGATGATGAGGCCAGACTAGAATGATTCATCATTCTATGAAATTTGATATGTCTGAGAGCTCCTTACGAGAAATTTCTGGAACTTTTGCATCGCTTGCAGGATAACCCACTGGCATAACCAGCATTGCATGTTCATGATTCGGTCTGTTCAATATGTCTCTGAGAAAACCCATTGGAGATGGCGTGTGGGTCAGGGTTGTGAGGCCCATGTTGTGCACCGCAGCAATGAATAGACCAGCAGCGATTCCACACGATTCCTGAGAGTAGTAAGTTGGACTCATTTTTCCATTTTTCCTGATTCTTTTGCTCTGTCTAAAGAGCACTACCACCCATGGCGCATCGGTCAAGTGAGCTTTGATGTGGTCAGTTCCCAACGGTCTGAGGACCTCTGACCAGGCTTCTGGCACCCGATCTTCGTAGAACCGTCGCTCCTCATCCTCAGCAGCATCGCGAATCCTCTTCTTCATCCCATTGTTGGAAATAGCCACAAATGTCCAAGGTTGAAGATGACCACCCGATGGAGCCGTATTTGCGGTTCTTATCGCCAGTTCTATCAAATCTCGTGAGACTGCTTTCGTGGAAAAATGGCGGGTAGTCCGGCGCATGTTCATCAGCTCAAAGAAGCTTCGAGCGCGATGAGTCATCTTGTTTTCTGGTAATTCATCGAAGACAAGCTCGATGAATCTGGGCGGGTCGTTACCATCGTCCATGTCTGGGCTCAGGCGCGTCTTGGCATCAATGCTGCCGTCCCAAGTGAAAGAATAGCAAGCATTGCCCCGCCATATGGAACGGATAACATTCCATCAGACGACTCAGAGTTATCATCCAATACGCCCACACAACCTTCTATTCCAATTTCTGGTGGGAAATCGTCTCCGCCCCATGAATCCCCATCAAACCAACATGTTGACCAGATTTTCCAGCCCCACCCCAAGGACGGAATACGTTCCGTAGTTGAATTGTTATCATGTTGGATGTCAAATCTCCAGTTGACATATGATGCATCGGCCTCTATTTCCACGCCCGCAACCCATGTCCCATTCTGATCATTCATGTTGTTGTACTCTGGGGGGTAACATACCCCGCTGTTCACACAAACCTGCGTGACCCAATGGACCGAACTGACGTTTTCATTTATTCCAATTTCAAGTTCGATGGAAATGAATCCCCCTCCTTCTCTATGGGCTGTGAATGATTCGGGATAGGACAAGGATTCGATCGGAGTATCACTAAGGTCAAATTCAGAATTAATCCCTCCGCCTTCTCCTACCACTGTCGGGAGAATAAGTAAGACAACCACCACCGGTGCCAACCGCATGTAGTCTTCTTGCTTGACCTATGTAAGAATGAAGCGATTCATTGTTCGATATATCTAGGAATCCAAATTCCAGAGGTCATCACCGACCCAATGCACCGTTTGAATTCCTTTACCATTCTTCGCATCTTCCATTTCTTTACCATCCATTAACGCCCAACCCAACCCTAGTGGTCTTCCGTGTGATTCGTCCCTTATCCAAACAGGGTCCCCCTTTCTTATTCCGTGATCTGAATTCTGTATGCCTGCAGCCATGCAGTCAGCACCATTCATCAGGAATGGTATTGCTCCGTGATCGACTTCTGCCCAATTCAAATCTAGATTCCAAGTAAGAAGCCCCCTCAGAGTTGGAAACCAAACGTTCTCACCACCCTCTTTTTTTAGATTCATTAACTTCGGCAACCGATCAACAACAATCAGGTCGATTCCTTCAAAGTGAGCCCTCTCAAGAAATGAGCTTGAGAGATTCAGCGCCACATTGAGACGAGACTCAATTTCAGATGACACGGCCTTGATTTGTTTGAATCGAAGAGGGGTCCTGCGCCTCAAACGTTTCTCCGTCATGTACTTCCGGTATCAATCAGAAGGATGAATCTCACGGATATCATAGTAGTTGTTAACCTCCAATCTATTGAAATAAGGAGGGTCGGTCGGACGGACTCGTGGCAAAGTGGCATGGCATGTCTAGGAGAAAGCCAACCGGCGGACGCTTGAAGCGACCCATACGCTATCGCGGTAAGCGGAAAAAGGAAATATCCAGTGAGAAACAATTTGCTTTCGTTTCCGATGAGAATCAGAACAAAATCTATCGGAAACATGCAGGCTTACAGACCGTCAGGGTCATGAGTGCCTCTCAAATTAATGTCAGCATTCCCTCTGAAGGCGTCACTAAGCGCGTTAGCATTAGTAACATCATTGAGAACGCGGCCGACCCAAACTACGTACGTCGTAACATCATAACAAAAGGAGCCATTGCTGAGACAGAACTCGGGCAGGTCCGAATCACCAGCCGTCCGGGAATGGACGGTGTAGTCAGTGGCATTCTTCTAGATCAGTGATACGCGAAGAACTCAAGTCAACCACCCTGCGAGAGCATAATATCCATGACAGGCGACTCTACGCGAATGACGATTTGGACGGGCTATTTCGATTCCAGAACCTCGAGGAGAGCCGGAAGACGTGTCCCGCGCGATGCTAGTGTACCCCGACCCTCTCTCGATCAAGTCGCAATTGCTGCAAGATCCGCAGGAATATCAAAAATGAGGCGTGACCAAGACGCAAGCCACCCCCTGAGACCATCGTCCAAAGAGGGGAGGCTGGTCGTCTCAACTGATGACGCACTGACATCTACCAATTCAATGAATAAGGAAGACGTCCTCAAGGCCATCGGTCAAAGACTCAAGATAATGGCTTCAGAAAGCGAAAACACCGCAGACAAACGTACAACCAGGCTGTCAGGTAGGGCCGGAGCTAGACAGGCAAAACAGAGGAAAGCCCCCTCTCGAAGACCTTCTGGCCAGCGTAAGAAGAAATTCGGACGCAGATAACTCATATCTCTATGGTCCATCCAAACGGGTCTTCGGTTGAACCATCCATTATTCCCGTAAGCCGACGATACAGTTCCAAAGTAATCTCTCCGACGTTACCGTAGTCGACAACTCTCCCCTCATGTTCAATCGAGCCTATCGGTGATATCACTGCGGCAGTACCTGCGCAGAAAGCCTCATCACATTCCAGTGCGAAATTAATATCCACTCGTTCTTCTTTCACTTCCAGACCCATTGACCGTGCAAGCTCTATGATTGATAGCCGTGTTATACCGGGAAGAATCGTGCCAGTTAACTCAGGCGTATGCAGAATTTTGTCACGTACGCAAAAGAAATTAGCTGCCCCCACCTCTTCTACATACTGATGATCGACAGCGTCAAGATAGATAATTTCGCTGTACCCTTCTGATTTGGCCTTCTTGGAGGGCATCATGCCTGGGGCATAGTTGCCGATGGCCTTCACACCCCCAGAACCACCCGGTGCAGCTCGATGATGTTCTTGAGAAACCCTGAGTGATATGGGGGTCATTCCTCCTTTGAAGTAGGGCCCAACAGGAACTGCGAAAACCACGAACATGTATTCATCTGCAGGAGCCACTCCAAGTCGCGCGCTGCTTCCGAATATTATCGGTCGAATGTACAATTCGCCCCTTCCATTTGGAGGAACCCATCTTCGATTCTCCGAAGCAACCCTTTTGACTACGTCTATGAACATCTCCTCTGGAACCTCTGGCATAACTAGCCTTGCAGATCCTTCCGCCGCTCTTTTAGCATTCATCTCAGGTCTGAACAGGGTTATCCTCCCATCAGGAGTCATTCTTGCTTTCATTCCTTCAAAGAGGCCCTGACCATAATTCAGTACGCAAGCAGCTGGTGTGATGGTCAGAGGTTGGAAATCCATCATGGCCCCTTCGCCCCATCCGTCTTTCCATGTGCCGTGAGCTACAAACATCCTATCAGTCTCCGTAAAAGAGAATGTCAGTGCATCCCAATCAATCGGCGGGACGGGACTGTCCGACGAGGCCATGAGGGGTGCTCGCACAAAGAAGGCATTCAACGCTTCCGGCCACAAGGCAGTTCAAGCGAGTTACGCTGGAAGCATTGAACCACAACCCCTCTATCCCAGAACATGGGGCATACCATGTGGGCCGACGATCTTTGTATCGTTTCAGGCGATAACCGATCATGGGGCGATTCGAATACTGTGGTAGAATTGTGGTGCAGATCAAAACAAGGCCACTCAACCCTCTTGCTTGTCAATGGCATGAGGCCATACATTGAGATATCTCCGAAAGACAATGGGTGCAGCGGCACGGAAGAAGAGATCAAAGAGGTCCTATCGATTTCCACAGTAACCGAAATCCATCCTCCTGTGATGAAATGGACATCCCAAGGGGAAGCGCCTCATTGGAAAGTGATGCTTCGCGACACCACAATTGTCAGCCGGTTAAGAGAACGACTTCGTGAAAATTGGAGAGTTACTAGTGCAGATATCCAATTTCATAAGAGACTCATGTTTGACTTAGATTTGGGGCCGCATGTCCGTGCCAAAGGCCAGGTACTTCATGCAGGGGATAGGGCACCGAAAGAAGCAAAAAAAATCTCCTCAAGAAATAAGGATGCTCTCGATGAGATTCTTCGAGTGGGAGGAAGAGGACTTTATCCTGTAGATGTCGTAATGTCTTGCGAGGCAGAAGATCTTGAGACATGCGAACCATTCCAGACTCCTTTCGTGACACTTTCGATAGATCTTGAGACTAGTATAGCGACAAATGAGATTCTTTGCGCTGCTGTTGTCATAGACAGAGCTGGTAAGCGTACAGAACATGTATACAAGGGAGATGAAAGAACAGAAATCCTCGAGCCAATATGCCAGCTTGTAAGAGAACAAGATCCCGATATTATTACCGGATACAACATAGATAATTTCGATTTACCCCGCATTCTAGAAAGAACTGAGGCATTAGCCAAGAAAGATGAGAGGCCAGATTTGTTTGGTTGGGGCAGAGTCCCACTTGGTGAGAAATCGAAAAGAATCATCCCAAATAGGGGCCAGAATCGTACTTGGAACATCTCCGGAAGAGTCCCCATGGATGCGTGGTGGCAGGTTCGTCAGACTCTAAGGCCAGAACGTGAATCACTTCGTTTTGTGACTGCTTTAATTTGGCCTGAAGACGAGGACAGGAGAAAACTCGATGTCGACTCTAGCCGTATGGATGAGGAATGGGCCACGAGGCCTGAAGAGGTGATCCGATACTGCATCAGGGATACACACCTGCCGCTCGACATCCTCATGCATCTCCAATCAGTTCAACAAAAAGAAGCCCTCGCATCCGTAGCTAGGACCACTTTCTCGACTGCGGCCACAGAGACAACAAGTCAGTGGATAGATTCTCTGGTGATTCGATTAGCAGATCGAGAAAACGTCGCAGTACCCACAACACGCCAAGGGCGAAGAGGCGAACAAATAGTAGGGGGGTACGTTCACGAAGTGGAACCGGGACTTAGATCGTGGGTAGCAGTTCTTGATTTCAAATCAATGTATCCTTCGATCATGATCTCCAACAACATCTGTTCGACGACTCTGGTCGATAGCGCTTTCCACAAGGATATGGATGATGATTCGGTCTCGCCCACAACGGGAACAAGATACAGATCGCCCAACAACAGACACGGACTTGTCCCAAGGTTGCTGACTGACCTCATGGATCAGCGAGATCAATACAAGGCCGAAGCCAGAAGAGCCAGGAATGAGGGCGACGAGCAGGCTGCTTTCCTGAATGAGAGGCTTCAATTTGCAGTCAAGATACTGATGAACTCATTTTACGGCGTCTTTGCTAGTGCATTCTACCGTTTCACTCACAAGGACATCGGTGCAAGCATCACAGAATGGGCGAGACATAACATTCGTTCTATAATATCGGACCTTGGAAACGATGGCTACGAAGTGGTGTATTCAGACACGGATTCAATCTTTGTTCGTACCAGAGGGCTTGACAACGCACCAATAGACAAACCAGACGAGTCCGAAGACAGCTTTGGTATATGGTCGCAAGCAAGGAATGAGACAATAAATTTTGGACGCAGACTTGCGGAGAGGTACTCTAAAGAGGGCGCCGAACTTGAATTCGAGACAGCTATGTCCGCATTTTTCTCCCATGGGGCAAAAAAGAGGTACGTTGGAAGAGTTGTATGGCCAAGAGAGGAGATGCTAATTCGGGGTTATGAAGTCAGAAGGACTGATTCATTCAGACTCTTAACCACGACAATGACCATGCTCTTTGAGCATATCCTTCAAGGAAAGCAGGAATCTGCTGTTGATCGAACGAGGAAGGTCATCGATAGAGTCCGAGGAGGGGACATAGATATCGCGGATCTCGTAATCAGTCGGTCATGCAAGGGAAAGTGGAACAAGAGAGAGAACAAGTGGGATTTCAGCGTATACAAAAATGAGGACGGCCTCCCTTACGTCAGGGCAGCAAAACAGAGGATACAGCGTGGACTAGGATTCACTCCAGGAATGAAAGTTGGCTACATCGTGTCAAATGCTAAGTCATCACCTATGCAGGTAAGTGCTTGGCTTACCGATGAATTAGGGGAAGAGCCGCCTGCTTATGATGCTGAATACTACGCAAAACGACTTGCTACAGCACTTGGCCGTATAACAGAAGCATTCGGATGGAGCGAGAAAGAATTGCTCCAAGGGTCTAGACAACAATCTCTTTTTGATTTCTAGGCACAAATCATCGCAGGATTCATGTTCAAATGCTTTCTGAATGGAGACATGGGGGTTTTCTCCAAAGCCACAACGATCGCATTTCTAATCGCGATAGCGTCTCTCAGCGGATGCCTCGCAACACTTGGGCTCAATGAAGCTCCAACAGTCCAAATGAGCATAGATCCAACTGGCTCTGTGCGGGAGGGAGATACTGTGACTTTCAGTGCCGCTGGAAGTTCAGATCCTGATGGAGACTCTTTGACATTTTCATGGTCATTCGGCGATGGGAACCTGGGCTCTGGCTTGACTACAAGCCATGTCTACACTAGCACGGGCACGTATGCCGTTAGACTTACCGTCGCTGATGGAAACTACGAGGCCACAATGAGCAAGAACATCACGGTGATCGACTCCGATGCCAAGAAACCTACCGCCTCAATCGACGTGGAAAAGATGGATGACTGCGATGGCGAGGAACCACCAAACGGTGATTTCATCCTAATATGGGTCTGCGACGAGAATAAAGAAGTGGGAGATAGATCAATCGGATTCACTACCGATGTACAAATTGACGGCTCTCCTTCAGACGCAGGAGGAATAGATTACATCGACAAGTGGGAGTGGGATCTGGACACTTCGGAAGATTCAGACGGTGATGGGATAAGAGATAATGACGTCGATGCATCAAGTTCGGAGGACGGCGTTGTCACTTTCGAAAGAAGTGGCGGAGCAGTTGAAATCAAACTTACGGTGGTATCCAGCAACGGGCTAACAGATAGTACTGAAATCACAGTTTACATCAATTATCGGGGTGCATGGTCGGACTTCGAAATCGATAGGAGCCTCGGGGACCCAGTCGAGATGATGTGGGACTTTCCAGTAGAGTATGATGATGGTAAAAATCGAATAAGATATCTTAGGGTGAAACTTGATTATCCTCAGGAGGATGACGATCAGCCCATTGGAATAGGGGGGGCAACCACAGCAAATAGGCTCGATTTGTACATGTATAACACAACATCCCAAGATCAGGAAGTCACCAATACTACCGGCATTGAGGATGAAAATAGAGATGCAGGGGAGTGTGGTGGTGACGAATACTGTGTATGGCAAGTTGTTTCCGGGTCTACTGTCCGAGCATTCCAGTCAGGAACCTGGTCTGTTGACTTGTCCAACGATGAGAGTCACAACACGCGCATCAATTCGTTTATCATAGAGCTGCAGTATCGCTGATTCGGCGGTGAAATGCTTCTTCCGACCAATACACACAATCCCACTCTCCGTGAGTGAGGTTCAAATACGGACCCAAAGTGGCCGGCTCACCATAGAGGTGTATAACATGGGCCCACAAGGGGAAGATAAGAGCAAGCCACACTTGAATATCGTATTCAT
>PBBV01000027.1 GCA_002717835.1 Methanobacteriota archaeon
GGAATCAGTGGATACCGATGGGGATGGGCTTGGGAACAACGCAGATACCGACGATGATGGGGACGGCGTGCTCGACGAGAGCGACGTTTTCTCTCTTAATGCCACCGAGTGGGCCGATTTCGACGGTGACGGGAAAGGCGACAACGCTGACACCGACGATGATGGGGACGGGGTGCTCGACGAGGACGACGTGTTCCCGTTAGATGCCGGAGATTGGGCAGACTTCGACGGCGACGGAATAGGCGACAATACCGATACCGACGATGATGGGGACGGCATTCAGGACGCTGCGGATAATTGCCCAGACACGCTTTTTACAATGAGCCAGACAGATACAGCAGGTTGCTCGGCCGAACAGAGGGATACAGATGATGATGGATCGAACGATTTCCTCGACGATGACGATGATGGCGACGGATGGACGGATTTGGATGAAATCGGATGCGATTCAGACCCTCTTCTGGTAACAGATAAGCCAATAGATAGCGATGCAGATCTATCATGCGATATTCTGGACGAAGACGATGACAACGATGGTATTTCGGATATGTTAGATGCCTTCCCATTAGATTCATCCGAGAGCGTTGATACGGATGGCGACTTCATCGGGGACAATTCAGACACTGACGACGACAACGACGGAGTACTCGATGTGAATGACGCATACCCTCTCGATGAGACAAGGACGTATGACGAGAGGGTTCTGATAGGAGCTGCAGCCATAGGAGCAGCACTAATCGCTGCTCTTGCCGTTGCATCCGTCATGGGTTTCAAGAAAAGAAAAATCAAGCCTGATAATACCGATATTCAGATGATGCTACAGGCACTCGAGAGATAGAATATGAGGCCACAAAATGGCAAAGATTAGGACAACACCTGAAGAGTTTCAGGTGGATGAGCTTTATTCTGAAGATGAACTGATTTTTACAGAGGACACAGCACTTCCTTATCGAATATTCAAATTGACAAAGACTGGATGGGAGACTCAGGCCCTCTCATCGAATATATCGAAAAAACATGGGATACCTGTCGATGCATGGGGCTTTTCAGGACTCAAGGATAGACGTTCAAAGACGACTCAACTAGTTTCGTTACCTTCCAAATATGCACCAAAAAATCGGATTTCAGGTAAGGATTGGACGCTCGACCCTCATGGGGCCTTCGATCGTCATCTAAAATCGGGCGATCACAGCGGAAATAGATTCTCAATAGTAGTCAGAGACATACGTCATAGGGAGACACAGTTGCTCGCAAGTCGAGTCGATCAAATTTCTAAGATAGGACTACCAAATTGGTTCGACTCACAAAGATTCGGCTCGGCAGCTATCGGAAAATTGCCCGGTGAGTTGCTCGTGCAGGGAGACTTGGTAGGGGCGATGAAACTTCACTTGACAGAACCCCAACCATCAGATCGCTCAAGCCGACGCAGAGACAGGAAGTATCTGAAATCAATTTGGCCAGATATCGATAGGGTCAAGATCGATTCCATGGATCATCAGCCTTTCAGACGAATAATAGATGCATGGAAATCATCATCGAGATCAGTGTCCCAAAAAAAATCCATTTACGATTCGTCCTTGTCCGCGTATCTCGCACTTCCCAGAATGCTACGAGGCCTTTGGATATCAGCATGGCAATCGTTTATCTGGAATGATGTGCTTAGAAATGCTCTCCTTGAAAACATCGAGAACCACTTATTACGGCCAGTAGACATAGGCGTAGGAGGACCACTTCTCTATCCAGAGGCTCCCCCAGGGAGGCGCGGATACGCCAAGAGGTCTCTTGTAGAATCTCTAGCAAAACGTCTGAATGAGATTCCCCAGTCAATTAGGATGCCAGTACCCTCCATGGCAGAGGAGTCGAAGACCGACGATCCAATGGTATTGAGAATGCATTCGAATCCACCTAATCCTGATACCGATTTTAATCTTCTAAAGATCAAAATGGCAGATTTTAGCCGTGAAACAGTCTTACACCCTGGAGAAGTTCTATGCACAGAACCGGTTATTGACGACATGCACGGTTCCCCGAAACACAAGAGGTGGACTTGTAGAATTTCATTCACCTTGCCGCCAGGGTCATACGCCACTAACGTAATACGAAGATTATTCGATTGAATTTCCGAATCATCAACATCCTCAATCACCTAAGGAGCATTTCCAGCATTTCGATAACCCCCAAAGGCCCCTTATTCCGAGTGACACTATCAGCAGCATTGCGCACCTCATCTAATGCCCCATCAACAGCCAGAGAGTAGCCTGTTAGATTGAACATTGGAACATCATTCAACGCATCTCCGCAGGATAGAACTCTGGACGGATCAATTCCCCTTCTGGAGAGCTGAATCTCCAATGCCGATCTCTTATTCACGCCTCTTTCGGTAACATGTATGGCAAAACCAGTTCCAACGACCCGTAGATCCGACCACTCAGATTCGGCAAGAAGAGTGCGCATACGATTCACATCATAAGGTCCTGAAACACACCATTCAGTCTCTCTCCACCTATTCGACTCAATTCCCTCTGGGTCAATTTCTTGCATCTTGCCTGCCAACCAGTCAATCGCATCCCTGCATCTTTCACCATCCGCCATTGTTTCTATGCCTCTTTGCTGCGGTCCATCCCAAAGAATCCCTCCGTTTTCTGCTACAATAAATCCAGACAATCCAAGAGCCTGATGAACAGGGGTCAGATTTGGCAAGGTCCTTCCCGACGCGAGAGACACAGAAACACCACGTCTCTCGATTTGCTTAACCAAACCGATCAATCCCTCAGGCATTCCTGACCTATCCATCAAGGTCCCGTCAACATCAAACACAATCATGTCAATATCAGTAAGATTTGGGATTTTGATGCCATTCTTCATGGGTCTCGCCGGGATGTCCATCACAGCCCGCAGTTTGAAGTTATACGTACCTACACGCATCTTCATGGATACAGACAAATTCACTCCGGATGCGTCTGATGTCCACCCTCTGCGAGCTCCCGTAGATGTCAGAGATTTAGGCGATATATCACTAATGAGAATAAATCTTCAAGATGGCGAAAACATAGCTGAGTCAGAATTATCTGCTGACGGAATTATCGAATTTGAATGGGGGATTCGCGGCATAGATTGTCCAGACTGTGCAATGAAGGCAACTACAGTCCTGAAGAGAATGCCCGGCGTGACTGAAGCCAGAGTATCAGCTACTGAGGGACGAGTAAGAGTTGTCATGGATATTTCTGTGGGCAGAACTTCGAAAGCAAGCACGGTCCTCTCTGGACTCGGGCACACTCCTGATATCGAGTGGGAAGAGATCATAGGTGTCACTCCATCCATCCTCGCTTCAACTCATGGAATAGACAAAAATCAGCTTAAAAGTAGAATTTTGGAAATACCCGGAATTCTAGATATCCGGTTTGAAGATGCTAAAATCGAAATAATCAGAGTCCCAATTAAAAATCTTAGAATAAGGAATTATGCAGGATACAGATTGAACAAGATACTGGGAGGGAGAATGAGAACAAGACCCTCATCTATCATACGTCTCCGGGACGATCAGAAACAACTCATTGCCGCAATTTTGACTATCCCATCCCTACTTTCAGTCATGTTTCTGTCAAGTACTGGGATTCCTAGCATAGTTCCTGCATCACTTACAATTTTTACAGTGATGATCGCAGGTCAGTCGATGTTCAAAACAGCTATTACGAGCCTTTTCAACATGGTTCTAGGCTTTCAATTTTTAACCTCCATGGCAGTTATAGGGGCCTTGCTTCTGACAGAATGGGAAGAAGCGATAATTGTTACAGGGCTCGTAGCCCTTGCAGCATATATCGAGGAGAGAACTTTATTCGAGGCAAGAAAAGCCATGCAGGGAGGACTTGATCGCCTTCCTAATTCGGCACGGGTTGTTACAGAGTCTGAGGACCACTCCCACTCGAGGGATATGGATGCTCGAGGGGATGGTAAAACTCCGATTGAGGACGTTGAACGCGGGGACATCATAGAGGTGAGGTCAGGTGAAATAATCCCTGTAGACGGCATTGTAATTGAAGGAACTGGTTTGGTTAACCGTTCTCCATTGACTGGGGAACCAATACCCGTATCAGTAGCAGAGGGGGCATCTGTGGAAGCAGGACTCAATTTAGTCCGCGGACCAATCTCAATTCGCACGGTTGAGGTAGGAAGCAAAACACGACTTTACTCATTGATCGAGATGGTGAGGAAATATCGAGAAACTCCAACTGCAACCCAGTCCATAATCGAGCGTTTCACTGCTGTTTGGGTCCCTTTGGTACTGGCTTCCTCAATTGCATATGGATTGTACTCTGGCGACATGGTCGCAACGCTCATTCTCTGGGTCGTCTCATGTCCATGCGCTCTTTTGCTTGCTGCACCAGTGCCTCACGCAACCGCACTATCCGCTGCCTCCGCTGCTGGTGTGGTAGCGAGGGGAGGTGATGTAATTGAGAACATAGCAAGTGCGAATCTTGCTTTCCTGGATAAAACTGGAACACTCACCTCAGGCCAGCCTACTCTAGAACAGATATACACAATTAGGGGAATAGACCAGGAATTTGCACTTTCAGTAGCAGCCGCACTCGAGAAGAAGAGTAATCACCCATATGCAGACGCGGTGATCGAAGAAGCAGAGAAACTGATGATAGAACCCTCAAAAATCGTTTCTATCGGGGATGGAGAGGCCGGTGTCAGAGGTTTATTAGATGGTTCCGACGCTGCATTCGGGGCCCCCAATTGGATCAAATCATCCGGTTTCAGAATCAATCAAAGACTAGAGAGAATTCAGAAAACCACATCATCAGAAGGCCTCGGTACCAGCTTATTGGCTTTCGAAGGGCGCACAATCGCACTATTCACATTTAGAAATGACGATTTGAGAGCCGGTGCTCAAAAGCTCGTGACATCGCTAATGTCCAATGGGGTAGAAGTTCAACTCCTTTCTGGTGATCAGCAACTTGCGGTCGAGAGATTCGGACAATCTTTGGGCATTCCAAGATCTAGATGCAGGGGGGATGTCGATCCAGAAGGAAAAGCACTCTTTGTAGAACAGATGACTGCAGCCAGGCCCACTTTGATGGCTGGTGATGGTTTCAATGACTCCGGCGCTCTTGCAACTGCCACAGTGGGAATAGCAATGGGATCCGGCGATCAGATAAATTTGGATGCTGCAGACGTACTCATACCCGGTCAAGACCCGATGATAATAGCAAAACTTGTCGATATCTCAAAGCGAACTAGGAAGAGAGTTTCATACAACATTGCGATCTCAATGGGAGTCACACTGTTACTTGTAATGACGACATTACTAGGTCTGAATTCCAGTATCGCCATTGGAATCGCTCTTCACGAGGCATCCGTGTTTATCGTAATACTGAATGGTATGCTCGTTAAAGATTCAGGCCAGTCTCCATACCTGGTAGTCAAAAACGTTGTAGGACACCTATTCAGAGACTCCAAGGAAGCCTTCAACACCGCATTAAACAGTAGAAAGGTCTCTGCGACCATTTCATGAACAAGAACAGGGAGCGAATGACGTGGACGGCCGACCGGAGATCGAATCGAAAGTCGCACCACCCGTGGCAAGATGCGCTCATTGCCAGGGCATGCTCCCTCTGGGCTTGGGGGAGAAGACTTGCGTACTTTGCGGCGCTGTGTGCCGAGTAACGCATGAGCGGACGATTATAGATTTGCGAGAGGAAAAGATACCATGTCCGAAGTGTTCCACGCTGGTCATAGCTGGTACTGATGAGAGGCCAGTTGACTTGATTTGCGGGTCCTGTCAAGGACCGTTTAGAATAATACCCAAGGTAGTCAAGGTCGAGATTGGATGTCCATCTTGTGACAGAATGCTAAGACTCCGCCCAAGGCCAGGCTCCCGGAAAATATCCTGTCCAGCATGCGAAAGTGAATTTTCTGTGACATTTTAAAACTACAGGGACTTTGAAGTTTGAAGGCTCCCTCGAAGCACCCCGGACGTGATCGCATGGACGACTCAGATATCTTGAGTAATGCCGCCGACATGCTCTCAAAGATGCGTAGAGAACGTATCAATTGGGTCAATGGAAATCGATCAATTTCAATCAGTGCCGAGACCCTTGGTTCGGCCACAGATTCAATGAAGGCTGAGATGAATAAGGCGCTATCGGACACGACTGCTCGTATGGATAACGTCCGCCAAGTAATAGCGGAAGCACAGAACGAACGCATCGAGCAAGACCTTCGCAGGATAAGGGAAGAAATGGTGGAGATGAATGAGGAGCAGATATCCGAATTCGAGAGCCGCGCACTACGGGCTGAAGAAAGACATCAGAGATTGGACATGGAGTCAAGGCTCGCACACGAGGAAAGGCGTATTCGCGATCGGCTAGATGTTGACAGAAGACGCAGGTCCGATCTATTAGCAATCAAAACAAGAGAACGCGTATCTTTCGATATCGATGCTGAATATGAAGCGAGACTCGATGCATTGAGAAAGAGAATTGAGATGGAGCACGAATTGGAGTTGGATAGATTGGAAAGACGACTTGAGAATGAGATCTCCAATGCTCTTTCTAACTCCATACGAGTAAGATTGGATGCAAAGAGAATCGAGATGCAGGCTGAGATGGCGGAGCGGCTTAGATCGTATAGGATAAAACGCGAGGCGGAGATTACGAGTCGTATAGAAGAGCAGAGGGCAAAGATAGAAACCGAGAACAAAGAGGCAATATCAATTCGGTTAGGCTCCATAGAAGCCGCAGCAACATCTGAAATCGATGGTGATATTGAGGCTTGGTTTAATGCAGAAAACGAGGCTATGAAGAAGATAGCCACCATGAGGAGAAGAGAGGCACTCCTCTCTGCTTGGGCAGACCTTGAAAGAAGATTAGAAATCAATCGAGCAAAGAGGGTTTCTGAACTTAAGGAACGACTCCGTTCGTTTGCTGATCAAGATATCGAAGGTCTAGACGTCGACTCAATTGAGAGGGATTTACTGAAAGAGTGGGATCGCATAGTCGAATCAGCCGCCTCCTCTATAATTGATGGCTAACCGCTCCTCTTAGCGCGTATGATTTCTAGTCTTGAACTAACTTCCTTAGCGAGCTTCCAGTATGCAAGGCTTCCAGGGTGTCTTTCAATCGGGCTATTGGAGAGAGCAACCGGTGCGCCCTGTAGAGGGGCCTCAGCCACAGACACACTTCTCGGAATATGGGTTTCGAGGATTCTGCCGCCAAAGTGACGCTTCGCCGCATCAGCCACCGTACGCCCAAGATTGGAACTGCCTTGGACCATCGTCATGGTTATTCCAAGAAGACGCAGTTTCGGGTTGACCGCTGTTTGAACCCGATTAAGGGTCTCCAGAAGCTGACCCATGCTCTCCAATGCATAGAACTCTGCTTGTATTGGGATGAGTAACCAATCCGCAGCCGTCAGTGCATTGACTGTCAGCAATCCCAGGGAAGCTGGAGTGTCTATGACAATTAAATCATAATCATCCATCGCACTCTCTAGAGCGATTCTTAGACGATGCTCTCTCCCGATTCTCATTGCTAATTCTATCTCTATACCTGAAAGGTCCAGATCCGCGGGGAGCAGAGAAAGCCGATCAACGCGATGACCTTTCGGAGGCCCCCTTGGCCGGTCGGGATTCTGACGCCTCCAAGCCCCCCTCATACATCTTGTCAATTCATGGGGGGCCAAAATGTACGGATCAGAATCAATTCTGGACCCATCTATAACCGCTTCAAACAGGTTATTCATAGTAGGTCCAAGTGACCGCTTTTCGACTCCAAAAGTTGTTGCTACATTTCCCCGAGGGTCAAGATCTACAATCAGAACTTTGTTGGGCAATATTCCCATTTCCGAGGAACCTGCCGCAAGCGCAGCACCAAGATTAGTCACCGTAGTGGTCTTACCGCATCCACCTTTGTGATTAACCACAGCGATGACGACAGCACGCCCCATGCTACAACCCAGGAGTCGACGATGGATGGTACTTGCTCACTGTACGACTGGAACCGGGACCTCTGAAATCACCTTCCGAACAATGTGATCCCCAGTTATGCCTCTTATTTTTGACTCAGGTTTCAAGACAATTCTATGACTCA
The DNA here is from genome assembly GCA_002717835.1 of Methanobacteriota archaeon. GTDB lineage: Archaea > Thermoplasmatota > Poseidoniia > Poseidoniales > Thalassarchaeaceae > MGIIb-N1. The sequence continues at coordinate 8,094 of PBBV01000027.1, forward strand.
CAACATCAAGCGCTACACGCTTGACATCATCAGGTATCACATAGTCCCTACCGTCGATCGCAGCGCTAGCTCGTGCCGTCTTGAATAGCGACTGGCTTGCTCTGGGAGAGGCACCAGTCACGACACGGTGATCTTCTCGAGTCCTCTGGACAAGCTCTACAATGTATGTCAAAATTGCTGCGTCGACGTGGACTGTCTCCAGCGCCTTCTGCATAGCGACAACCTTCTTGGGACTTGTAATCTGTTGAACGTCATGATCGTCCTTGCCTCTGAGCTTCCTACGCTGTAATATCGACTTCTCTTCCTGCCTGTCCGGGTAACCCATTGACATCTTCATCAGGAAACGGTCCATCTGAGCTTCAGGAAGGGGATACGTCCCCTCCTGTTCTATTGGGTTCTGGGTGGCTATCGTAATGAACGGCGCCGGAAGCTTGTGGGTGATTCCTTCTATCGTGACTTGCTTCTCTTCCATGGCCTCAAGTAGCGCGGCTTGAGTTTTCGGTGGGGCTCTGTTAATTTCATCTGCAAGGAGCACATTGGTGAACAATGGACCAGGCCTGAGCTTGAACTCTCCAGCTTGTTGGTCGTACATGTATGTCCCCATGATGTCTGCGGGAAGGAGATCGGGTGTGAATTGAACACGCTTGAATTTACATCCCAGCGCTGTAGCGTATGTGTTCGCCATCAAGGTCTTCGCAAGCCCTGGGAAATCCTCTAGAAGCATATTTCCGTTGGATAGGATACCCACGGCGATTTTTCGGAGGTTTTCCTCCTTCCCGATTATGACTTTGGCTACTTCGCCCATCAGGTTGTTAGAGATCATTGAGACAGTTTGAATGAGCTCTCTCGAACTCGGGTCGCTTGCAGCCATCGCCATGGGGAACTCAGACTGAATTTTTTTGATTGCGCATTAAAGCGTTGGGGGGCCGTGGGAGAGACTCGGATCAACGTCCCCAGAAATGATCTTCACGCCGGTGAATTTCCAACAACTCACCAAGAATCTCGTTTTCGATGGCATTGAGGCTCATTTTTCTAAGACGCTTGGCATGGGACTCTGGTACATCAACCAGAAGAACGTCCTCCTCTTCTACCTGACGTCCAACGACCACGCCATCGATAGCGACCGCGACCTCATCCCCTTGCTTCGCCTCTTTCATGCTGTCATCCCCACTCCGAATCGATTTGATTTGACCTACAGAAGAGCCATTCTTCAGGAGACGCTGGCCGATGTGTATTCGCCCACCAAGCACTCGGACCCCAACGACAGCTGGCTTGCTTACCCTGAAGGTGTGGTCTGGAAGCAGGAGAATTCTTCCTGGATATACTATCTTCTCTCGTGATTCCTCTTCCAACTCAGCGGTTCTGGCTTCTATCCAGCGTTCTCGCTCATCTAGAATGTGGTAGATGATGTCAGAGCATATCACCTTCAGACCACTGTCTGAGGAATTGACTTCATTTTGCGCATCGGATAAGACGCTTGTCGAGAAACCCAGAATGAGTCTGTGAAGCGGGTCAGAAGATGCTTCTGCGCCCCTGATGTCACGCCTTCCGACTTTTCCTATTGAAGCAGATCGAATTGGTACGTCTATTTCCTTGAGTTCCAACGCCAAGGCTTCAAGACCTCCAACAGTATCTGATTTGATGCAAACGCCTTCTTCCTCCAAGTCGATGCTTAATCTGGATTCCTGAGATGCGAGTTGGAGGGCAATCTTCTTTTCGGCAGCATTCCTCACCACCCGCAAAGTCGTTCCTGCGAGAACACCATCAAGATCGGGGGCTGAAAGCTTGAGACCAGATGCAGCACTTGCAGATTCTGTGTCATTCCAACGATCACCCGCATCTCTCATCTCAGCCATGCCTCTTGGTTTGAACAGTCCCCTGACCGTTGTAGTCACTCCTCCTTCAGAGGTAACCAAGATAATCTCGTCCCCCTTTGAAATCGATCCTCGATGCAGGATAACATCCAGCGTCTTGCCGAGTCCACGTTCCTCCTTCATCTCAAGGACCGTGCCCTCTCCTGCACCATCTATGTCGGTTAGCTGTTCGGCGAGGTACCTCTCTGCCAGTCCGATGACAACCGCGAGAAGATCCTGTATGCCCTCTCCCTCCTTTGCAGAAACAGGGACTAATGCTATCTCTTTCGTGAAGTCCTTGATTCGATCGTACCTGTCAAGATTGAATCCATGTTCCCCGAACCCTCCAACCAGGTCCCAAAAGGACTGGTCGAAGTAACCCATCGCGTCCTTGGTTTGACTCCTCATTGCCAGAGCCATGGGACGGCCGCTCTCGCTCTTCCATCCGTGTATGCGATCTACTTTGTTCCCTGCAACCACAAACGGTGTCTTAGCCTTTTTTAGAATCCTTATGCTCTCAATTGTTTGGGGCCTGAGACCCTCTTTCAAGTCCACCACGAGAATGGCGATATCGGCGAGTGAGCCCCCTCTGTTCCTAAGTGTGGAGAAAGAATGGTGTCCGGGCGTATCTATGAACAGCAGCCCTGGTGAATCAAACGACTTTCCTCCGAGAAGAGGCCCACATAGCTCATTCAACAGATCCGAGGGGACCTCGGTTGCTCCTATGTGCTGGGTAATGCCCCCAGCCTCTCTGTCCATCACAGAAGCCTGACGCTGAGACCCGAGTGAGCGTATGTGGTCTAAGAGGCTCGTCTTCCCATGGTCAACATGGCCAAGAACCGCGACGATGGGTTGTCTTCGATCTAGCATAATACCAACTCATGTTATTTCCTCTGCTGACCGAATAATTACTCGTAGATGTGCCTCTCCGCGTCTCGAGCCCAGTCTACAAGGCCGTCAGGGAACCATAGGCCAAGTTCGAACTTGGCGGTGTCTTCACCATCTGATCCGTGAATCACATTGTGCCCTATGTCCATGGCAAGGTCCCCCCTGATCGTACCCGGGGCAGCAACGCGGCCATCCGTTGGACCGATGATGTTCCTAGCGACGCTGATGGCATCTACACCAGTCCATGCCATTGCCACAACCGGCCCGGATGTGATGAATTCGATGAGCCCGCCATAGAATGGGCGTTCTTTGTGCACAGCGTAGTGAGTCTCTGCGAGCTTCATGCTGGGAGTGAGCTGTCTTAGCCCCACAAGGCGCAGCCCCTTGGTCTCGAACCTTCCGATTATATTGGCAACTAGGCCTCTCTGAACACCATCGGGCTTGATCATAATGAAGGTTGTCTGCATGTCTCCCATGCCTCGCCCGACTCTACATCCCTATTTCAACGCAAAGTATGCTGAAAACGGATTATAATATGATTCATCCAATCTAATCGTCGTCATTTAACCAATGAGGATCAGTATACTAGCTGCACATCAGAAGCAGCGCTAAGCTCGATAACGCCCGGAGGTCCACTCCACTTGATCTTGTCATCGGGCACGATTAGGGCGCCGTCACCCTCGCTATGGCCAAGGGTTGCCTTGACGGAGGCGAAGGAGCAGTAGAGCATCGCATTCTCGGTAATTACGCCCATCATGTCAGAGACTGCGGTAGACCCCGGCCCCATCTCCTCGTTCAAATCTTTGATGTATCCTGGGTCCAATAGCCTGGTTCCCGCGGCCGCGAAGAAAACGCTGACTCCATGCCCCTCAGCGATTGCTCTGGCGGCGCATGCGATGCCTACGATCGTCTTCATAGCGTCATTCTTCGGCTCTGATACGAACTTCACGAAATACTTCCTGCTCATGACTCGATGGCTCGAAAGACAGTATTTGAATAATGCACTTCAGCGTTTTAATGGAGGGATTATGTCTGATGGAGGTATCCTGTTGGCTCCAAATTGATTTATTGAGTCCTGACTGGGGTATCCGACGCAGATACCACAAAGGAGTGAATAATTCTTGTTAATTTCAAACTCCTCTCGTACTGCATCTTCCCAAACTGCAACAGCTCCTTGTGGACAGGTGCCGAGACCCTTGGAATGAGCTGATAGAATGAGATTCTGCATGAATAGGCCCGCATCAGAGGCTGCGAACTTTCCAAGACTCTTGTGGGTGAACAGGAATAGCTCCACAGGAGCGCCGAAGAATTCGTAATTTCTTGCCCAGAATCCATCCCTGGCTTCCTTGTCATCCCTCTCAATTCCCATGTGGGCGTACAAATCCTTGCCGATCTTCTTCGATCTTGGAAGCAAATCCTTGTGATACTTCTTCACGACCAACCAATTGCTCGTCGGGAAACCGTAGCGTTTGAAAATCGAGCCAATCTTTCTGAATATCCCGCTACTACGGAAATCCTTGACAGCATTCCACCGCCTTAGGAACTCTTCCGACAGGCGGTCTCGTACTTCCCCAGTGGCTATGGCCACCACGAACGGGCGCGTGTTGCTCCAACTTGGTGCGGTGAGGCCATCTTCGATTATCTGCTCAATCATCTCCATAGGCACAGGCTCTGGGAGAAAGTCTCGAGTGGACCTCCTAGATGCAAGAAATGTGCTGAAGTCGTCCATCGTCACATCCTCTTGTGTCCGACGAGTTAAGATATCAATTAATCAAGTTGGTCTTAGAAAGGTCATCTGCAACAAACCAAATCATCCAAGATAACAGACAAGAGTAACAAAGAATGCGATTTAGCATTGCATTCTTGTGGACAACAAAATGCTAATTCTGGCAATTAAGAAAAATACAGCCATTCAATAGGTCCCCCTCTGGGAAAGTGAGCCATGAACAGACCAATACTAGCATTACTCATCACCGCCAGCCTCCTCATTTCGCCAGTGGTAGCGGCAGATGAAAACATGGACATACCCGCTAACGCTCAAGCTACTGGATCTCACGACATCCTCGTAGATGCCCTGATTCACGCGGGGTTAGTTGGTGCACTACAGCAAGAGGGGCCATACACGGTCTTCGCACCCACCGACGATGCTTTTGCCGCCGCAGGAATCGACCTGTCCACATTTGACACAGAAGAAGAAAACTCGACATTGAGTGACATTCTCCTGTATCACGTAGTTTTCGCCTCAGTCACCGCCTCGGATGTAACCGATGGAATGACAGCACAGGCCCTCAACGGGGACGATCTCTCCTTTACTGTCACAAACGGTGCCGTTATGGTCAACGACGCAAACGTGACAACTGCAGATGTAACTGCATCCAACGGAGTCATCCATGTGATCGACAAGGTGCTCATGCCGCCCGCAGGCATCACTGAAGCAGACGGGGACATATGCTACAACACATACACCCATGCAATCTCCGCTGGCGCATCCTTCGAAGAATGCACGTCTTACGCCTACTACGTCAATGCTAATTTCGGAGGAAGCTCATTCACCGGATGCTACAACATGTTTACCCACATACCCGACGCAACCACCACCCAAGAGGAATGCGAGGCATATGTTTGGACTCCTGCCATGGACATCGCAATGACTGCACAGGCCACAACCATCCACACTGCGCTGGTCGCCGCTCTTGCCCAGGCAGAGCTAGTCGCTACACTTCAGGGCACGGGACCATTCACGGTCTTCGCGCCGACCGACGACGCATTCGCCGCGGCTGGAATCGATCTGGCCGCGTTGGACACGGTTGAAGGCAAGGCCACACTGACCGATATTCTACTGTATCACGTTGTCTCAGGCTCAGTCCCATCATCAGCGGTCACAGACGGCATGACGGCCACCGCCGTCAATGAGGACGACCTATCGTTCACGGTAGCCGAGGGTGTCATGGTCAACGACGCCAACGTCATACTCGCCGATGTCCCAGCCTCCAACGGAGTCATCCACGTTATCGACAAGGTGCTCATGCCGCCAGCAGACGAGCCAATGACTCCTGAGGGCTGCGATCACGTCGTAGGAATCGACGAGACTGGATTCGCATTCGACAATGCAGACCTGACAATAGCAGTCGGCGAGACAGTCTGCTGGATTTGGAACGACGAGTCCATGGCTCACAACGTCGCACAGATTAACTCAGAAGGCGATACATCCCGCAAGATGGGAGGCTCTTACAGCGGCCCAGCAGAGACCACCGTCGACTATCGAATCACCTTCGATGAAGATGGTAAGTTCCACTACATCTGCGAACCCCAC
>PBBV01000028.1 GCA_002717835.1 Methanobacteriota archaeon
AATGACTCATGGGACAACCCCATCCTCCTACAGACGTCCCGGGGTGGGTCAGGGCCCGGAGCCATCGCGATGATGGCGCCCGTTACGCCCCGGGGCACAATATCCGCAGGCCTAAAGTTTGAGACTCAGGATGGAGGAACATGCTCCGACGCGGCCTTCTTGGCGGAACCTTCGATCGTGTGCACGAGGGGCATGCTCGATTAATCAATCAAGCATTGGAGTATTGCACTCATGTGGAGATATGGATTACCAGCGATGACATTGCAAAGACCAAAGATAAAAGGTGCTGGGATTGGACTAGGCGACGCTCAGAGATTGAGATGATTATCAAATCAATATCAAGTGACAGAGTATCATTTCATGTGCTCCATGACTCCTTTGGTCCTGCAATTGAACATCCAGATGCGGATGCGATAATATGTACAAGTGAGACTCTCCCCGGCTGTGAGGAAATAAACAGAATTCGAATGGAGAACAAAATGAAATCTCTCGAAATCATTGTTGTAGAGCATGTCAGAGGGTCTGACGGCCGAGTGATATCAAGCTCGCGCATTCGTGGCGGGTCGACTGATCGGTCAGGAGAATTGTTCGTTCATGAATCAGATTTCAAAGGTCCAAGAATCCTCACCCCAGAGGTTGAGTCGATGCTGAAAACCCCTTATGGTACATTACACGAGGGCCCTGAAAACGATCATCGAGTAGCCTTAACCGAGGCTCTCAAATCAATTCAAAATGATTCGAACATCGTTGCAGTTGGAGATGTAACCGTTCTAGGTCTACTCAGGCTTTCATGCATTCCTAACATCGCACTAATAGATGGAATGACGAAACGAAATAATTGGCCTGATGCAAAACTCATCGATCGCTCAAAATTCGACATAGTTTCCGCTGCTTATAATCCAGCAGGAAAATTAACCCCGCAATTATTTGAAACTTGCAGAAACGCTGTTAATTCACTCAAAAATCAACAAAAATCCTTGATTGTAGTCGATGGAGAAGAAGACCTTTCTCCAATAGTGCTTCACTTGCTGCTTCCTGTAGAATCAGTGATAATTTACGGACAACCAGGGAAAGGGGTTGTGACTCGTACAACCGATTTGGAAACTAAGGAAAACTGCAGGGCAATTCTCGAGTTGATGAGTATTGGAAACCAATGAGCAGAAATAATCCATTACTCGCTTAAAGCTTCAATGCCAAGGCCACTGGCAATCATGACTATGGATACTGAGTAAACTCCGGGATCTACCCACGTGGTGTTGATAGTAGACCAGATTACATAGAACACAATACCCCCTACTACCATCCAATTTGCCACAATAAGGGATAAATCACCTTCCGAACTCATCATTTGACGAGTTCTTCGTGTTATTGAGTTTAGGAATGAGCGCATTCCTGAGGAAGATTCTATCCCCCTTGCTCCGACTACAATCAGAATTGCTGAAAGAGCCAATGCAACAACATCACCAATGCCAATGGATATGGAAGAATGCGTCGAATAAGCTTCGGAGAGACTCGACCCATCGATGAATCCCAACCATTCGATTTTCTGCCCCGGGGCGAAAGCACCGAAGACTACGTTGATCAATGAAACAAAGGCAAGCCACGTCCCAATACAGAATGAAAGAACTGACAAGAATCGACTAGGCTTGGTTACTTCATCCTTCCAAGAACTCTGCGCCATCGCTCGCGGCACCTTGGCTCTCTGTTTAACCGTTACCGGGACTAATCATAATTTAGAGGGGCCTCTGAAGACGATATTTCCCCTTCGAAGCCTCTACAATTAGTGGTTCAGAGTCTCTCAATTCAGCCATGACGTCGAGAGATTCTGGGATCGCTGAGTTGATCTGTTTGCTCCTTCCACCACGACCTTTGCTGACATTCCTCGCGATTATGATGCCAAGACTGTCCAACTCGTTTAGAAGCGATGATATCCTACGAGGTGTGAGAGGTTCTATCATAATCCTCAGACATACTTCTGAATATGTTCTGAATATTTCTCCCGTAGAGATATTTCTGAGCCCATTGTCTTCATTCATACAGATCGAAAAGAGTAGTATTTTCTGTTGAAGAGGAAGGGTTCTCAGCACGGGCGTCAGTTGATCATGTTCAAGTTGACTTTGCGCAAGTCTGACATGTCCCTTATCAACCAAATCATGACCCATTTTTTGGGCTTTCTTAATTGCAATTCTGAGGAGATCAAGGGCTCTCCGCGCATCACCATGTTCTTGGGCAGCTAATGCAGAACACAACCCAACAACACCACCCTCGAGAACACCAGATCGAACTCCCCTGAGAACCCTATCTTCGAGAATGTCATTTATTTGATTTGCACCATAGGGATGGAAGACAAGATCAATCTGAGCAAGCCTCGACGCAACTTGAGGCGTCAGCATCTTTGTGAAGTAAAGATCGTTGCTGATACCGATTATACAGCACCTGGATGATTCCAGTTCTAGATTGAGATTCGTGAGATTGTAAATTATTGAATCTCCAACTTTTGAAACTAGATGATCAATCTCATCAAGGACTATCACATGAATCCCGCCTCTCCTGTCCATCCTTCTTCGAAACTCTTCGAGAACTCTGTCTGTCGGCCATCCAGTGAAAGGAATCTTCACATCCTCGTCCCTTTCTAGGCGATTTGCAAGTGCCTGGACGACTCGATATTTAGTGTCCACAGTTCTGCAGTTTATTGTGTAGGCTTTTACGGCGGTCCCATTGGCTCTTCCTTTGGCTTTAAGTTGCTTTAGCACAGTCTTGGTAACTATCGTTTTCCCCGAGCCTGGAACCCCATAAAGAAGCATATTTGAGGGAATGTGTCCCCTCAGGGCTTCAACTAGATTCTCTCCAAGAGCCCGAACTTCTTTTTCACGGTGAGGGAGCTTTTGAGGTTCGAAACCGTGCTCAAAAGCCCCACGATTCATGAAAAGAGAATCATTTTCGATAAGAGAATCGAAAATATTTTCACTCATTTTTTAACACCTTAATATCCAAACCTACAACTCATGGTTATCCTCGGTCGGGCCGGGGATGCTCAAATGCGCAGGACTCGACCGATGGACTCTTCGATAATAAACGTCCCCTAGAGTTCATTCAGTGAGGAACCAGTTTTCCCTCACAGTGTGGATATAAACGAACGCGTAAATTGGACCTGTTATCATTATTTTTCTAACAAAATAAAGCACCAATCAAATTAGGATTTAACCAGTGGGCCGAAACACAAAAACAGAATTGAAACCCGTGGAAAAAACCAATGATGAAAGGTGTCAAAAGAGAAGAGGAGACTCTTCACCCGTCACAAAACGATCTTCATGATTTCGAATAAAAATACTGCATTAATGTTATAAAAAATGTATATTAATTAACATAAAAAGACCCATCTTGATTTACTTGCAACCAGTCACCATCTTCCAGTTGACGTACTGATTCAGGAAGTTCGGCCATTCTGAAACCTGATTTTACACCCTTGGCAGATGCGTAATTGTGTGTGACTAACACCTTGATATCTGGATGCCTCTGAACAAATGAAACCACATCTGATGGACGATGATGATAGGGAAATTCTCCAATGTCCGGAACTCCCATTTCAAGAATCACCACATCTGCTCTGTAGGACCTTTTCTCAATCTCTTCACAAGGCCCTGAATCGCCACAATGTAGTAACCTGAAACCACTCTCGTGAATCAATTCATATCCATTAGGATCTGTCTCGGGAGTGTGGCACACTGGAAATCTCTCATATGTCCAACCTGTATCTTTTAGGCGTCCAGATTCTTCTGTTTTCCATTCTATTGAGTTCTTCAGAGAATCATCAAGACTGCCGGGGAAGGCCATGTTAGAAAGTTTGGAAAAAAAATCCTCTCCACCGGGCCTCAAGTATACTGTCAAATCACCGTCGCTGTTTGGATCTGTAATGTATTTCCTGTCCAGCAGAATAAATGGCATTCCAAATGTGTGATCGCCGTGCCAATGGGTTATGAGGATGTGACGAATACTGGATGTATCTATACCACGCCTCCTAAGTTGGGCTATGATAGTTGGGGGTGTGTCAATCAAGATGTTGTTATCAATCGAAAGACATGCATGGAGCCTACCGTCGGGAGCGAATGCATTGCCTGTACCGAGGAAGTCGATACGAGCCACAATGCATCCTGTAGGCCGTAGAACTTGACAACTTCGCTATTTCACGAAGATTAAACTTCGATTGTCTACAATGACTTGATTTATTGCCTATTGATGTCAGACATCAAGGATAATTTGGACTTTAATTCCATTGATTCATAAGTGAGTCTTCAGACCGAAATATGGGTTTTGACATGGCTGAGCCTAGGTCTATTCTGATACTGTACGGATCACAGTCAGGTAACTGTGAAGAACTGGCAAATCAAGCAGGGAAACTTTGCTCTCAAACAGGGCTAAATCCTACCGTCAAAGCAATGGATGAAATAGAAATCAATGAACTCCAAAATCAACAAAGAATCGTTGTTTGTTGCAGCACATGGGGAGATGGCGAGCAGCCTGACAATGCGGAAGACCTCTGGGAGTCGGCCAACAGCGGAACTATCGAGACATTGGAAGGGGTGAATTTCTCTGTCCTCGCACTTGGAGATACCTCGTATGATCTATTCTGCGAATCTGGAAAGCAGTGGGACAAGTGGTTCCAATCGAAAGGTGCAAATCGAGTCCATGAAAGAGTAGATTGCGACGTTGATTTTGAGGAACCCGCTGAAGCATGGATGGCTGCAGTGATACCCAAAATGGCAGCAATAGAAGATGTTTTGCTGGAAGCAACGGTGACGGCCGAGATTCAATCCGATGCGATCATCACAGAGACAGATGAGACTGAATTGATCGAGAACCAGAAACCGCAGTGGTCAGCGAAAAAACCCTACACCTCTAATCTAAACCACAACTACGTCCTAAATGGTGAAGGATCGGGAAAAGAGACCAGACACATAGTATTCAATTTGGGCTCATCTGAGTTGGAATACAAAGCAGGCGATGCTCTCGGTGTAATTCCAGTCTCCCCTCCTGAGCTTGTTGAAGATCTACTGCTAGCAGCAGGATTTGATGGATCTGAAATCGTGGATACCCACCTAGGCGAAATGGAACTGAGACAAGCTCTGACATCTGCCTATGAAATACACCGACTATCCAAGAAATGGGTTCGAAATCTTGGCGACCGACTTGACACACCTGAAGAAATCAGCATCCGATTAGTTTCTAGGACCAGAACATCAATCACAGATGATGCCGTACTCATGGAATGGAATGGATCAGGTCTAGACGGGGATGTCCCCACAGGCTATCATGAAATTGGAACTGCTGCAGACCCCGCGCTAGATCTCTGGAATGGCATGGATAGCGACGACTCATTGCTTGAGGATTACATATGGTCAAGGGATTACATCGATGCATTCTCGGATTTTGGACACATAATATCTACGCCACAACAGCTTGTAGATGGAATGGACCGCCTCAAACCGAGACTGTATTCCATCGCGAGTAGTCCAGATTATGAGCCAGGCACGGTCCATTTAACAGTAGGAATCGTACGATATAATCATCATGAAAGGGATAGAACTGGATTAACCACCGGTTTCCTCGCAGATCGGTGTGAGGTATCAGAGACTGAAATTGGAATATTTATGTCCCCTACTAGGTCTTTCATTCTGCCACAAGATCTCAGTACTGACATAATTATGGTAGGCCCAGGAACAGGAATAGCGCCATTCAGAGCTTTCTTGCAACAGAGAGATATCGATGGAGCAACTGGAAGAAATTGGCTATTTTTCGGTGACTGGACAGAATCTGGGGAGAATTACTACAAGGAAGAAATGGACGATTGGAAAGAGCGAGGAATTTTGACCAAACACGACTTAGCTTGGTCCAGAGACGGCTCAGAGAAGGTATACGTCCAGCATCTCATGAAAAAACATGGTGAAGAGATATGGGCATGGATAGACGGTGGCGCCTATTTCTATGTCTGCGGTGATAAGTCCAGAATGGCAAAAGACGTTCACAAGACGCTCATAGGTATTTGCGCTGAACATGGTGGTATGTCCGAAGAAGACGCTCATGATTTCGTCGAAAACCGAATGATGAGGACTGAGAAGAGATATCTCAGAGACGTATATTGAAGATTGACAACTTCAGATGAACTCAAACGTTGTTCGCCTCTCGTAGAGCCAATGGGATTCTCACGCGTTCTTATCGCAAATCGCGGCGAAATTGCATTAAGAATAATGAGGTCTCTTAGAACACTCGGCATTGGAGCTTCGATAATCCATGGAAGAGAGGATAGAACGAGCTTGCCTGTTCGCTGGTCCGATTCGGCAGTAAGGGTCTACCGCGATGATCCTCTTTCGAGCTATCTCGATGTTGAAGCAGTCGTGGATGCTGCAAAAAATGTAGGAGCCGATGCAGTTCATCCAGGGTATGGCTTTCTCGCAGAAAATCCCAATCTGGCCCGAAGGCTCGCTGAGGAAGGAATCACCTTCATTGGCCCCTCTCCGGAAATCCTCGAACTTCTTGGAGATAAGATACAGGCTCGCTCTGCGATGACTGCCGCAGGCCTCCCCGTAGCGCGGGGGTCAGAAGATCCGATAGAGAACTCTGAAAATGCAATGGCCCTAGCGACAGAGATTGGCTATCCAGTCATCATCAAAGCAGCTGCTGGAGGGGGCGGCATTGGGATGCAAATAGTGCGCAATGAAGACGAGTTTGACTCTGCATTCCGCCTATGTTCAAGCAGGGCTTCTTCGGCTTTTGGAGATGGTAGAGTCTTTGTTGAGAAATACATAGAGGAAGCACAGCATATCGAATTCCAAGTTCTTGGCGATGGGAAAGACGCAGTCCATTTTGGCGAGCGTTTCTGTTCCATACAGAGGCGACATCAGAAGATACTAGAAGAGGGACCATGGCTGGATAATGAGACTAGAGAAAGGATTGGATCCAAAGTCGTTGAAGGCGCTAAGGCAGTGGGGTACTGCGGTTTAGCGACATTCGAATTCCTGAGGGATGCCAAGGGAGAGTTCTATTTCTTGGAAGTTAATCCGAGAGTGCAGGTTGAGCATACGGTCACAGAGGCTCTGACAGGCTTCGACCTAGTATCGCTCGGAATCAGGGTTGCTGCAGGCGAATCCCTTCCAGTAGCCCAAGAAGAGATATTCTTGCGAGGCCATGCCATACAGGCCAGAATAAATGCCGAGAGACCTGAAGATTTCTCTCCCGCACCTGGAAGACTATGGGAGTGTATCCTTCCCTCAGGACCTGGCATAAGAGTCGATTCACATGCTTTCTCTGGATATTCCATGCCAACTTGTTTTGACTCTCTGCTTGCCAAGATTATAGCACACGGGAGTGACAGAAATGAGGCCATTGAGAGATTAGATGCAGCATTGATGGAAACTGTCCTAGATGGAGTGGAGACGTTAATTCCATTACATAGGAAGATACTCAGAGAGCCTGATTTTGTAGACAGAGAAATTACGATTTCATATCTAGAGGATCATAATTTCAGGTGATAACATGGATCTTGTGATCGTCGGTAGCATTGGATATGACGACATACAAACACCCAGCGGAAAGGTTGGCAGCCTACTCGGCGGGTCAGCGGCATATTCGGGTCTTTCTGCAGCATTCCATGCTCGTGACATGGGCCTGCAAAGAGTAAGTGTTGGTCTGGTGTCAATCATTGGATCCGATTTTGACGAGATGTCACGCAAAAGAATCGTTGATGCGGGTTTGGATATCGAAGGCGTGAAACAATCAAATGGATTGACGTTCCGTTGGTCAGGTAGATATGAGGGTTCAATGGACAATGCCATTACTGTGTCGACTGAGGTAAATGTCCTCTCAAATTTCAAGCCAATTTTGCCAGAATCTTGGAAAGACCCGCCAATCTTGTTCTGTTCCTCTGCAAGTCCCACCACGCAGATTGCAGTTTTGGATGCCAACCAAGGCTCCAAAATTACAGCTCTGGACACTTTTCAACTCTGGATCGATTCAGAATTTCCTGGACTGAGCGAGGCTCTTCGGAAAGTCGATATCGCCATTTTTAATGAGGATGAGGTGAATGTCATTGGGGGCGGTCAGAACTTCATTGAATCGGGAAGGAAAATAATGACAGGCCAGAGTCTTGATGGAGGCGAATTAGCAGGCTCTGGGCCCCAGTGCCTGATTATCAAAAGGGGTAGTGCGGGATGCTTATGCATCCACAGGGACGGCCTCATAATTCTCCCAGCTTATCCCACAGATACGATTGTCGATCCTACTGGGTGTGGCGATGTTTTTGCTGGCGCGTTCTTAGCGCAACTAGTTCCCCACGGGGGGAACCTCTCAGATATCGAATCCATCCGTAGAGCGTTGATACATGCCACAGTGACTGCATCGTTCAATATTGAGTCATTCGGATCAGATTCGATTTCAACCTTGAAACGTGGAAAATATAGAGCGAGACTTGATCGTTATCGAAGAATGTCTGGTATTATCTGAGATATCGCACACCAGGTATCCCAACTTCTTCTCCGCCGTATGTGCTAGGTCTTAATTCGCTGAACCTAGGTAGGAAACCATCTTCCTCAAGAGGCGGAGTCTCGATCTCAAGCCTCTTTTTCATCACTATTTCTCGCAATGCATTTTGACCACTTGTTTCAGGATGGACACGCATTGAAGCTCTTCCCAAATCGACTTCGGTTTGATGTTGATGATCAGCACGAAGCCTCAGTTTTTGTGCAGATCGCAGTCTGGAGTCCTGATCAACGTCTGCGAGCTGATTCTGGTAACTCTTTCGTCCCTTACTCCTGTTTGGAATCGGGACCAGCATACGTTCAACCCAACTGCGATTGCGCGGCTTGTCAGAAGAAACGATTGAGGATATCCTACTAGGTCCGGTCCGAATACTCTTCATGGCTTTCTTCGCTCTGGCTTGCTTCACGATACCGGGACGGCATTCTTCCCTAACTGCAGCGTCTGTGGGATCAGGCAAGTCTTTTCTGCTGCTTGTCAATGACTCATATGATCTCGTTGCTCGACTCAGCATCATTGAACTCGAGGGAGGGGTCTCGTTAGTTGCCGGAGAAATCACGCTACTACCCCAACCAGTCATGGCAGCTGGTTCATTGGACACAGCATTCTCGACGGATTCTATGGCAGGTGCAGGATCATCGAACATTCCCCATTGCATCCCTACATCATCGCTCTGATCGCCAAATCCAAAACTTGCATCAAACGGAAGCGCAGATTCAACCACGGAGGAGGGAGCTTGTGCCGGGAAGCTTGCAGGAGCAACCTCCAAACTGGTTTCTGAGTTTGGGCGGCTCATAGTGGATATCGGAGCCGGTACTGAAGACGAGTTCCCGATGAGCGGACGTTTCGTTTGAATATGTACTCCATCGGGCATAGAATTTACAACGCGCCCCTCCTCTTCGTATATCCTTGATTTTCTGATATCTCGACGAGCATCACTGATTGTATCTCCGTGCATGACCCTGTTGAGCATCTGGTAGAGATACAGAAGATCACTTTGCGAACCAGATATGAGGTGACGCATTCCATTGGAATGATCAATAGCCAAAACTGGTAGTCTGAATGCTGTGTAAACCCCGACTGATATCATACCTACTGCAACAGCGATATACGAGTAAGGTGTGACGAGTATTCTAAATGCTGAGAAAATAAATGCAAACCCAAGTAGTAGCCAAGTGCTGGAGAATTTTTGAATATCCGTCTGCCTGAGAACGTCAATTGATCCGAGATCTATTGCAGTTCCCATGCCTCTGGGGTCCTCAAATCGCAGCTTGCGCTGATCGAGCACGGCTCTGAAGTGTCTTGATAGCCCGACCAGAGATAGATCGTCGAACCATTCCGACTCACTATTCTCCGCTCGAGCCCTTGGCCCGGCTGAGTACATCCCGGGGGTGCATCAGAACTTTCACAATTTATACTCTTAGGCTGGAAACGGTATCTTAGGCCCCTACAGGAGCAAAAAGCATCAGGCCGGATGAATATCTGTTATCGATCCAATAATCCTCATCGGCCCCGCATCTAGCTGCACCAGAAGTGGCGGTTTTTTCGAGGACGTCCTCACATCTATGGGTCTGTCCCATACAATCACCATATTCGCACCGTTCACAGATTCTATTCTTCCAACGATGAATTGCAGATCGCACGACATGTGAACTATATCTCCATTTTTTAGAACATTTTTTTGAAATACTGACATATCGACTTTAACTTCACTTTTTTCCATTCGAGTCAAAATTTTCGATCCAACACTTACGATTTGACTGCCCTTGTCAAGAATATTGTCTTGAACCCCTCTAAGAGCCACACCCACACGATCGCCTGTCACTGCAAAGTCAACATCATCATCCATTACCTGCAGGGAGCGCACCACCCCTACATGCCCCCCCGGGAAAATTTCAACAGAATCATGTTTTCGAATCATACCAGAACGAACGTATCCTATTCCAACTAATCCAATACCCTTTACGATAAAGTGTTGATCAATCGAGACAAGAAAATCCTCCGCCTCAGCATCATCCCTGACCCTGCTCAGAAGCTCTGATCTAATGTCATGCGGGTCTGGCAAGGAATCATGTATTTTCCATGAATTAAGCCCCGCCTGATCGCGAATTAAAGATAGCTTATCGGGATCAATCCAATCACCCTCTTGTGGATTGATGATGATATGCCCATTCTTCAGTTTGGATGAGGAATATGCCACCATCGCCTCTCCAACTGCCGCGTTGATTTCCCTGACCTCTATTATTCCAGAATCAGCGACATTTAGTGCTGACAGCAGCGGTCGAAGACTTTCCGGATGCTTAAGAGGCCTAATCATTGAAAGAACTCTTCTTTCTGTCCCTTCTCCTTCTTTGTAGATGTAGGACTCTACATCTCTTGAATCAGAAATCTTACCCAGACTTCTTAGTAGGCTCTCAGTGGCAAGTACGGCCACGTTCAGGACAGGCATGAATCATTGACCTCTGGTGATTACTTCAACTCGAATCAAGAATCTCCGTCCCTCATGCCGTCTCTTGCTTGCTTTGCCATCCGGTGCAGGCGACTCTCTTCTTCTCCATTCGGTGTGAATTGGGGCACTGCCGTAGGTTTCATCGAACCGTCGACTGCAACCATGAAGAAGAACCCAGAACAAATCTCTTCAGGATTCCACACCTTTCGAGAAAGTCTGCAAGATGTAACGTGTATGCCAATGGTTCTGGGGGAAGTCCAAACAACTCTTGCGACAGTTCTGATTATATCGCCCTGAAATGCGGGCCTCTTGAATTTCAGAGCATCAACAGATATGGTAACTACATCTTCACTGCAAAATTTGCTTGCAGCCATGCCTGCGGCAGTGTCCATGATAGACATCAATCGACCACCAAATAGTGTATTTCGTGCATTAGTATCGCCAGGAAATACCTCATTCAGTTGAATGACTGGGTTAGACCTCTCGCTCTCATCCATGTATGAACCACGCCGGATGCTCCGCTCTCTTGAATCCACCCCGCATAATGTGCCAAAAGAATCAGATTTGACCGTGGTGTTGATTTCACCCCCTGCTTAGTGGGGCTTGTGAACCGAGCACACCTTGCATGGGAACCAGTTCATCTGGCCGACCCGGATGGCGGCAATTACATCCTCTGGCCCCATCTCCCGTGCATCGAATCTCCTAAAGAATTACGACCCACGGGCGATTGGACCGCAATAGCAATACTAGCATCTTCGGAGGATATTTGGAGATGGAAACAAGAGTTTTCAGAAGATCAAAAAAATCCAGGTGCACATCTTGCTGCAGCTATGGCTTCAGGGACCTCTCTGGGGCGTTATTTGGCAGATATCACGACTCTTGGTCTGAAGAGGGTGGCAATTCCAGACCCTGAACCAATGAGACTTGTGGATTCATACCCTTCGTCCATGATATTTCCACTAGAGCCCCCAAGTGATGATTCAAAGTGGGCAGATATGATGGTGGAGCATGCCGATCAGGCTTCCAAGGCTTCTAACTTGATCTCCCTTCTAGGTACTGGGAGAAGATGGAGAAAGGTCAGATCGGAAGTTATACCCCAAATAGCCGCGCACGCGCATGTAGACCCTGAAATGGGCGCAGCAGCAGCATCCGCGGCAGCATGGTGGAAAGAAGAACAGCGTACATGGAAGAATGAGTTAGGCCTCAAGAGGGACATCCGACAGATGTCCAGACTCAGGGGTGCATTGGCCCAGATTAGATCTGATGATCAGACTAGCACTATCTTAGTTCCAATACATCAGTCAAGGCTGCAGCGAATCTCGGAGGTGCTTTCTATGTGGCCCGATGTGGAGAGTATGGGCGGGGGGTATCTGAATGAGTAATGTTACCGATCGACTTGAGGTGACTTTAGAAGATCAAACTTTCAGATTTACTCCAAGAGACGTGGTATCGCGGGCAGAAGCACTTTCACTAAAAGGGGCCTCCCAGGTGGGGGAAGAAGTCGTCGTAGAGCGCTCTAAACCAAGGGCCACATTGGTATTCGAACAATCGGGGGAAATACTAGTCCATGGCATAGCTAGACCGGAGGTTGCGAAACTTGTAGCAAGGGAAGCATTACTGCGTCTGGGGTATCAGGAAGAAGGGCTCACGATGACAGCCGGCCCCATACTTCTCGGGTTTAGAACCGGCAGATCCATCATCTCCAGCGTAGCAACAAGCCGTCTGAATGAGGCATCTATGAACAATGAATTGGGTGCAATAGAAATCGCTGCCTCTAGATTCGGAGGTACGATCATTCTCTTTCCGAGTGGACGGGGATTTGCATTCGGAATGAATTCCAGGAAGATTGGCGAATTGGCAATAAATACATATTTGGAGATTCTCGGAGAAGAAGGAGCGCTCGCGTGATACCGCCTGCCACAGAATGGTCCTGGCAGGGCCCAGTTGTCGACCATCATATTCATTTGGACAAATCAGGCCATGGAGTCGAGGCAGCTAAGGCATTCAAGGCATCTGGGGGAACCTCGATATTATTGGTTCACAAGCCTGATTTTTCCTCTTTGCCTCTCGATGGAGATGGATACAGGGCCGCTTATTCATCAACATTAGAAATGGCTGATTACGTCCGTAAAATGGTGGACATAGACGTAGGAGTCATACTCGGTCCACATCCCGTAGCATGGGATCATCAAGCAGATGAGATAGGCATCAAAGCAGCATCAGAGATTCACCTTGAGGCGGTTTCGATCGCTCTTGAACATGTGAATGAGCGTGATGCTGTAGGCCTCGGGGAGGTTGGAAGACCACACTATGCTGTTTCAGAAGAGAGGTGGTCACATGCAAATGACCTGTTACTCGATGTTATGAAAATGGCAAAAGAGGACGGATCAGCCGTTCAATTGCACGTAGAGGACAATGCTGAAGAAACATGCAGAAGCATCGACGAGATAAGATCAAAATCGGGTTTGGACAGAAAAAAGACGGTTCGTCATTATGCTCCAGCCAATCTTTCTGACACATTTAGATCAAAACTCCCATGTACGGTCAGCGTGGGCCGCGGAAGCATCGCCCAGATTATCGATTCGTGGAACGATGGGGCAGCCTATTGGGGCATGGAAACTGACTACCTCGATGATCCTCGTCGCCCCGGTGCAGTGTTGGGCCCTCGCACAGTCCCGCGGAGAACCAAGGAATTTTGCGATGAGTGGATTAGATTGGGCAAAAAGAAACAGACTCTTGATGAACTCCTTCACAGGGTAAATCGCGATTGGATTGAGTCAGTCTATGATTGGTCCCCGGACTGAAATAAACGGAATATGCTTATTCTGGGCATGAATGCAAGAACCCCGCCAATACAGAAGAGAATGAGAAAAGAGAGACCAATTAACCAGTCCGGTCGGTCCACGTTCAACCCTAGTGCTTCGGTCGCCAGAACAAACAATGGAGCGTTCACGGGTAGGAAAAAAACCATCATCGCGATGCCAATCTTGCGTCTCCACATCATGCTTCTCAACCCTCCAAGATGTCGTGAGGTGCATAACGACGACGGATACACACGACCGAATCGATTTAGTGGAGCATAGTCCCCGTTGGGGTCAGAGCGCCTGTAGTGAAGTCTGGTTATCACCTGAGGTTTCCAACCTCATATCCTGGGTTCGAATCCCGGCGGGCGCACCACCTTAGAACTCGTACTGAAGACTACATACCCCTTATGGACACGGGAGGGTATGGCGGGGTCTGAGAAGGAGTCTGAAGACCGCATTAGCGGGGCTCGAAAGGGAATCAGTCTTGATAACTCTGATCTTGGGGAAGAGAGGCAAGTAATCGGTCGGAAAATATGGAGAATATTCCCCTATGTGACTAGATACTGGAAACTGGCTCTGGGGGGGCTTGTTGCGAATGCTGGTGCTCGAGCTTCCGACTTGCTGCCATTTCTAACAATAGGCTGGGCCGCAGATTTCTATGCTAATGGCACATTCAACCCGTCGTGGTTGGAGAATTACATAGGGGACTCTCCTTATCTTGGATTTGGAATCATAATTTTCCTTTGCTTCGCACTTTTAGCCATTTTTCAAGGCACGAGTAACTTTCTTTGGCAAGCAACATCATACAATTCTCAACATGATATTAGGATGGATGCTGCGCGATCACTCATCAATATGGAAGCCTCCTATTTCGAAGATAGACAAACAGGCAACCTCATGTCGGTTCTCTCAGCTGATATTTCCCTCCTAGAAGATGTGATATCTGACTCTAGTACCAGCATAGTCAGGATAACAATTACATTCGCTATGGCGGCAATATTGCTCTCTTTCATGTCGATTAAACTGACATTGATGTTGTTCAGTCCCTTGGTTTTAATCATTCCAATGGTCATCTGGTTTGCCACAAGGGTTCAGCGTAGATATAGAAATCAACGTGAAAGCACAGGCAGCATAGTTTCAATTCTTGAGAATGTACTTGGAGGAATTACTGTAATGCAAGCCTACAACGCTCAAGACTTCGAGAAATTCCGAGTAAACAATGAATCCGGAAGATATCGTGATCAGGCCATTTCAGCATCATTCATTCGCAACCGATTCATTCCAGGCATATACCTCGTAGCTGGTATCGCCTTTGGGCTGATAGTAACTGCAGGTGGATGGGTCCTTGAAAGTGGTGAGATCACAATCGGAGAATATGTCACCTTTTTGCTAATCAGCACACGTATGACCTTCCCTTTGTTCATCCTTGGAGCGCTTCTCAATCAGATTCAGCGTGGGGAAGCTGCCGCGAGACGAGTCTTCGCAATAATTGATCTTGAGCCTTCCATAGTGGACCATCCTGACGCAGTTCCTTTGAAAGATCCAATCAAATCTATTACGTTCGAAGATGTAACGTTTGAGTACCCCTCTTCAGGTGCAAACGTACTGAATGGAATATCTTTCAAGGCCACACCCGGAGATTTCATCGGGATAATGGGCCATACTGGGGCTGGGAAAAGTACAATTCTGAAACTCATCGAAAGGTTCTACGAGCCTCAGTCTGGTAGGATATTGGTGAACGGGGTGGATATCAATAACTTGGAAATTGACTCCATCAGGGCACGCATCGGATTCGTATCCCAAGATCCATTCTTGTTCTTCGGAACAATAAGGGACAATATTGCTTATGCCAGGGAAGCCTCAGATGAAGACATAGAAGACGCATTGCATGCTGCCGGTGCTAAAGAATTCGTAATGAACTTGCCAGAGGGTATCGACACGGAGGTCGGCGATAGAGGCGTGAAACTTTCTGGTGGCCAGAAAGCGAGGATAAGCTTAGCAAGAGCACTGCTTACAAAACCCGATCTGTTGGTCCTCGACGAGGCAAGTGCTGCACTTGACGCAGAAACAGAACAAAGGATACAGAATTCATTATTCTCCTCTGTTGATGCGGATAGGATGACTATAGCAGTTGCTCATAGACTAGCCACGATTAGGAATGCCGATGAAATCCTTGCCATGGTTGATGGCGTGATTGTAGAACGAGGTCGTCATGAAGCGCTCATCGAGGCGGACAACGTGTATGCCTCCCAATGGAGAATACAGACCGGTGAGCTAGAATCAGAGGTCAGTTGAGTATGCAGGGTCTAGATTGGACTCAAGTAGACCCAGGATCAGCAATGTTAGGATCTAATGACCGCTCTGTGCTAAGAGGAGGAACAGGCCCGCGTCATCAGGTAAAAATATCAAAATCATTTGAAATTACCAAGCTGCCTGTACCCCCTGACATTGCAGCGAAGATGATAGAATCCGGAGAAGCCGAAATAGCATCCGAGTCGGAATGGGCTGTTTCCAAAGCACAGGGCCTCATAACTGCTGAACTAGGAACGATAGAGACTCTGGCTGATTCAGTCAGCAATTATTGGGGAAAACCATGCGATGGTAGACCATACATCGAAAATGGTGAATTACGAACCCGTCGAGTAAGAGTCTGGTCTGAAGGGGGCGTCTTGGAATCGACGAGGCCTATCGAGACAGCTGAATCTCACCCCTCGCGTTTAGTTCGAAGAGGATCGAAGTATTCTGGAACGCCGATACGACTTCCAGGAACGGGAGACGCTGCGAGAATTCTGAAGCAAGAGGCCGTGATATGTCTTGTAACGGGAATACTGCCCTCATTTACATGGGCGCTCTTCAATGCCTCTCCCGGTTACATTGCTGAAGGATGGTTAAATTTGCTAATGGGCGGAGTATTTTTTGGATTATCCACTGCTATAATCTGGCGTCCAAAGACACCAATGTACATTCAGACAGAGTCCGGCTGGAAACTCGAGTAATCACTCACTCGTTTGTCACCCTGGGAGCTAGAAGGAAAGTCCATTTTGCCCCTCCGCCGTTACTTACCCAATCTACCTTTAGTGGATACGATGCCTTGAATTTAATTTCAAGAGATTCAGTAACTCCCGGGTTTATTTTTCTGGCTAACTCATTAGGAAATCTGATCGAATATGTAGATGTTGAAGGCTGTTTCACTGTTAGTTCCCCCAACTCTCCAGCCTCGAACTTTGTCTCGACAGATTCCCCAGTCGGTTCACCTGAACGAACCGCGAAATGGCTAGCATCAACAGAAAGGTCAACTAGGTCTCCACCCAACTTTGCAGCTCTGAAAGATCGAATGAATTTGTCTGTAGGGATAACCACTTTCATACCATCGAAATCAAGACTCGGAAGCTTGACTTCTTCTATCATCGAAGTATCAAGTCCCCTGATCGTTCTTCTCACCTCGCTTACATGGACGATCATTGAACTTGTCGTCTCATCGTAATCCAGTTCAATCAAATCGTTCGGCCCAGCCAATGCAAGAACTTCCCCCAACTTACGAAGATCCATTCCGACATCAATTGGATCCACCTCGTAAGTTTCGAAACACTCGTCTGAGACCATCATTTCAAGCATTGCAACATGACTCACATCAACTGAAGAGCAAGCCAAGCCCTTCTCCCCCCAACGAAATTTCGCTTCTTCATTGTCCAGAATTGAAAGTAGGTCTACGATTTCCCTCATGACCTGCTGCTTGGCAGTTACCCTTAGCATGCGCTCACTCCTCAAAAAAATGGTTCCCGGAGGTTATTCATCCTTCCCAGAGCCTGACATTCTTTCACTGATACTCTCTGAATCGATGACCACACCCCTCACAGGTGCATATTTTGGTCTCTGGCTCATCGCTAGATCTCGTCTGTTGTAGCTCGACGAAGATACGATCCTCGTCGCATTTCGGACACCGATAGTCACCCACACGAAGAGTCCCTCTTGCTATGTCGGGAGCCTGAACTTCAGTCAGATGTTTTAGGTCAGTTGATTGAGTTGATGATTTGGTATTTGTAAGATCTATTTCCTTCCCATCGGATCCTATTACGATGCTCCCAGAACCGTCCTTTCCACCTACTGGGCCTTCATATCCGCATTTGTAATTTGTACACCTTATATTTCCACTGGGATCAACAAAACTTAGTGTGCCGCATTCAGGACAAAACATACTACCACCGCTGTAGACTGTCGATAGTCAACGACATAGTTTTTTGAATGCTCCCATTGAAAGAGCCTGATACAGTACTCTCTGAAGGGAACTTAGCATACTCTGAGTTCTCCCACACCGTTGAAGTCAGACCTCCTCCACGCGTGGCCATGCGCATCATCTACGATTGGAGGCTTGCTAGAGTCATCGATGAAGATTTCAATATCTTAGATGAAGCTGTTTGGACGGCATCAAGGTCTTCATCTAAGGTTGCTAATCGTCTAGGGGATCTGCAACGCGGAAGGATGACTCAAGAAACAAGAGCCCTTTCCGAGCGATTCCCTGATGCTCGATTAGACCCATTCGGCCATCTCGATATTTCCGATTGGCCAGAAGTAACCCTCGAGGAAGAGCAGATGGTTGCTAGCGCCGCTACTATCCTCGCACGCCGAGGTGTCGCGATGTCTGCCGGCGATCCAGACAGAAGGTTAGATATGCTGGTTTCTTCTCAAACTGAGCTTCGATCTGCTTGGACAACTATCGAGTCAAGATGCATTGAATGGGCAGGATTGTTACTCCCTAATCTTGATCTCGATGCTAAGAGAGATTTGATCCCATCCGCGATTGCAAGTTCCGAATCTCTGCAAGTTGCAGCAAGCGATTTGGGGACTGACCCTCCCCCTCACCCTCCAGGGGCAGAGGAATGGTGCGCAATGAAGGAATCAGCAGAAAGGTGCATTGGTATAGCCAAGAGCCTCGAATTAAGCGAACAAGCGATACGATCCCTAGCGGCGAACTATCTACCAACTCTGTCCAAACTCGTCGGCCCTCTCGGAGCCGCCAAATTATGTGTTTTAGCAGGTGGAAGAGAGAGACTTGCAAGAATGCCTTCAGGTTCTATTCAAGTTCTCGGCGCACATGCTGCTATGGCGGCACATCGCCGAGGAGCACCGCCTCCAAAGCACGGCTCTGTGATTTTCTCAATGCCCCAAGTGAGTCGATCACCTAGGTGGGTTCGCGGGAAGATAGCCAGGTTCCTGGCCGGTAAGGCCAGTATAGCATCTCGAATCGACCACTTCGATGGGACTCCGTGGTCTGATGATGAAATCGCAGAGATTCATAAGAAATCCGAGGAGATCCGTTCTAGATTCCCTTCGCCCCCTCGAAGAAAGTGAGGTTATTTGATGCCTCGATCACAATCCATAGGGTGGGGAATACGCCGGGAAGGCGGCTCATTGTGGACAAGGAATGCGGTACGTGGTGTCTCAGTAGCAGGTGAAAGACGAAAGAGAGATGGAAGAAATGAATGGAGGAGATGGGACGCTCGTAGATCTAAGGTTGCAGCAACTTTACTCCGTTGCAAATCAAACCCCTCGGAACTGGTACCATCCACCGGAGCAGATTGTGTATATCTTGGAGCCTCAAGTGGTACAACGGTTAGTCACCTTCACGATCATGTATGTGGTGCTGGAAACCATCATGGTGGACAAATAGTTGCAATCGACATCTCACCAAGGATGATGAGGGATTTCATCTCACTATCTGAAAAAAGACCTGGCATCGTCCCTGTTCTCGGTAACGCTCGGACACCCCACTCCATCGTACCATACTTGAGAGGTAGAGCCCAATGGCTTTTCCAAGATTTGAGCATGCCTGATCAAGCTACAACGTTCATTGAGTCAACCCGTGTTCTACTTGAATCAAAGGGCATGGGGATGATTGCCATCAAAGCTGCTAGTGAGCGATGGACCGAAGGGGGCGACGAGGCACTCTTCAGTGGCGCCGAATCAGAAATCCGTCAATCAGAGCATTTGGATTTAATCGAGCGAATAGACCTAAGGGGTCTCGAGGAACAGCATTCAGTCATAGTTGTAAGGAGATTATGACCATCACCCTCATGACCATTTTCCCAGCCCATACATCATGCCTGAGTTGCCGGAAGTCGAGACCGTCCGCCAAGGATTGGAAGAGGCTCTCCTTGGACTCAATATACGAAGTGTCGAGAAAAGAAGAAGGGATCTCAGATTTCCGATCCCCGGAAATCTGAATGAACAATTACAAGGCAGAACAATATCATCACTGAGAAGACGAGCGAAGTACCTCTTGATAGATCTTGATAACGGATGGACATTACTCAGTCACCTTGGAATGTCTGGCCGCTGGACCATCCTCCGAGACGATGCCATAACAAGACCTGGGAGATTCGCTCATGGTGGTGAAATCGGATCTGGCGAAGGTCCCCACGATTGGATAGTAATCCACTTTGAAAATGGCTACACTGCCGTGTACTCCGATCCAAGAAGATTTGGTTTCATCGATCTCATAGAGCCTGGTTTTGAGGATGATTATCCGATGTTAGCCAAACTGGGTCCTGATCCTCTTCCACCCACGCTAACTCCGGATATCCTGAATCGCTCATTGATTGGTAGGAAGGCACCCTTGAAGTCCGCATTGTTGGATCAAAGAATCGTGGCGGGCCTCGGAAATATCTACGTCTGTGAGGCTTTGAGTAGAGCACGCCTCTCCCCTAGAAGG
>PBBV01000029.1 GCA_002717835.1 Methanobacteriota archaeon
GATGTAGACGGTGAACGAGTCTTTCAGGATATCTGGATCGAGGCAATGGCCACCGCGCTGATTGAGTTTGACTCAGATAGGATAAACTTCGAACTTGATGAGTTCGTACTTAGGGAGCGTTGGGAAGGAGATCAGCGTGTTGAGCAACATCAGAGATTCAGAGGAGAAGGCGATTTTGATGTCTTGATTGAGGATGAGAATGGCATCCAGATCGAGGTAAATGGAACCATTGAAGAGATTTACAATGAACAGTTAGACGGGGTAATAATCGCTGACACATTTATTCTGGATGGCATTTATTCTGGTACCGCCTCTGGGACCTTTGGATCAGTCAGACAAATCGTGGATACCGGCGTGCAAACCAATTCTTCTGGAGTTGACCATGATGTGATTGTTATTCGTGATGAATATTGGTTCAATGTCTCAGGATCCTCATTCACAATTCCCGGTCAGGAGCTTTATTCCGAACACAATCTAACCTACATCTACACCTCTCCTTACATTGACTGGGAATCTCCAGTAGTGAGATATCGATATGTTGAAGATAACGGAGAAATCAACAATGAATTCCCCCCTGACTCTCCAAGAATACTCAGTCCTATGCCCCCAGAGGCTGTTTCTGTTCTTTCTTCGAATGTGACTAGAGAGTCTGGGTTGGTGCCTGATGTGTTAATTGAGGGGGATAGGATAGATTTGGTACACGATGGCCGGTTTTCTATGGCTGTTGAAGTACAAAATATCTCGATCGAGGATATCGATGGCCACGAGGTCAGGTCGGCAAAATGGATCGGAACATATCCTGGAGGAGGACAAGCAAATGGCTCCACAGTAAATGAAGGGATCCTAGCAGGATTGCTGATTCATTGTGAGCGTACGATTCCTGTGCCCTTTTCAGAAGATGATGGCTCGTCGATATTTAGGGAAACTCAGACAGTCGACAGGGTGCTTAGGCCGTCAGTGATCACTGCCGCCGAGAATACTCTCCCTGAAATTTCCAGCGTTGCCTACAGGGAGGGGATATGGCGCGGTGAGGGTGACAATGTACATCTTGAAATCACTATTATTGATCCTGATACCGACATAGTTTCGGTCAAAATAGATCTCCATGGAGAGGATTGGGGGGTATTGGAACTTTCAGATTCGGGCTTATCAGGCGACCTTGTCGTACATGATGATGTATGGACCGCCCAGGTCAACTCCTCAGGACAATTCTATGGAGCCCTGGAAGCCACAATTTACGTGGAGGACATTTGGGCGACAATATCCGAGAATGTCATACTGAATATCACCAACCCAGGTCCGAGAGTAATAGACGTCGATAGATCACCAAATCGGCTGTTTCGCGGTGAAGAGTTCTTTATTTCGGTCAATGCAATGGATATGCATGGAATCGATACAGTTAGCATAGATCTACAGTCATACGGCGGGGATAAGATCATCCTTGAATCGAATGGAGAAACGTGGTCAGGCAGCGCTTTAATGCCAAACGGAGTTAGTCCAGGAAAGGCGTCGTTCCCCATAGTGCTTGAGGACTCATTCGGAGCAAGAACGATCTACACTGGCGTATTGGGAGATGACGTCTCTTTCATCGTACTGAATGAACCCCCTATGATTTCCCCTACGATACTGATAAGGGGAGATTCGCAAACCATGGGAGAGGAATACCTAGAATCCGTACTTTTACCAGTGTCAGGGAACCCCCTTCGACATATCATGGAGGTAAGTGTGTTTGATCCAGACGGTGTTTCCGTGGTACAAACAAAAATAGGTCGACTGGCCCCAATCGGATCCTCAGAGTCATGGCTGAATATGAACGATAATGGAATCGATGGCGATAGAATAGCAGGGGACGGAGTATACTCGCTCGAATTGAACGCGCGAACCTCCTTGGAGCCCGGCACCATGGAAATAAGAATCAGAGCGACTGATATCTATCAGTCTATGACCCCTCTTGAAGAACAAGACCATCAGATTACACTTGTCAGGGAGGAATCACCAGATTCTACTAGCTGGCTGGGGGGCAACGCCGACATATTGGCGGTCGTAGTCGCTGCATTGTTGATGATGGGTGCCATAGGTGCGATAATCAGAGTTTTCATCTCCGACGAATCAGTCGTATAGATGGTGCGAGCGCCGGGATTTGAACCCGGGTTCCCACGTTGGCAACGTGGGGTGATAACCACTACACTACGCTCGCAGTGGGCTGAGTGTCCGGAACTTGCCTTTTCTATGCGTCGGTCGAAGCCTTGTGTGTAATCTTCGAGATTCGAAGCATAATTTCATCTCTGGTGTTTCTGAAGAATTCAAGATCTTTGCCAACCGGATCTTCCAACTCCCAATCTTCGTCGATAGGTACGTTAGGACATGAAACACCACATCCCATACTGATAATCAGGTCATAATCACCCGGATAAACGAGATCAATTGACTTTGGAATAAGGCCTTCCGATGAGTATCCGCCTTCGATCAGTGCCAATATAGCATTTTCAGAGACGATGTTACCAGGTTCTGTTCCCCCCGAATATGCCTCATAATCGTGGTATCTTGCAATTGATTCTGCCATCTGACTCCTACATGTGTTTCCCACACACAAGAAAAGCAGCTTCATATCATTAACAAAGGGACATAAGATACTTGAATATCACGTATAGAATCATACACACTGGCAGACTCAGTTTGAAGTATCTGTGTCGTTGTGGTCATCCATGGCAGAGGGCCCTGTTTCATATCACTCCGGCAATCAAACCCGTGATAATGAGAAATCTACTGCTACAAATGAACAGGCTGCACAAATGGAGCAGGCATACGCTCAGATGCGTCGGAAGATGCGAATGGAAGAGATGGATAAGTCGATTAAACATAAGATAATGGTACTATCAGGTAAGGGCGGTGTTGGAAAATCCACTGTTTCTGCTGGCTTGGCTCTCACTCTAGCACGTAGAGGAATGTCAGTCGGGATCATGGATATCGACATAACCGGCCCAAACATCCCTAAGATGCTCGCACTAGAAGAAGCAGAATTACACGTCGAGGAAGGACAGATATTTCCTGCCATAGGCCCTGAAGGAATCAAGGTGATTTCAATGGCATTCTTAATCGAAGATCCTGACAAGCCTGTCATATGGAGGGGACCAATTAAACTCGGCGCGATTCAACAATTTATAGGAGATGTAGCGTGGGGAAAATTGGACGCACTCATTATCGATTTTCCCCCCGGAACAAGTGACGAACCACTCACCGTCTCGCAGAGCCTTCCAGGAATTGATGGCGTAGTAATTGTGACGACTCCACAAGAAGTGGCTCTACTCGATAGCAGAAAGTCCATAAATTTCGCAAAGACGGTCTCTCTTCCTGTGATCGGTGTAGTTGAAAATATGAGCGGTTACACCTTGACTGGATCTGCCCCAGCCGGATCATCAGTTACAATAGATGCACCAGGAGGTGTAACCTTAGAGCTAGAATCGGACGAAAACGGGAGATGGGAAACCGTTCTGGATGTTTTCAAATCCGGTGGGGGAGAAGAAGCAGCCAAAGATTTGGAAGTTCCATTCCTGGGGAAGATTCCTTTCGATCCAGGAGTTGTCAGGGGCGGCGATGATGGAGTACACCGTATCATCGCAGATCCTGAAGGAGCAACTGCAAGATCCTTTGTCGATGTAGTCGACAAGATAATGGAAGTAGTCGAAGCTACAGAGAGAACGCCCGTCAACATTCGCTAAACCCCGCTCATAGGGGTTCCATTCATGATGTGGACACGGGCACACAGGCTCGTAACATGGCGCAGACGGGCATCTATCTCACTTGGGTCACCGCAGCAATACTCTGCAGTGTCGTGTTGATGCCGTTGTTCAGACCGAGATTCATTCGACACTCTTGGAGCGCCTATGTGGACATGTTCCGTAGATATTGGTTTCACATGGCCATAGTCTTCTCTGTGTACATTTGGAAAGATCC
Organism: Methanobacteriota archaeon; assembly: GCA_002717835.1. Taxonomy (GTDB): domain Archaea; phylum Thermoplasmatota; class Poseidoniia; order Poseidoniales; family Thalassarchaeaceae; genus MGIIb-N1. The sequence goes on from PBBV01000029.1 coordinate 3,955, forward strand.
ACTTGACCAAATAGACAGGGCTCTAATGGCTAGCACAAGAATCGAAATCACTCCATACATCTATGCTATCGAGGGCGACATTGTTCTCTGGGTTCAAGATGCCTTTCAAACCAAATTCCTCACCGAGGGACTTACACATTTCTATGTCATGGGATATATGACTGTAATTTTTTCATCTTTCATCTATCCAGTTTACGCTGATGACAGATACATGGCAGACAGAGTATCACTGACAATGTTCTATGTCTACATCCTAGCCGTGCCCTTCTATCTCTTCCTAAACGTGCGGGTTACGGGGGATGTTATACCCGGTATGGAAACATTGGCATATGACTTGACTCCGGAAATCAGAAACTGGTTCGCAGGTATTGATCCATTCACCAATGGAATGCCCAGCCTCCATGTTGGAATGCCTGTTGCCATCTGGCTAGCTTTCATCAGATGGGATGACGACGGGAGATGGAACAGATTCACCAACCTGCTCGGCATATTCATCCTCGTTACAAGCTTCACCATCGTTTACCTTGGTATCCATTGGATTGCAGATATACTTGGAGGGGTAATAATTGCGCATCTTGCAGTAGCCCTCGCTGATAAAACCAGGAAAGGTGTTTGGGGGGCCTTTGATGAGCGTTTGATAGGACGACGTTTCGCCTTGTTGATTGACAATCCGAAATTGGCTATAAAGAAGGCGAGAAAAATAATATCAAGAACCTTGAGACCTTACAGGCAGGCTTCAAGAAAGCAGACTTCGGCTGCTATAGTCGCAGTCCTCTTCCTAACAACAACCATACTCGTTTACGATGCAACACACCAATCATTTCCCTTGGAGGGTGTTGAATTTCCGTCTGAGGCGACAGGAGAGGGTGAATGGATGATTGCAGTCAATGAAACCCCAGATGAGGCACCCATGATCACAGCATGGAACCTAAGCACTACTGAGTCATTCGTTGTCGGAGGCGCTCCATGGGCAATCACCCCCTCCGTCGAAATATCTGAAGATAAGATGGCAATTTATGCAGGTTTTAGATTTGACTGGTTTGTTATTGATACTTCCTTTGGCACAATTTCACCGCAATACAGGAACGATGTGCAAACGAAAATACAGGACCTCGCAATTGGCACGATGGCGGATGGAACTTCTTATGCTGCCATATTGAACACTGAGGGAATATCAATTCTGTACCCCTCTGGATTGGAAATTGCGAAGATACCCGATGCGATCGGTGCAACTGCACTTGCGGCATACGGGGATACGGTAATATGGGCAATTAATGGAACAGAAGGTCCGAAGTTAGGATTATTTTCAGTATCCTCGGAGACAAGGCAGAATATCTTTGTCAATGCCTCGGCGAGCGACGAAACAGAATCTGGTCTGATAGATGCAGAAATCTTCGTAGATGCAATTAACGGGACAGTCACAGAAATATCAGCGGATGGAACATCCATCGCCGCAGTAGTCGATGTCGGCCAGATACGACGCGTAGTCCTTGTTGATAGAGTAGTTGGAAATTCATTGATAATATCAGAGCCAGCTTGGGATGCGTGGAGCCCGCATTTAACATCGGACAAAATAGTCTTCACCCAAATAACAGCCTTCAATCCGAATAATCAAGACACTAATAAGGACTTAAATGATGTATATTTGTATGACAGAATTGAAAAAATTTCACTTTCACTTACAAGTGGTTCTGAGGCACTTCATGAAGATCCAAGAATTGTCTCTATCGGCGCTGCATGGCTTGTTACCGATGAAGATGGTAACACTATCCTCGAAGTGTACAATTTGGAAGATCCCTTTGAGCCCTATTCGTCCATTCTTCTCCAAGCCGCTGTGGTGATATTGGCCCCACTTTTGATGGTCTGGACTGTCCAAGCGGCATCAGAAAGCAAACATCCTCAGGACTCAGCTAGCTCGAACATTTGATTGAGACAGTCTCGAGCTCTATCAATAACGTCGTCGTCTATCTCAACAATTTGATCCCCTCTAGGAGATTCAATTGCTTGTAGTATGTCTTCCAAATGAGTTTTCTTCATGTGTCTGCACATCGAACAAGTACCCATTAGTTCAATCGGCTTTTCTGATTCAGCTATGGCTCGCTCTGCTGTGCCGCATTCAGTGATCATCATCACTGCAGCATCTTCTTCAGACGCTATTCGCTTTGCTTCAATGAGTATCCTTTCTGAACTTCCAACAAAATCACTTTCAGCCAGCACATCAGCATCACATTCTGGATGAGCCAGTACTCTCAACTCAATCCCTCTCTTTTGCGCTTCTCTCCTCTGACGCCGTATGCTAGTCGTATTGAATGCTGCATGAACCTCGCAATCTGCCTCATGCAAATATACTGTCTTTTTCCCCTCAAGATGAGTCTTTAGATGTTGACCCATGAGCCTGTCTGGTACGAATATTAACTCATTCCCTGGAAGATTTTCTGCGATTGAAAGATAATTGCTGCTGGTAACACAAACATCACACTCAGCCTTGACTGCAGCAGTTGTATTGATGTAACAAGCCACAGGTGCACCCGGATGCAATTCTCTGAGTTTGCGGACATCCTCTGCATCGATTCCTTCTGAGAGCGAACAGCCGGCTTCTGGAGAGGGGTGGAGAACCGTCTTATCCGGGCTGAGGATTTTAGCGGTCTCTGCCATGAACCGTACACTGGAGAATAGTATCGTTGATTGAGGAGCATCTCTAGCAATCTTAGAGAGTGTATAGCTATCTCCCACAGCATCTGCAACTCCATAAACGATGTCGGGTGTTTGATAGGTATGTGCAATTAGAATCACATCCCTTTCTTTCTTTAGACGATTTATTTTCAATGTCAATGGTGCAATCGTTCGACAGGCTTCAAGACCCCATCTCATTTTTTGACCTATACGCTCCATTAGCCTGCATGCCTCGAGCTCTAACTCACCACTATCCATAGATGAGGGGAGGCCCAGATCTTCTCTCTGGGGCAAAGGCGGCAATTTCAGGACCATCTCGACAAAACCTCTCCTGACTGCAATACCTTTCAAGCCATCTAATGTGGAACCCCTATGGCCGGGAATGAGTGGCTACCATGGATTGCCCTAGAAACCATACACCTAGGCGCCGAAGCGGAAGTCATTTCAGGCACATGGATCGGAAGGAAAGCAATACTCAAGCGAAGAATACCAAGAGGATATCGACACCCTGCTTTAGAACGAAGCCTATCCCGTCAAAGGATATTCGCGGAAGCTAGAATTCTTGCTCGCCTCAGTGAAAATAAAGTCAAATCACCGATTTTATTTGGAATCGATCCTGAGGAAGGGTGGATAATGATGAGTAAGATAGACGGTCAAAGTCTTGCTAAAGTTTTGCAAAAGGGTGCAGATTACCAGGTGGAGTATAAACTCGGACAGGCTATCCGGAAAGTCCATTCAACTGGCATATCACATGGCGATGTAACGACATTGAACGCCATATGGTCTGATGATGATGTGATCCTAATCGACTATGGTCTTGGTCGTTTAGTGGCTGAGATGGAACATTTTGGCCTCGATCTACATTCTCTTCACGAATGTCTTTCCGCGCATCATGTAGATAGGCCAGAATCTATGGAAAAAGTTCTGCAAGGTTACCTTGATAATTCAAATTCAGAAAATTTTGATGCACGTGCAGTAGTAGATCGGTTTGAAGCTATACGAGGGAGGGTAAGATATCATGCCTAGAAAAATACCCGAAGTAATATTCTTTCACACCAGTAACCAACATAAGCTAAATGAGGCTTCTCAGGCTATGTCAAATCTACATATCAAAATAAGATCATTGAAAGACATATCTTCAAGGATTTCCGTGATTGAGCCACAAGGAGAAAGTTGCGCCCATGTCGCACATTCAAAAATCACTCAAGTATTGGATTTGATAGAAGATAAACTGAATGGCAACTGGCTTATGGTGGAGGATTCGGGATTATTCGTCAATGCACTAGGGGGATTCCCGGGAGTCTATTCCTCGTACGTTCATACTACAATCGGTGTCAAGGGAATAGTAAAATTACTCGAAGGGAACGGAGACAAATCAGCACAATATATCTCATCAATTTCATTCTGGGATGGTAAAAGGATTCAATCAGTAGAAGGATACTGCAAAGGCAGAATATCACTAGAATTGAAAGGAGATGCTGGCTTCGGATACGATCCAATATTTATTCCCGAAGCGGGCAATGGTCAAACATTCTCTGAAATGACCTTGATGGAAAAAACTGCTCTGTCTCATAGGACAATGGCACTAAAGAGGATGGTAGAGAAACTCAACTTTCCGTCAATGTGAAGTCAGGTAACACCAACGGATCCATCATATGGTGTCTCTCTCAAGGCTAATGGTCTGGTCAATGTTTCTTTTGGGAACGCCCGCGTTTCTGATTTTTCAAGGATCGGTAACTCCAATTGCTCGTTTAGCAGGCGCTACTACCCTGCTAGCATTACTCTCAATACTCATGTTCACTGGAAGACCCGCCCCGGACATCGTAGCACCAATCGCTGCAATCAAATCTTCATCTATTGCGAGCGCCGTTGAAACCAAGATTGATTTGCCAGAGCAAGAGATTCCCGAACCACCAGTAGTCACAGCCCCTGCGGAGGATACCCCCGTCGTAAACAATACAAATTCAGAATCAACGAAAGACACAGCAAAGATTGCAAAGAAATACGCCGTTACTAGTGATGCACAGATGGAATTTGAAGATGAAGTTGAGCAATTCGTCGAAAATCGGCGTGAACGTCGAACGGAAATCAAAGAGAGGATAGCTCGTGAACGTCGTATTTCATTGGCATCTATGCGCAATAAACGGCTTCGCGAATGGGCCAATACCGAAGATGGCGAAGGATTGCATGAATTGATTGAAGGCACCCAACACGGGCTGCAGATTCTCGAATATAGGGATAGTAATCTAGAAGATGGATTGAGCGCTTCTAGTCTTGTTAGAATCGATGACAAAAGGGTACTTAGGATAACCAGGAATATCCGCTTTAAGACATCAAGATCGACCAAAGATAAGGAGGCGTTGGATGAGGATGCTGAACACAATGAAACAGGCTTAGATTCCAGTATGCCACCGCCCCCGCCGGATATGCCCCCTCCCCCTCCGCCATCTATGTGACACAACTGGAGTGGTGAAGTTGAACAGCAAGTAACCTCACGTAGTGCTATGGCCGGACAACTCGTAACTGTAGACAGGATTGAAACTCCATCTTCTCCAGAAGGAGGATACATCGAGATATGGTCGCTCAATCGTCCCAATCGGCTAAATGCGCTTAATCGGGATATGCATGAAGAGCTCATAGGTCTGTGTGATCGGGCTGAATCTGACGATTCAACTAGAGTGGTAATAATCACTGGCACTGAACCTGAAAAGAATGCGGATCGTCCCAAGCCTGTTGCCTTTGCAGCAGGAGCGGATATAACCGAGTTCTCCGGTCAAAGTTCTGAAGATGTTCGTCCATTTTTTGAGAGAAATGCTTGGTTGAGTATATGGGACCTCTCTAAGCCAACGATTGCAATGGTCGATGGTTTCGCACTTGGAGGGGGAACCGAACTAGCCCTCTCGTGCGATATGAGAATCGCTTCAAGCCGGTCAAAATTTGGTCAGCCAGAAATTAACCTCGGACTCATCCCTGGAGGCGGGGGGACACAACGATTGACAAGTCTTGTTGGTTACGGAGCGGCCATTGAGATGGTGCTTACTGGAGATATGGTTTCAGCAGAAAGAGCATTGCAGATGGGACTAGTCAACAAAGTCGTATCGTCGGAAGATTTGCGCGATTCAACACTTAAAATTGCACGTAATATCGCTTCCAAGTCTCCCTACACAATTAAGGTAGCAAAACGAGCAATAAGATCCTCCTTGGACCTCCCTTTGTCTCAAGGAATGCTCGCTGAACGCTCTGAGTTTGTAGCACTTTTCGATACTGAAGATTCTTCGATAGGAGTCGAAGCATTTCTTTCGAAAAAAGAACCAGAGTGGGTAGGCCGTTAATCAGCGTGATGCTCAATAACAACCCAATGAATTTAGCAACATGTCGGGTAACAGGGTCATCGTATTGTCTGGCCCGCCTGGGTCTGGGAAGGCAGCTGTCGGTAAAATATTGGAAGAAAGAGGTTGGAAGCTATTTTCATTAGGCGATGTAGTTCGGGCTGAAGTCGCTTCTAGGGATCTTGACCCAACCCCTTCGAACGTCGGTTTTGTTGCCCAAGATATGAGAGACGAGTTCGGTCCAGCGATAGTTATGGAACGGTTACTTCTTGATATTGAGTCGGCTGTGGGACAGAATCACGTAGTGATAGACGGTCTAAGGCAAATCGAGGAATTAGAACGTTTACAATCTTCTCAGCCAAGGATGATCGTAATTGCAGTCGATGCGCCCGAATCACAAAGAAGGGAGAGGATCGAATCTAGATCGAGGTCAGATGATGATAATTTCGAAGAAAGGGAGGCCAGAGAATGGGGATGGGGGCTTGATATGGTGATGGAACTCGCCGATCTCACAATTAAAAATGATGGAACAGAGGATGAATTCAAAGCATCTATTGTTAATTCATTACGTTCTATCGGAGTGGAATAGTCAAGCTCTACCTTCCGATCTCACGGCTTCCCAATCCTTCAAGAATTTTGCAAGACCTTCCTCAGTCAACCGATTCTCCATTAACTCGGTGAATATGGTGTATGGGATGGTCGCCGCGTGGACACCCAGTCTTGCACACATTTCGACATGATGCACAGATCGTATAGAAGCGGCCAGAATCTTACACCCAGTTATGCCTTGATTCTTCCACGTCTCTGAGATATTTTCGATCAACTTTAGCCCATCACCCCCATTGTCATCGACCCTCCCTAAGAAGGGGGACACATAGGAAGCACCCGCTTTAGAAGCCAGCAAGGCTTGTGCAACTGAAAACACAAGGGTGACGTTCACACCAATATCCTGATCCGCAAGGGATCTGGTAGCGGATAGCCCTGCGGGCGTGCAGGGTATCTTGATAATCACATTTTCAGGCAATCTCGATTTGAGATCGAGACCCTCTCGAACCATCTCCGATGCCGATGTCCCTGTCACCTCCGCACTTATTGGACCCGAACACACCATTGCTATGGAACGAATCACCTCCTCAAAATTCCTCCCTGATCTTCTGATCAATGTCGGATTTGTCGTAACGCCATCAAGAACGCCCCAGGACGCAATTTCTTCAACTTCTTCTATAACTGCAGAATCTAGAATCAACTCCATAAAACTCCCAATTGGGAGTGATACCTCATTCTTTCGGAAACTACCATTATGGTTGTTATATATTCGGGAATTAAATAATTAGATATCTTTATGATATAATTTTAATATCTTAATGATATCATTATAAGGTCATCACCTTGGCAGAATACTATGGCGGAAAAGCCCAACTCAATCAAACTGAGCAAAAATGAACCAACCTATCGAGATATCGAAGGTTATGCAATAAACGGATTCTTAGGTTTGCTAATGCATCTTGCACTTGGTCTGGCCAATCTCGTTCTTCCTATTATTTTGGGCCCATTCACCGTAATTATCCAAATATTCACCGTTCCTCTATGGTTTGTAATGTTCAACAGTTATGTAATAGTCAATCCAAACGAGGCAGTCGTAGCCCAATTCTTCGGTAAGTACTCGGCCACATTGAAGAGTGAAGGATTCAAATTTTTCCTCAATCCCCTTTATCAGAAAACAAAGATCTCCCTCAGAATAAATAATTTTGAGTCAAACAAACTCAAGGTGAATGACGTGAACGCAAATCCAATAGACATAGCGGCAGTTGTCGTATGGAGGGTATTCGACGCTGCTGAGGCACTCTTCGAGGTTGAGAATTACGATCACTACGTGCAGATTCAGAGTGAAGCCGCTCTTCGTGAGATGGCAACAAAGTATCCCTATGACGCCATCGAACAGAAGGATATCGGAGGAATCACTCTCTCAAGCCACCAAGATGCTGTGGCAGAAGAATTATTGATATCTGTCGAGGCAAGGCTTGCCCGGGCTGGAATAGAGGTCTTGGAGGCCAGGATAAGCTACCTCGCATATTCGACAGAAATTGCCCAAGCTATGCTGCGGCGTCAGCAGGCTGCTGCAGTCGTTGCCGCGCGACGTGAAATAGTGGACGGAGCCGTTGGCATGGTCGAGCTAGCTTTGGAGCAACTCAGTACGAAAGGCATCATCGAGTTAGATGAGGACAAGAAAGCTACCATGGTGAGCAATTTACTTGTCGTCCTTTGTTCTGAGACCGACACGACCCCTGTGGTCAATACAGGTACTTTGTACCAGTGAAGAGTAATGAGTAAACTTGATTTTGAGATATATTGGAGGGGTTAACCTTTGGAGAAGAAAAAAATTCTACTCAGGCTAGATCAGTCTCTGCATAGCAAACTCAAGACTTGGGCCAAAGACGATATGAGGTCGATCAACGCTCACATCGAATTCATATTGAGAAAAGCGATAGAGGATAGCAGAAGATGAATTTACACGAAGAGTTAGAGAACGAATCAATGGCACTCACGATAAATTTGCCAGTTGCTACAATTACTCTTTTGATGATGCTAACTCCACTTTCTGGTTGTCTCAATCAATCCGATAGCACACCGGCCACTTCTGACGATCCAAACTCAGAAGGACTGTTGCGAATTAATCACATCCAAATGAAGGGTACTCATAATTCGTATCACATCGAGCCACTTGTTTCCCCAACGCGGGAATATATGTACACTCATGAGGATTTAGATATCCAAGCTTCTCAACTCGGAGTCAGACAATTTGAAATTGATGTGTGGTGGGATGTCAGGAATGGCCTCCGCGTATATCACAACCAATATGATTCCGGCACCACTTGCCCCACTTTTGAAAACTGTATGAATACACTTCTAAAATGGTCTAATGCCAATCCAAGGCACCATACTACTTTCATCTGGATAGAACCGAAAGATTGGCCAGAACAAAGTATGGACATTACAACAACGGTGCAAATGACTGGAATATTGGACGAGATAGAATCGGAGATAACGCAATTTTGGCCTCGAAATAAAACAATCACCCCAGCAGATGTTCAGGGGGATTATCCATTACTCTCTGACGCCTTGACCGATGAAGGCTGGCCTTTGCTGGAGGACAGCCGCGGCAAGGTTATTTTCGTACTTCTTGCAACCGGCGGTATGAGGGAAATCTACCTGCAAGATTACTTTCCAACGGGTCGCATGTTTACCATGTTTACATCACAAGACGACTCGCCTTCTTACGCACACGCCATATTCTCAATGACCGATCCTGTTGGGGATGGAGATGAGATTGAGCGATTGGTCGCCGAGGGGTATATCGTACGTACCAGAGCAGATAGCGGCGGAGAGGAAGCTGACAATAACGATACATCTAGGCTAGAGGCAGCGTTATCCTCCGGGGCACATAGCATATCAACGGATTATCCCGCAAAAGTTGAATCAATCGAGTATTGGGTTGAGATACCCGAGGGAACACCTAGTAGGTGCAATCCAGTTAGTGCACCAATATGGTGCAGTTCCGAAAATATCGAATATAACGATTAAACAATTACTGGTTTTCCATAACCTAAGCATGAAATATGATTTCCGTTGATAGCGAATTGAGGTACCTAATATGGATTCAGTCGTGAACATTGCCGGATATCGATTCGTCGATCTTCCAGATAGCGCCGACATCCGAGAACCATTGCTCAAACGGTGCCTGAAACTTGATCTCAAAGGGTCCATACTTCTCAGTCAAAATGGGATCAATTTCTTCTTAGCTGGTACCCAGCTCTCAATCGATGCCTTTCTTCAATATCTAGAATTAGATGAACGATTTATAGGAATTAATTTGAAAATAAGCTACACCGATTATCAACCATTTAGGAGGATGCTGGTCAAACGGAAGAAGGAGATAATATCATTGGGCATGGAGGATATCAAGCCTTCTGATTTCACAGGCCCATACGTATCTCCAACCGAATTCAAGCGTATGTTGGATGATGAGGAAGATATTGTGATTCTAGATACTAGAAATGATTACGAGACCCGTATAGGATCATTCCAAGGCGCCATGGATTTGGATATTCAGTCCTTCAGAGATTTTCCCGAAGCCATAGAAAAATTAGATGAGGAGTATAAGTCAAAGACTTTCGTGATGTATTGCACAGGGGGAATTCGATGTGAGAAAGCCTCAGCTGTTATGTTGAATGCTGGTTTTGAAGACGTAAGGCAGTTAGATGGTGGAATACTCGCATATCTAGAAGAACACGGCGAATCGCATTGGAATGGTGATTGCTTCGTTTTCGACCAGAGAGTCGCCGTCGATCATAATCTCCGCGAGTCTAAAGTCGAAATGTGTTTCAAATGTCGAGAACCACTATCGCCTGATCAGCAACAATCAGACGACTACATTGTTGGAGAGCATTGTCCTTACTGCATCACAAAATGAAGTTACAAATTCAACAATCACTTAATTGGCTTTTGGATTGATTTGATTTCCAAGAACTCTTCAAAACCATGAACTCCAAGCTCTCGGCCATTCCCGGATTTTTTGTACCCCCCAAAAGGAGCGCTGATATTGAATGGACCACCATTCACACTGACTTGGCCAGTCCTCATCTTCTTGGCGAATTCGACAGCACGATCAACATCTTCTGACCAAACTCCGCCCGATAATCCATATTCTGAGTTATTCGCCAAGGAAAGAGCTTCATCCTCTGAGGAATAGGACGCAATACAAAGTACAGGTCCAAAAATTTCCTCTTTCCAAATTTTCATGTCAGGTTTAACATTCATGAATGCCGTGGGCCTAACGAAATATCCAGATTCGAGCCCCTCGATTGAATCCAGTCCACCGGCTACAAGTATAGCTCCTTCATCAATACCGCTTTGTATGTAGCCAAGCACACTCTCTTGCTGGTAGGCCGATACCATTGGTCCACATCTCGTTTTGGGATCCATGGGGTCCCCTGGATTGTACCCTTCAACCCGCTCAGATATGATCGGAATGATTTCTTCCAACATTGATTCTGGGACTATAAGTCGAGTTAGTGCAGAGCATGTCTGGCCGGAATTTGCAAAGCACGCACCGATCGCATTCTTTGCGGCTTTGATGCCATTCCCATCTTCTAGTATAACGTTTGCACTCTTCCCTCCAAGTTCGAGCGTAACGCGTTTTACACTTTCTGCAGCAGTTTGAGAAACTCTCACACCAGCCGCCGTAGATCCGGTAAATGAGACCATATCCACTCCAGGATGGGACGCCAGGTATGACCCAACCGTTGAACCGTACCCGCTGACTAAGTTGAATACACCTTTTGGAAGACCTATTTCATCAAGCATGTCAGCAAGTAAAAACGCATTAAGAGGCGCTTCTTTAGATGGTTTAAGGACCATCGTGCAGCCAGCTGCAATTGCTGGTGCTACCTTCCCAATGATTTGATGAAGTGGGAAGTTCCATGGAGTGATGAATGCACAGACGCCGATAGGCTCTCTGACTATTGTCGAGTTTCGTACCTCGTCCTCCCAATTGTATGATTCAAGCATCTTAGCATATGATCGAGCTACAACCCGAGGGGTGCCAACCATCGCTATTTTCGAATATTCAATTGGAGTGCCAACCTCTTTTGTTATGATTTCAGCCAGCTCATTAGTACGAACTTTGAATGATTCTGAGAGGGAATTCAACACTCTGATTCTTTCCTCTATTGAAGAATTCGACCAGCCATCAAAAGCATCTCTGGCAGCGTTCACTGCTGCATCAGCATCTTCTTCAGTGCCCTCCGGCACACTTCCAATTATACTTCCTGTTGCTGGATTCTCAACAGATATCCGACCTCTACCTTTGGATTCAGTCCACGAGCCCCCTATGTACAACATATCCCTGTGCATCAATAGGCATACAGTCGACATTCACTTATCACATTCATGGAGTTCATACGTGTTGGCTTATCTGAAGTATCATGGTTCTCTCAGTAGACCGCCCAAGTCAAAGGACTGCCTTAGTCACCCTTACAGAGTCTTCATCCAGGGATACATTTTCTTCAGGTACAATAGAACATCTGATTGATACGATAGATGGTCTAATCCAAGATCAAAATACTGATGCCGTCATACTCACGGGAACTGGGAGATTTTTCTGCGCGGGTGGACCAGTTGACAAGTTCGACAATGCGATTGACGATGGTTCTATCAGAGACGTGGTCGAGACAATGACTGGACATTTACATCCTCTGCTGCTTCGTATCAGAAGATCATCTACTGTTTTCGTAGGCGCAATAAATGGTGCAGCAGCAGGGGGGGGCCTAGGATTGGCTCTGAGCATGGATTACAGGATATGCGTTCCGAATGCAAAAATCGCCGCCTCATTTTTCAGACTCGGACTATCTCCTGATGGGGGCACAACATGGCTCCTCCCAAGGTTGGTCGGGCAACAGGCAGCTAGGAAATTCTTCTTTGAGAACTCAATATGGGACGGTTCTATGGCATTAGAAAACGGTGCCGTTGACGAAGTCGTAGATGAAAATGAACTTATCCAAAGATCAATACAAGTTGCTGATAGTTGGGGCGCTTGGTCTGAAAGTAGTAGGAGAGGTACCAAACAACTACTGGACGCCTCCTCAACAACCTTCTTTGAGACACAACTTGAATTTGAGCGTCAGTTGATGGTCGCATCCGCGCTGACTCCAGATTTCAAAGAAGGAGTGAGGTCTTTCCTTGAGAAACGAGATCCTGATTTTAGTCAATGATTACACATGTGGATTTCTTAATTTCAGGACACCAGTGATTATTGAGGAAATGCATGCCAATGCCGCTAAGTTAGCTATAATAATCGATGGAGATCTAACTAAGAATCCATAAATTAACCAAGCAACTAACGCTGTTGCTACTAGACCGAAAGTTGGTATCGAGATTCCATCGTGCTTTTTCAAAACCCAGACCTCTTTGATTTGTGGTATCCAAGCAACCACTCCAAGCATGCCTGCAAAAAGGCCAATCAACTCAATCCACAGCGCGGCCATCTCATTCACCCGGTCCCGGTATCACTCTTCCTTCCATGCCACCTGAAACCTCAATCACCTGACCAGAGATGTGACCGCTATTCACATCTGAAAGGAGGAATGCAACCGCTCCTGCAACGTCTTCGGGAAATGCAAGCTTCTTCATTGACATGGTCAGCATTGCATTGTAAGCAATCGACTGGTCAATGCCTGATTCGATTTTTCTATTTGTGAGGGTCCAACCAGGAGCTACTGCGTTTACTCTAATCGATGTTCCCGAAACATCGTTTTTGAGGGTACGGAGAAATCCAGTTGTAATCGCGCCCTTTGCTGTTGCGTAATCTGAGTGCCCCCTCTCTCCATGAATGCCAGCTGTTGATCCAATCAGCACAAGACTGCCCTTGCCCCTTTCCATAGCGCCCTTAAGGAAACCTTGAGCCGTGAGGACCGTGATTCCTAGATTAGACTCGAGCGTAGAATTCCATCGATCCTCTGAGATTTCCCATACAGGCATGGGTTGAGAGGGATACAGCCCGGCATTCGCAACACAGCATTGTAAGATTCCAACTTCTTCTTCAATTTGGTTGAACATTCTGTCAACCTCATGTTTTCTTCTGAGGTCTGCATAGATAGCAACTCCACCTATTTCGTCAGCCAAACTTTCTGCTAGAGATTTAGAGGTGTGATAATGTACGATTACTCTGCTCCCCTGCTTTGCAAGATGTCGGCATATCGCCTGACCTATACCACCCGCTCCACCAGTTACCAAGACTGTCGTTCCTATCAAGGTCATCAAAATCACAAACCTAGGTCGTCTCTATCCAACTTCTCGCCATTGTCCCATTCATAGATCCCTCGACCAGTCTTCCTCCCGAGGTCGCCCGCGTTTACGAGTTGATTCAGCAAAGTATGCGGGCGATATGAGTCGTCTCCGAAAGATTCTGCTAAGCCGTTTAGAATATCTCTTCGAACATCAAGGCCAACGAGATCTGATAGCTCCAGCGGACCCATCGGATGACGATAACCTAACTTCATGGCTGTATCAATGTCCGACGCTGAAGCAACGCCTTCTGCAAGCATTCTAATTGCCTCATTTCCAAGTACTACACCAAGTCGACTAGTTGCAAAACCAGGCACGTCGTTTACTATGATGGAAGATTTCCCCATCCTTTCCGCCGCATATTCCGCAATATTCACAGTCCTTTTTGAGATTCTATCATGCCTTATAATTTCTACAAGTGGCATTAGGGGCACTGGATTGAAAAAGTGCATTCCAACGACTCTTTCTGGCTTCTGTGTTGATTTTGAGATTTCTTTCACACTTAGGCTGGAAGTGTTAGTCGCAAGTACGGTATCCTGCCCAGCCAAACTATCAAGGGATTCGAAAATCTCATTTTTCAATTCTATCTTCTCGGGGACTGCTTCAATAACCAAATCACTCCTAACTACTGCGTCTTCAAGGCTAGATGAAACAATATTCGTCCTCCATTTCTCAACCAGATTTGCATCAGTCCTCCCTTTTTTAATGCCCTTGGACCAGAATTCTTCTATTCGCAGTATGCCTGCCTCAACTCCTCCTGGAAGCGCATCGTAAAGTCGTACTTCCCAACCTACTTGCGAACAGACTTGGGCAATTCCAGCCCCCATTGTGCCTGCGCCAATGACCCCAACTACGCGTATCACATTGTCGTCCATGTGCCTACAACACCATGTCTAGGACTTCATGCTTCGCGGCCATACTGTGCTATGGCCGCTTGAAACAGACGTTGGCGAGGCACATCATGCTCTAGGAAGCATGTGAAAGGTGCAAGGTCCTTGATAAGCTCGATAGTTCCAACATAGGCCCCGTAGATGAATGGGTCAGCTTTCTTGGTGTCTGGAATATCGAATCCTAGAAGTTTCAACCCCTTTCTAGTGTCTTGATCCCATATTGTGTAAGTGTGGCTAGTGAAATGTAGATATGCTGATATTCTTCGAACATCCTCTGTGATTATCTCATCCAGACTTTCTAACAGAAGTGTGTCGGGATACCTGATGGCTAAAAGAAAGAGTCTGAGCATCAAATCCTGATCTTGATTCAATTTTCGGTGTTCTAGCCCCATCCAGTCATCAATCATATCGAGCATATCGCTCGAGAGCGGTCTGTGAATCCTGTACAGGAGCTCCTCATACATTTCCGGATTAGATTGAGGATCGTTGTGATATCTATCGAAGAGATCAGGAACTTTTTCGAAGAACGGCAAGAGTAAATCTCTATCAACATTCAGAAGAGCGTGAGTTTGCATAATCAATCACCTTTACAGGAATTACTCCCGCCACTCTCGGTACTGTATCCACTCTACGCCCGGAGCCATGTATTCTTCAACCAGTTTTCGCTCATCCTCATCAGACGGAAGTACTCCGGCGAGATACTCGGCGTATTCTTCCTCGCTACCTTCGAAATCTTCTCCCATTACAGTATACATCTTCCCAGAATACTTGCCTATTCCACGGTTGAATTTGTCAGAAGGAACGTATAGCTCCGGGTCCCCTTCCGGTCGGCCCTTGCTTATACGCGCCATTTCGGCTTTTATTTCATCGAAATAGAGACCACGGCTGGCTTCATTCAGATGATCCCTATCAGCATCTTCATCAGACTCTCGCTCATCATACCTCCCCTTTACGCCGTACACATACGCCCACTGTGCCGAAGTAGACTCATCTGTCCCGAAAAGGTCGAGGCCCGTGCTTACCCATTTGTTGATGTATTTCTGAAGGAATGAGGTCGGTATTACGCCGGCCTTGACTATCCTCCTGAGGCCATTAGCCCCAGTCCCAAGGTGGAATGACTCTTCCTTGAGCATCGGGCCCATTGATGCTGCTAAGGGTTGGAAAGAGCTAGAGGACAGCATTTTCAGCTGATACTTTCCGTCTCGATCGATAAAGTGAGTAAAGCAGAAGAAGTCGAGCCAGTGATCGATTGGGGCATTGAATGAACCCAGAAGCCTCGTGCCGTCCTGTGCATTTCTCTCCAGTAACTTGGCTGCTTCACGAACCCCCTGTTCCCCGAAGTATGTGCAGAGAAGATACGCCATTTGCCAGCCATGACGCTGTTCTTCGCACATTATCCTCAGAGCGGATTTTCGATCATATTCGGTTGGCGCAGTCGCAAGAAGATGATTTTGCTGTTCTACAGACGCAAATTCCGTGTCCCCTTGGACACTGATCATTGTAATTATAGCATCTCTGATATTTTGCTGAGGTATCTGCATCCTGCGACTCCATTTCGGCATCCCTTCAAAATCTCCGAATTCAATACTGTCTCCAGCAGAAATCCAATCGAACCTAATTTCGAACCGATAATCTCCAAGCCATGCGGGATCGAATCCAATTCTAGTTTGCCATTCGTGGAACTCCTGAACCCAGCCCTCGAAGTTTGGGGTGTAGCCTTCTACAATCTCAGTCCTGCTCATGGTACCCATGACCGCTAGGTCGTATTTCAAGTTCAGGCTTTTACCAGCAAATTTCACAAGCAAAATAGAAAGAAACTACTCACCGGTGAACTTAGGTGTTTTTTTGTCCACATATGCTGCAATGCCAGCTTTCGCATCTTCTGACTGAAAGAGGTCAGATTGGAGCTCTCGCTCTAGTGCTAGGTGATATTCTAGAGGTATTTCAAGACCGCTCTGCACGCTCCTCTTGATGTTTCCAATCGCCTTTGCAGCTGCGAATGGCAAGGAAAACTGACTGGCATAGTCAAGGACGTCTTGGCGGAACTCTTCCAGACTCATGCTATCATACACGTCGTGAACAAGAGCCATATCTTTTGCCTCTTCGAATTGGAATTTCCTCCCCGTTACCATGATTTCCATCGATTTTGCCTTTCCTACGAGCCGAGAAAGCCTAGCAGTGCCACCGGTGCCAGCCAAAACTCCGAGTGATACCTCCGGAAGACCAACTTGGTAATTCCCTTTTCGAGCGATTCTGATATTTCTGCCGCCATTGCGATTTCAAGCCCTCCTCCTACTGTATGTCCGTTCAGGGCGGCGACAACGAGCTTGGGTGTCTGTTCAAGACGGCTCAAAGTCTCATTAGCATGTAGACAAAAGAAGTACTTGTAACGTGGAGTAAGCCGATTGAGATATTTTATGCTGGCACCTGCTGAGAAGAATTTGTCTCCGTGTCCCGTTATCAAAATCACGCTTACTTTGTCGTCGAAACGAGCGCTCAGTATGGCATCGTCTATGTCATGCCACATTTCTCTCGTATACGTGTTGACTGCGGTTTTTCCTTCTAGGAGAGGCGCACCATCAGAGTCTGATATCAACTCTATAATGGCAACACCATTGTCAGTCACGCCATAGTTTACGAGTCTATTTTTCATCGGGGTAAGTTCGGGCCATTCAGCCATGCTTCGCCGGCCTCAAACGCCCATATCAACCAAGCGATTAATGAATTTGGACATCGTAAGGTCACTGATCAGAACTACTGAAAGAAGTCTTGGCACCTTTCTTCTGTGTCTTCTTCCACTGTTTAGACACTTCCATTGCCTCCATGCTGGGCTCCCACACATCTCTCTTCAGCGCCTTTCGAAAAGGCATACGAAGATGCCTGCGTCCATCTGAAGATGCTCCTCTCCTCAGCAACGCCAAACGAGCCACGGGCCAAATCATCCTCCTCAACAGACCTGGCTCGTAAATCCTCCTCATGAACCGCAAACCGTCTCCTGAACGCCTCTGGTCCCTCATCCAGTATTTTGCCACTGCCTTGAATCCCCTATCACCCATTCTGTTCATCAAGAATCGATTTGTCGCGCTTGCTTTCACCAACGGGAGAAGACGACCACGGACCTCCTTTTCATAGTCCACTTCCCCCATTATCGATCTCGCTGCCAGCACCCCGCTGGTTATCGCATAACGCATTCCAAAGCCCCACATGAAATCCTGGAGTCCGCCTGCTTCGCCAACGTAATGGCGACCATCAACGATGTAACGATCCGGTATTGAGAAATCTCCTTTCCCACCGACTCGCTTGATGGGTATTCTCTCCAATTCGTAATTACGTTCATACCATGCTATGGTCTCATCAAGGAAGCGCCCACTCCTACGCTGTTTCCTCCACAGACAAGTGCAAATTAAACCGACACCATCTATGATTATCATGTAACTGTAGGCTCCTGGAGCGAGTTTGTCGTTGAGCTGAAACGTCACATGATTCTCATGGCTGGTCTTGAATATCTCTCCGAATGCCACTGCACTGGATTGCTTTGGTCCTGCGGCTATTATATCACAATCCAAGGGATCTTTCCTGACTCCATAGTGGATTTTCACACCAGCCGATTCTGCCATTTTTTTGAATCCTTGATCTATGCAATGTTTCGCAGTCCCCCGCTCCACTACCCTGAATGCTACACCGTCTGTAATTGGATTTGTAATCACATCATCTGGGTGTACCAAGTCAACTATGCTAAATGGATCTGATTTGAAGGCCTCAGGATCAAGACCCCAATCGCGCATCTCATCAAAGAAGTCCTTTTGAGAAGTCCAATTCTCAATCCCTTGAAAGTCGCCATCGAAACGGGCTCCACTGTCCTTTCGTAGTTCATGGACATGAACCTCCCTTCCTCCCTTGGCAAGAATAGTCGCAGCTGCAAGTCCTGATAGACCGGCCCCGAGTATGTCCACTCTTCCATCCACGCCATTCCACCTCGCCCGGTGGAGATAGCCCTATCCCTAATATTCTTCACCGCGAGTCATGGTCGTCAAGGTAATCGTCACGGAGGACCCACTCGATTCTTCTAATTTGATGACTCTGATTAATTCCGATGGGGCCGGGGCAGTTGCCTCTTTCATAGGTCTTGTTCGAGATAGCCATGGCGAAGAAGAAGTGATGGGACTTGAGTTTGAAGCATGGGGAATGAAACTCCCCTCAGTATTGGAGGAAATCGGAAAGAAGGCTCTTGAGGAACAGAATCTAACATCAATAGTTATCGCGCATAGAACTGGCTTTGTCGAACCAGGTGAGACAATCGTTTGCATACACGTATCAGCTATTCATCGAGCCCAAGCTTTCGCTGCTTGTAGTTGGACCATTGATGAACTAAAGCGCCAGGCGCCAATATGGAAGAAGGAGATACGGTCGAGTGGCGAATATTGGATAGAGGGACTTGGATGAGGCCTGTCCGAGCGCCTAAGTACCTCCATGCTTAGAGGTTGATATGCCCAATAACCCGTCAGTCACTGATATAGGTTCAAAAAAACCGATTTTCCGCCGAGCAATAGCAACAGGTGTTTTAGCGGTCCCACCACAGGTACTGGAAATAGTAAAACGTGGCTCAACCACCAAAGGGGATCTCAAAACATCATCAACAATCGCTGCCATTATGGCAGTTAAGAATACCCACACATCTCTTCCACATTGCCATCCCATCCCAATAGACAGCTGTACAGTTGATTGGGAAAATGAGGATACTGGTTTGAGATGTACCGTTACCGTGTCCGCGACAGCAAAGACAGGGGTCGAAATGGAGGCCCTATGTGGAGTTTCAGCAGGTTTACTCTGCGCACTGGACATGTTAAAGCCAATTCTGAAGGACTCAGACGGCCAATATCCAGGAACCTCGATTGAAGGAATACGGGTGCTGTCAAAGCACAAGGATCCTGCGTAGGATTGATTGCTGCCCCCCTCCACACCTAGCTATGCCAGTTCGAGATTTGACGGAAGATTTCCTTCGCGCCACGTCTTCAGCTGCAGTTGCAGCCTCTAGCTGGATAGGCAAAAGAGATGGAAAGGCCGCTGATGGAGCGGCTGTCGAGGCAATGCGTTCTGTCTTTGATACAATCCCGTTCGACGGCAGAGTTGCCATCGGAGAGGGAGAGCGAGATGACGCACCAATGCTTTGGATTGGTGAGCCATTAGGTTCCAGTCAAGGATTAGAGAATGCCCAGATGATAGACATAGCAGTAGACCCGCTCGAGTGTACCAATCATGTTGCATACGATCTGCCCAATGCCATGGCGGTGTTGGCCGCAGCTCCAAGAGGCGCTTTACTCCACGCACCTGACTGTTACATGGATAAGATTGCAGGCCCCTCGATACTGAAAGGCGAAATAAGCCTTGAAGGATCAACACAGTATAATCTAGAAGCCACAAGCCACGTACTTGATTGCCCTATAACTGAACTTACAGTGGTAGTGATGGATCGCCCTCGACACTCAGATCTGATATCAAGCATTAAAGAAATAGGAGCTGATGTTAAGCTAATTGGAGACGGAGATATAGCAGCGGCGCTCGATGCAGCAGACCCTAACTCGGATACTGATCTTCTGATGGGTGTGGGTGCAGCACCCGAGGGGGTAATCACTGCTACAGCACTTCGTGGCCTGGACGCACCCTTTGAAGGACGACTTGTAACCACAACAGAGAACCACCAAGAGAGAGCGGTGGAAATGGTTGGGGATCGAATTGCTGATATTTGGGATCGAGATGAACTCTGTAGATCCAGCGATGCAGTATACATTGGCTCAGGAGTTTGCGACGGAAGGGTTCCTGGAGTACGTAAGAATTCTGAAGGCAATAGGATTGTAACCTCAGAGATTATTGATGTCAAATCATCAACTAGATCGGTCGTAGAAAGTATTCTCTGACGCAGCTCTTCGAGGCGATGCCTTCATTTCCATGCTTCTTGTAGCGGAACCGTAGATTATGCCGCCCCAGTCATTGGAACAAATTGCACAAAACCTAGTCGCACGCGGTAAAGGCATTCTAGCCGCCGATGAAAGCAACGCCACAATGTCAAAACGATTGGAAGCCGTAGGCGTTGAGCCAAATGAGCACACTCGTAGGGCATACAGATCGGCCATGTTTTCATCAGAAGGTATCGAAGAGTACATATCAGGAGTGATACTTTTCGATGAGACTATACGTCAAAAAATGGATAATGGTACTCCCATTCCTGAATATTTGATTTCTAAGGGAATTATTCCGGGTATAAAGGTAGATACTGGGGCAAAGCCACTTTCATGGCACGAAGGGGAGACTGTCACTGAGGGCCTTGATGGACTTAGGAGCCGATGTGAAGAATACTATCGCATGGGAGCAAGATTTGCAAAGTGGAGAGCCGTAATTAAGATATCAGGAGACCTTCCTAGTACTGCTGCAATATCAGTAAATGCACACGCTCTTGCAAGGTATGCCGCCATATGCCAAGAACAGGGCATAGTTCCGATAATAGAACCCGAAGTTTTGATGGCAGGCCACCATGGATTGGACCAATGCGCTTCAATCACATCGAGAATACTGAAAGCGGTATATTCAGAATGTAAAATTCAAGCCGTTAATCTCAGAGGTACGATTCTGAAACCAAATATGGTACTACCAGGGTCTGAAGCCGGAAAGGCAGATGCAAAATCCGTTGCAAGGGCGACATCAGATGTGCTCAAAGAAATGGTTCCAAAAGAAGTCGCAGGAGTTGCATTCTTGTCGGGCGGACAGTCGGATGTTGATGCGACATCTCATCTCAATGAGACTAATCTGACTATTGGTGATGCTCCCTGGCCGTTGACATTTTCTTTCGGACGTGCGCTTCTCGCAGATGCGCTCTCCCTGTGGTCAAAGTCGGACATTGAGGGCGCCCAAGCAAAACTACGTCATCGCTCGAAAATGAATGCTCTTGCAGCAATGGGAGCTTGGTCCTCGGACTTAGAAGTATGAGATCATCCTTGTAGCCCTGGATTCCGCTCATCCTCTCTGAGTGTCCAGACACATATTTCGTATCTGCCCGAGAGGGCTCCTCCACGCTTCGTCGTGGCTATCTTACGAATATCCTTGTCCTTTGAGAGTACATTGCCGAGCTGCTGAGGAGTAGTGCCATGACGCATTGTTGAATTAACATGTTCAAGAATCTCAGTGGTATTCGCCTGCCCCCTCTCGTTCAGGAATTTCTTGATTTTTTCTCTGAGTCTTGTTGTTCTCATTGATCTGCACCTCCGCTTCAAACGCTTTACTGGAAGGCTATTCGAAAGACTGCCCGAGCCTCTCTCAGTTACCATCCGCCTCAGCGTTATGTTGCAGGACAATCGACCACAATATAACGCTTCTTGGTCGAGTCTGTATTTTGGTTACATCAAGTTGCAGGAATAGGCCCTATCTTGACCACTTAATGCGGGCTACAGAGCGCCAATATGTTATTTTCGACTGGAAATATGTAATAAAATATAATAAAAATAAAATTTTAATAGAATAAACGGTTAGTAAACTACGTTATGATTGACAGTGGGTGTCACTGATGGCCGAGATCATATCCCCCAACTCTGGAGTCAAACCACGAAGAATTCGGGGGCTACACCGCAGAAGGGTTCTTTTTGCCCTTTCTCGTTCTGATTTGACCGTAGCTCAGATATCTCGGCAGACTAGTCTCAGGATGCCGCATGTTTCCGCTGAGCTAAAGCGTCTCAGAAATGAGGAAATGGTCAGTAGTACCGGTGAACCCGGTGCTAGGGGCTCATCGATATACCTAACACAAAGGGGTAGGGAAGCAATAATATTGGACGAAGCCCATAGGGTTCAGTCATGTACACCAGTTCCCCCATCCAGTAGATCAGTGTGTATGGTGTCGCGGGATCGTGATCAACTTCTACTTGCATCTATCCTGCCATTCAATCAGGCATCGATAGCAATCCCAGACCGCCCTCTCTCCGATACGGATTCCAGTGGAAGTGAAGGGGTCATTTGGACACTTGCGGAAGTAGATAACAAAATTCGCCGGTGGATAAATCCACACTCAGGAAAATTATCTGAAGACCCAGGTTCATCTGGAGACCTAAATAAGATTGATTCATTCTCTGAAGTCGACAGACCATTGTGCATTTTCCATGCTCGAATAATTGAAACCGGAAGACCAATTTCTATCGCCCCTGGTACTTGGTTCAATCCTAGGTTCGATTTGGCCACACATCCATTTTCATCATATTCTGAAACAAATTTACGCCTAGGAACGATACACCTCAAATCCCCTCCTGTTTTTTCACCTGAGATACTTGTAGTCGACATCGAAGGACGCATGGGAAGATCGCTAATTTCGAGAATCACTCCTGATGAATTCCTCGTAATTGGCAGAATACAGGCAAAGAAAAACCACCAATGTGTTTTCCCCCTGAAGGCGCTAGATAATTGGATAGGTTTGGCTCATCCAAGGACGAACCCATCCGAACTTCGTCGAAGGTCAACCGCCTTGAAAGATAGAATATCATTCAGAAGAAGATCGCGTGTCCCAGAAGAGACTCTTAGACGATTCAGATTAGACTGGGGAGACTCCCTTTTTGACAATAAAGAAATCGATGCAGATAGCCTGAATACCTCCAATCTAGGCCCTAGAGCAAGACATTCCTTGATTGAGTGGGCCTTGCAGTCAGAAGTCCAGATTCCGATGCTGGTTGAGATCGAAGAAGACCTCCCGGAATATCTAATTCATGATTGCATGAGAAGATTGGATAGAGGCATCATACTAACTCACACCTCAGCTGATGTACCGGGAGTAGCTAGATTGAGCACTGACCCCACAAGGCCACTCCCTTGGGCTAGATATTTAGATCCCGCAGGCCTGTCAACTCCTGTCCGTATTGACGACAAGAAGCCAAATCAATTTTCTAACAACTCTTTTGATGAAATAGATTCGATTCAGTCAAAGATAGATGTTCCACTAAATCCTTCTGAGTCTTCAGATCCAATTATTGTGAAATCAATAAATGAGATGCTTGGTCAAGATGAGGATTGGGCCAACTCTATTGAAAAGGAGCATCCCGAGGCATCTTTGATAGCCACGCCCCCGAGCCTCAGGTGGCATAGATGGAAACGAATCGTAGATAGAGTTCACACCAAATGGTTAGCAATGATTCGTCTTGAAGATATGCCTGAATACGAAGTCCATGAGCTGATGAATCAAACCACTGCCGATCTCCAAAAAGCATATTCGTGTCAATTCAGTGAAATAATTTCCAGTAATCCAAATTTCGCTTTCGACGTACGGCCAATGACTCCCCCAGAATCTTCACTTCGTGGATCATCATGGGTCGCCTCGCGACTCCTAACTTTTGCAGACCATATCCCAAAAGATATGATTGAAGATCTCAAAAGTTGGGCTATCCCCGCGTGGCTTCATAATCCGCCCGATATATCTGTGGACACACTTTCCGCTGCAATGAAATTGCTAGATTTACATAATCTGGATGAATTCTTTGAAGAGGTGCACAAGTCAGCAAATATCCATCAGAATTCAGATCTGAGCACATGGTCAAGATTCACCCGCATAACTCAGGGGAGAGGTAGATTGACCCCTTCATTCTCATACGACGTGATCCAGCATCTTCCCATGGAGTGGTATGCTCCATTTTCTGAAAAGTTATTGTTGAATCTAATTAAAATGGACAATTGGTGGAATAAACCAAAGCTTGCTTCAATTCCATGGGCTGCACTAATACTTAGGCCAAGGGGCGAATACCATCCACTTCCCGGAACAATTGGGCTAGAACACCCAGGACCAAGTAATGATTTGCTTCGAAGGCTAGAGGATGCAATCCAATCTGAAATGGACCTAGAATCCCTCAGGAACCTACGACTTATTCATATCTCAGATCTCTTAATGTCCCTAGAAAAAGCTTCATTGGAATTACCTCCCACAGATGGAATGAGCCACAAGATGGTTGGATGGCTAGCTCAACCTTTCGATAAATGGCCAGATATGGCGCATATCGAAATCATGCAGGGCAACCCCATGGTTACTGCGAGATTATTGATGGGCAGGAGCATTCATGCCACTAATATGCGTCCCGAATGATTATTCCATGACTTGATATCTGTAACAACCTACGCCCTACTTGCCCGTCCGGCAACACCGCGTCGACGAAGCCCCCACGCCGGAGGCTTAGGATGAACCGCGGTACCACGGTTCGGGCCACCGGACGACGAAGACCGCCGTGACCTTTTGGGATGATCTGCGGAGCAATCGTACGGATGGAGGATGATGGGTCCCCAGATGACTACGGAATGACTCATGGGACAACCCCATCCTCCTACAGACGTCCCGGGGTGGGTCAGGGCCCGGAGCCATCGCGATGATGGCGCCCGTTACGCCCCGGGGCACA
>PBBV01000030.1 GCA_002717835.1 Methanobacteriota archaeon
CATTAGATGTGACTTTCACAGAAGACCAGAGCGGCAACCCGCTCTCAAGCCATGATGGGTTCACCAACGTTGTCTGCCCCTCCTGTGACGGTGCAGCATCGCGTGAAACAGATACGATGGATACGTTCTACGACTCATCGTGGTATTTTATGAGATTCTGCGATGCCAATAATAGCAAATCACCATTCTCAAGAGAGGCTGTCGACTATTGGATGGAGGGGGGAGTAGACCTCTACATCGGTGGAATCGAACATGCGGTGATGCACCTGCTCTATGCCCGATTCTTCACCAAGGCTACTAGGGACATGGGCATGAACTTGATCGGTGAGCCATTCGGACGGCTCGTGTGCCAAGGTATGTTGAATGCACCTGCACCATATTGCTCTGATTGTAATACGGAGTTTCATGTCGATCTCGAAGGAAAAGAATGCCCAACTTGCGATGCTGTGCTTGGCGTGAGGTCTGCCAAGATGAGCAAATCGCTTGGAAACACTGTCAGTCCGGGAGACATGGTGGAGAGGTATGGCGCCGATACAGTTCGCCTGTTCATCCTGTTCGGCGCCAATCCTGAGGCAGGAATGGAATGGTCAGACGCAGCCATAGAATCCAACCATAGGCACATTCTTTCGATAATAGACGCATTCTCATCAGTATCCGAAATGGGCAGTAATCAGAACCAGATTGATGAATGGCTGAAGGCAAGAGGGCGGGCGAATTTAGACCGCTGGATCGATTGTATGCAGGAAGTAAGTTTGAGAGAGGGCGTGATGATTAGCCATTTCGAGATGCTGTCTGACTGGCAGTGGTATGTCAGAAGAGGCGGCCAAAATAGAGATTCAGCGATTGAGTATCTGTCAAAGTGGACGCACATGATAGCACCTGCCACCCCTCATATCGCCGAAGAACTCTGGACCAAGATAGGCGGCAAGTCGATGCTCGCCACCACCGTGCTCAGCCAAGACAAAGCTCATGGGAACGATTCGGTGATACTCGCTGAAGAAGCGTATCTTCGATCTGTCATCGACACGGCAAGGAATCTGCTACCCCTCGCTCAGAAGCATTCAGAGAAACCGATTGACAGAATCGTCATACAGACTGCGCCTAAATGGTCTAAAAATCTCGCAAAAGAGGCCATTGAACTCAAAGATTCAAATTTTGATTTCCATAGAGAGGGCATGTCATTCATCAGGAGCCATCAGTCATTTGTTAATTCCAAGGATAAGGGAGCAGTCATTCAAACATGGTCAGCAATAGCCACGGGTTCGAAGAAGAGACGTGGAAAAGTGCAAACATGGACTCCTGAAGAGACTGTGCTAATCAGGGAGGGAGCCGACGAGAGAGCAATTCTTGAGCCAAGATCGCAATTCATAGCTGCGACTCTTGGGATAGATACTATCGAAGTCTACGAGGCAGGCACAGGGGAGGATGCTGGAGGCAAGGCGAAGTTTGCACAGCCCCTTGAACCCGGTATCGCCTTTTTGTGAGGTTAGTGATATGGCAATCGTGCTCTACGACGATTTATGCGAGTCCTGCACTGCATGGGCTCGATTCATCGAGAAACGCTCCAAGGGCACACTCTCACTCCTAGGCCAGGAAACCCCTGAGGGGAGGGCTATCATTGAGAAGCGCCCAGAGGAATTGAGGGACGTCGACTCGGTCTTTTTCGTCGATGAAGAAGGGAAATGGACGGCAAAGTCAACCGCAGCACTTCAGATTCTCAGGCAGCTGAAATTCCCATGGCCTATAGCCTCAACCGGTCTTCTAGTGCCTAGATTCATCCGGGATACTGTTTATGATGCCTATGCGAGACGTAGATTCCGTTCCCCTCAATGATCAGCATCTTACGCTGGGTTCATGTCATGGTGACCACACGGACAAACGTTGAGCGACAAGAAAGACGGCGGGCCACGGAGGCGAAGCCGCTCTCAGAGAGGACCAAGCAAGGCTAAGGCCAAAGGTCAACACAACTCTGAAGCGGTCCGGAGAGCAATTGATAGATTCGCAATTTCTCCCCCCCCAATGGGCATCCCGGAGAGCATCGACCCACCCCCTCAGAAGATTGAGATTCATTGGCCCGTCAATGCAGTGACCAAGGCAGTCCAGAAAAAGACAGGTGATATCGTAAGCCGACCGGGGGAATTCGGGTTCCTCCCACAGGAGAGGGTGGATGAAATTTCAAAGCAGATTTCCGATTTAGATATCACTCTGGAGCAGGCGCTATCGCTCAGGGCCGCGTTGAATCAAGAGAAAAGCGTCTATTCTCATGGGCGTTTGATGCGGCGTTCCAACGAACTTCGAAGAAGGTACGAAAGTGGGGACTCCGTACTTTCCCTATCCAAGCGTTTTGACGCGCCCCCCGTCAATACATTCCGAGCTATCCTTACTGGACGTGGTTGGTCCAAGAATAAGATCAAAGAATCTCTAAAATCTCCAAAATCAAGACTCAAGGAACGTGATTTCGAACAATTCCAACTCGCAGAGGAAGCGGATCGCGTCAGTTCGGTGAATCAATCCGAGACGCAAACAGCGGCAGAGGTTTTTGAGCACATTCTGTGCTCATACTTTTCCTCAATCGGCGTCCGCTTCAGAAAGCAAGAGGATCTCGAAGTCGAGCAGAAGAGGAGCGAAGGAAGAGCAATCATTACGCCAGATCTCCTCCTTCTTGACGACGTTAGAATAAATGGAATCCCATGCGCATGGATAGATGCTAAACATTTCTTCGGCGCTGCATTGAAGTTCCCCCGAAAGAAAACTCAGAAGCAGGTTGATCGCTATGTTTCAGAATATGGCCAAGGAGCTATCGTTTACAGGCATGGTTTCTGCGAGGCTCTCGATCTGAAAGGGGCCGTACTCCTCGACTCTTCGCCATTGGACCTATCTGATTTGGATACCTTTCACGAGAATAATAGGTCATAGATGCGGTTTGGCGTCGCTTATTCCTGCCTTGATACATTCAAGCCCGGTCTTACGGATCTCGTCCATCAAGGACTCAAAGTCAACTTCACTCCCCAACTGCCCCTTAGTCACGATTATGCTTCTTCCCAAAAGGCAAATTGAAGCGACTGCATCCTCGCCACTCTCTGTGATTAAATCTTCAACAATGTTGAGTAGGTCCATTCTACTGCTGTCTTCTAAAAGTCCACTCTCTTCTACGAAAGACCTTGCACATAGTATCAATTCGGTCCAGGATTCTTCAGTCCATCTTCCTTCAAGCACGGAGAGCAACCTATCTCCCGATCGAGTGATATTCTTTTTCCACAGGGGGTCATCGATATACTCACTTGTGTGGTGCCCTTCCCTATCGGGCCATACGAGAATCACTTCCATTGGGCTAGACCAACCTTTCGAGACACCAGGTCCACTTTGAAGACCGATCCCCGAGAACGGGGACCCCGGTGAAGTCCGAATCTCAACCCCACCCGCTGAAATCCCTAATACATCCCCCAGCCCTGAAGAAGTCCTCCTTTCACACACATGCGCGTGCAACATTGACCTTCTGAGAGCAATTTCGTATTCCTCCCCCATCGCACGTTGAATGGCCCTTGAAGTTGCGATAGCCAGGGCAGCCGACATCCCAAATCCCTGGGAAGGAGGTAGGCGATTACGAATAATCACAGTCCAGTGCTTTTGTTTGACTCCCGGCAAGTCCTCTGCAACTACTTCGACAATTTCCCGAACCAGGTCTGCATTCCCCTTGTGTCCTTCGAAACGAATATCCAACCCCCAATTTCCGGTCGATCCCTTGACTGCAACGTCGCAACCGATATCGAGACATATTCCAGCTCCCCTACTACCTTGTAGATACGCTTCTGGAAAATCATCTTCCACTGTGAACAACAGCGTGACGTGTCCGCCACAGGAGGCATGACCAATCGCAGGGAGCTTCATTTCGACCCCCACTGGGCATCAGTCCTTGAAGGAATTAGGTAAGATATCAGAGAACGTGTTCAATATCGTCCTTGATCGCACTGAAACGCTCAGAGAGTTTGGCAAAGGACGCATTCAGAGCATCGGCAGGACTCATCGACGCATCCGTTTCGAAAGTCATGATGAATTCGCCCTCCACATCTTCAAGCCCTATGGCGTCAGCGAACGAATCTTTCATACCTGTCCCGGAACCAACGTTGTGAAGGTCCTTCTTGAGGTCCATTACCTTGAAAATATCCTCTAGCCTTCCATCTTTGAAGTCTTTCTTTGTTACTCTGAGCCCCATGTCGAAGAGAGTTTTTGCCTTCTTGACATTATTGATAACTCCAATCTGTCGTGGGAAAAAGGACACTCCTGCAACGGGCGACCATTTTGCGTGGTGCTTACCGTACCCCATCTTCGCAGTGGCCCAGAATTCCATCATCTGACCCTCATAGAGCCTCGTTATCGGAATGTTTCGATACTTCTCAGGAATGCTTCCTGAATCATCTCCTAGGAAAACAAGATCACCAGCATAGACAGTGCTCCCCTCTTTAGATCCAAAGGCTCGAAGCGTGTAGATCATATTGCATGTTGGGCAGCCCCTATCTTCCTCTACTAGGTCTTTGCAATCCGGGCATTCCTCCTCAAACGAGTATGTTCCCGTATCTGTTGGGATCGGGATCATTGCCATTCTTTGGGCTATCATCTCGTCAGGTATCGCGCTGTTGGTCTCCCAAACAACATAGTCCTCTCCTTCCTTTTCGAAAGGCGCATCACACTTGGAACAACCCGTCCCTCCTGTTGAACGTCTAGCAACACCCGCAGGATTGAGTTGTTCACACTTGACGCATTGGTCATATGTTCCCATTTGGAATCTAACGCTGTCTATGGCCATCTTTGGGACGTGTGCCATTAGATTCCTCCTAACTGCATTCAAGAGTGCGCGATCTGCGTCTTTGAAGAGTACGTTAACAAGATCATCTTCCTCGGAAATAATTTCTACAGATACCATACTATCACCTCATACTCGACGACCACGTCGCCCTCCCTTTTTCTTGGTCCCATCTGTTGGGATGGGGGTCACATCTTCGATTCTTGCCACTTGGACACCCGCACGGGTTAGTGCCCGTATCGCGGCCGTTGCGCCGGGTGCGTTTGGTGATCTATTGCCTCCTGCACCCCTGTATTTCACTATAACTTGATCAAATTCCTTCTCAAAGAGAAGCTCAGCCATTCTCTCAGCCGATCTCATGGCGGCGAATTGGCTGCTCTTGTCACTCCCCTTTTTGGTAATCATGCCTCCTGATACTTTTCCGATAGTCTCAGCACCTGTAAGATCAGTCGCAGTCATCAGTACGTTGTTGTATGTGGTGAATATGTGGAGAACTGCTTTCCTGCCCATCATGCTCCCTCCTTAGGAATCGTATCTTCGATGGTAGGAGCCGATTCGGCATCTGCCTTCACCTGCTCCACGAATTCCTCATCTGGATTGGTGCCTGATTCCTCTTCTTCACTCGTCGAGCCAGGCATCCTACGCTCCTCCATTTCCCTGCGGAACGCGTGTTGCGGGTCAACATAGGGGGAACTTGGGGAATATCCGAGCTCCTCCTCTTCGCTTCTGAGAATCTTGTAACCTGGGACGGTCATTCTTTGATCGCCGATGGAAATGTGCCCGTGGACGATCAGAGTCCTAGCTGACCGCATGGAAGGGGCCAAGCCCTTGAAGTATACAACTGATTGAAGCCTCCTAGAAAGCATTTGCTCCACTGTAATGGATAGCACATCGTCTAGGGAGGACTCCTCATGAAGCAGTCCCTTGTTGTGAAGCGAGCGAAGAAGGTCCCCCTTCTCTCTCGCGAAGTGGCCTTCACTGGAATCCACCCTACCAATTAGCTTCATGGCCTGATTCCGATGTCGCCGTAGAGCTGATTTCTCTCTCCATATCTCTCTCATTCCTCCGACCTTCTTTAAGCCGAATTGTTCTTTCAGCCGATGCTCTTCTTCTATGCGAGCCTCTTTCCATGGGTGAGTAGGGCGGTCGGTCTTAGGACGTGCAAATTTCGGATGGCCCATTCTTCAACACCTCACTTCTTCCTCTCGACACCCAGTGTCGCACCGCGCCTTCCGTTAGAACGGAGACGCTGGCCTCTGAGTTTGTGTCCACTACGGTGGCGTATTCCCCTGTAACTCTTGGTTGCTGCAAGACGGGCAACATCGTCGTCCTTGGTCAGTCTAACATCCATGGATACTAGATGAGCGTCTTCGTTGGTGGTCAGATCTCGCTGTCTGTTGACCATCCACCATGGAACCATAGTTGCAAACTCATCGATTGCCGATCTGAGCTTTTCTTGCTCACTATCATCCAAGTGACCAGAGAGCTTGCCCCCATCTACACCAGCTATTTTGCAAATCTGTTCAGCGCTTCTTTCCCCAATTCCTCTGATTGAGGTTAGTCCTTGCTTAACCTGTTTTAGACCGTCAATATCGCTGTCTGCTATTCGTATGATGTAGGAGAAATCATCTCCAAGTTGGCTTTCGTCGATTTTCGCCATAATTCGGTTCCCCCGTGTTCACTGGTTGCCCAGTGGCCCTCTCGAGCGGAGTTTGCGACTTGACCGCTCTTTATGAATAGAACGGAACCAGCGGCTATGGTATTTTCTTGCATAAAATGAGTGAATCTCCGCTTGGCGCATCAACTAAGAAACCCCTCTCCCCCTCGGTGCCTCCAAGGATTGAATCTAGCCTTGTTACTATTTTAGTGTGCAATTCCGGATCACAAGCACACCTAATTTGGACCTTCGAAAGACCGTATCTCATAGCCGAAGAAGCTAGCGAATCAACAATCATTAGGTCCAATGATCCCTTGATTAGCTCTTGGACTCTACCGTGTACTGATGTGAATGCCCTGGATGTGCAATGAACCCCCAATTCTTCATTCAGTACCGCCATCGGCCTCCTTTCTGACTCATGCACCCATCTGACTTCCCCCTCTTGATCTGCACCCATTTCATAGGCTACTTGGAGACCGCTCTGTACCACAACAGGATCGATCAATGCAAGGATTTCCCCAACGTCTGGGTCGATGCACAGCCATTCGACATCATTGGCATCTGGTTTTCCTGAAAGAACATCAAATGAACCGTCTCTATGCAACCTGACGCAGCGGACTTCACCATTTTCTTGTGCCAGGCCCCCTGTTTGGATTGTTAGACGATCAACTCTCCCGCCACCGCGGCTTAGCCATTCCCACATCACGTTCACATCAGGAAACAGGTCTCTTACGATGGACTCGACTTCCATTCGCTGTTTCAGAGCCAACCTTGGTGAGAGATCAAGCAATATGCTGACCCCAAATTCGCCGCCCTCTAGGTAATCTGACCATGCTTCTAACAAAGGCCTCAAAGGCGGTTCCATTTCTGAAATGGAGTGATTCTGCGCATCCATGGGCCTAGCAGGATCGACGTGTAACATTGATACTTTCATTTCCCCCATATTCTCTCGAACGAGAGACATTACCCCTTGAGAATCAAGTCCATCACCGCAGATAGCGAGAGTTGTGTTGCTGCTCCCAAGCCTTGCAAGCGAGTTCGCACAATGAATCGCTCTTTGTGGAGACAATTCCACACCAACACATCCCACCCCAAACCTCTCGCCATATGCTGCCAGTTGCCCGCCTGAACGGCAGCTGGATCTAGGATGAAACCATCAGGAATACGGGAAAAGGGTACCTGAGCGGCTCTGAAATTACAAACGATCTCTGGCGTTAGAAGTCGACGAAAATCCTCGCCATGACCACTGTATCGAACCTCATCCATGTTGGGATTTACTATCCTGGGGAGGTTTAGATCACTCATTTCGAAACCTGCTCAAGTTAGAGGACCGCGATTTATGCTGAGCTCGAATCTAAGCCATCGCCCTTGCAGCTCATCTCCCTCGTCATCATATGCCAGCTCGGGAGGGAGCAGTGTGGTATGCATTGTGCCGCTATTAATGCCTGGGAGCAGACCTCTGTCACCGTCTATATCAAGTCCTATCGCAGACCATCCAAAACCCTCAATCCATGCAGGATCATTACCAGCGGTGACAATCAAATCCCCTTGATCCAGCTCCTCCCCAGTATCGGCGTCCCACACCGTGTAATGGACATCTACCCTGTCACCTTCGCTAACGTGGATATCCTTAGTCTGACCCCCGGAAAATACAGTCATATCAAGCAGTACCTGGGCTTGCATGACTTGCAGATGCGAGACAATAATCTGCACTTGATGATCCGTTACGTCTTCCGTCAGAATAATCTCCAAGACCATGGAATCATTGCCTTCCAAGTCAATGATTGTTAGATCTGGTTCACCGCCCTCTGCAAATATGACTGAGCCCCCGATTATCTCCAAAACCAAGTCGAGAGATTGATTCCCCCGGTTGTGCACCACTAAGGAGGCCCTATCTCCTTGTCCTTGATGCTCCCAATCGCATCTCACTTCCCCTGGGAGCAGGAAAAGATCATCTTGGTCTGCGAGGGCATCTGGCCAGTCCCAGTCGTCGAGCCTAGGGGCGCAAGAGTCGTACAGTAGAGTAACCTCCCAGTACCACCTATCGCTTTCAGGATCTTGTATCAACGACCTGTCCGTCGCATTGAATGCATCTTGATTGATGTCCGTGAATTTCCAAACGCTGTATCCAACAACAATGGTCGATAAAAAGATCATCGCAGCCATAGCTATCGATAAAAGAATCGCTGCCCGAGGAATAGCCATCCTATTGATCCCCAGGGGTACCGTTGGATGCTCAATCTCCTCGGCGATATCCGAGATCCAGGGTCCAGTCACGATACCAACTCCATAGTCGTCGCAATCAACATTCGCCCATCATGGGCTATTGTCAGTCTATTTCTAGGATTTCCATGTCTCGCTGACTCAACCAAAGGATAATTGCCAATTCCATTGATACCAGCGTGGTGATGATGAGGAGCCAAGTTGCAGACATATCTGACAACCAAAGCATAACACCTCCAAATGTGGCGATTGCTAGGTCCACCAGGCCCAATACGCGCAACCCCCTTCTAAGCCTCAATATCCCATAAGACCAGATTATCGAGGAGATCAGGATGAGGAAGACCACCCCAATTTCGAGCCTCAGAATAGTCAAGGATAGGATAGCCAATAGTATGTGGGCATTTTGAACTGAGGGGGCAATCCATCGTTCGATGTTCACGAAGATACCCGCAATGAGAATCAATATGAAAATCAAAAATTCTCCAATCATCAGTGATCCGACTATCGAAGATATGAAACTTAAACTGGGCTCCAAGGTAACGACGGAAACAGGTAGTGAAAGGGCGATCGCACCCGCCTCTCTCGTACGCCTGCCCTTCGTTGAACTGTAAAGGCCCCTCATAACGGCAAGAATCCCAGCAGGGCCCCACGAAAGGAGGATAATCGAGAATACAAAGGCAACTTCGCCATACCCACTTCTAACACCAACAATCGAGTTCTCTTTCCTGCTTTGCGAATCAACCAAGACATCGAGAATTATCGCAAGAATCAACACGAATTCTAGAAGCATGAAGGGATAGATCCACTCCAGAAGGCCCCCTTCGAGGGGATTGACACTGAGAGGGGCCGGAAGAGATCCGATAATTACGAAGCCTGCGACTCTGATGGCAGTTAGAGGATACACTATCCAATCAACCATGGATCTTCGCTCCGAGAGACCCTTTTTCCCATTGGCAAAGGTCGCAATTCCCAGTAACAGAATAACAGGTATAGCCACGCCCAGGTCTGTGAGATTCTTAACTGAAGAACTAGGATTGGTATGCCCGAATACAATGGCACAACCCATCCCGATGACCGCTACAGCATGTGTTGCGTCCGAACCCAATGTGTTTGCCATCCCTACCCCTATTCGGCGTACTCTTGCCCCCTCAAGAGCAACAATGATGACCAAGAAGGAACCTCCTGAGAGGACTAATATCGGCTGTGGTCCGAGGATGAAGGAAGCAAGCACCAAAGACGCGCATACTATGCCAATTACACCAATTGCAATCATTGGAAAATGACGTACTTCATCGACGTAGGACTGGCCCGAGGCGCCTGCAGACTTGTGAACTTGGACAACAGGCCTGTGAACGTCTGGTTCTGAATCTGAAGATCCCATTAAGAGGACCTCCTCCCGCCGTCTGTCTCTTTCTGCGATAGCCTTTAGCTCCCTCAATATTTCCCCCCGCGTCACGAACCAAACAGAGGATACGCCAAACACTCCGAAGGAGGTGACGATACCTTCCACCCTCCCATCTAGGACAGTCAGTACGCATAGCACGCTGGAATGAATCATAATCACCGTGGCAACTGGGAGTATGCTGTTTTGGATACTGGTTCTGAACATCCCTACCGCGGTTGTTGCAATACCGACCAACACCGCGCAAATAATTGGATCAGGAATCCAGCCGAAAGATGCTCCGTAAGAGCCCATTGAAGCGCCTGGCATCAGCAGAAGTACCGGACCGCTCTGGACGCATAGCCCAATCCAGTCTTTGTTAGGCTCCCAGGAAGATAGAACAAGCGGAGTGAGGATTCCTAATGCGATTACAATTATCAGAATTGAAGCATCTGCACCAATCCACTGAAGCAGTACCCCTCCCAGACCTACAAAAATCGGAAGAGAAACGGATGAATCTGGGCGTATTCCAATCGAAGAGAACCACGCATGACCAATTGAAATTACCATGAGAATGACTGGAGCTTCCAGGCCAGTGAGATGTTCGGACAAGAACATAAGTACCGTACTGAATACAGGTATCCAAAGAGCTAGATTCCATAAATCAAGTGTACCGGATTGCTTTATAGATGCTGAAATTTCAGAAGTTCCAATAATTCCTGAGGATACATTCAACGAAGAATTCCCGAATTTAGAGCATACTAGAACACTTAGAACAAGAGACATGGCAAGATATGCGACAAAAGCTTCCCCCCCGATCTCTACAGCACCCTCCGCAGATGAACCTAAACCTCTCGCTGATGAGAAAGTGACACCAACCTCATCTATCAAAATCAGGACCAGCGGCCAGATCCATGGGGTAAGGGCCGCAACTCCTGCTAGAGATGCAGAGCCCCTTTTGATAGCGAGCCATCCCCCTGTTGCATGTATCGTTCCGAAAATCAGCAGCACCCAAGTAAGACCGTGGTCAATCGAGCCATCGAGAGGGATTAGCACGAGAAGCAGTACGGAAATTCCTATACTGCCAGTCCACAGCACAGTGTTGCTGACCTTTCCTTGGTGCACTAGGAGCATCCCTGTCAGTGCAATAGCCCCCCCTGCTGAGAACGCCCAGTAAGAATCTAGCGATGAAGCGAAAAAGCCATTCTCCAACCCCAAAAGGGCGGCGGTCATGCACGCAAGAGAAATCGAAGACATCATCCACACGGAACGCTTTGAGGAACCTCTCACAACAAGGTACGACGAAAAGTAAGAGATAGCCAGAAGGAGAATTATCGCAGAAGCGAAAGCCAGATTCTCACGCACAGATCCGACAACCATCAGGGCACCAATCATGCTCAGCATGACTGAGATGCCCCATAGCCCCGGTTTCGCGACTCCGCTTTGTTCTAATGCGCTTGAAAACCAATTTGGAGATGATGAGAATCTTGTTGCTACCATAGCATTTGTACCGTTTATTACAATCATAGCCATGAAGAGCTTCAGGGGATGATCAAGTGAAACCACTGTTAGTGAACCAATTTCAAATCCATTAGTTATGGCATGCATGCCGACCCATAAATTCGATGCTGCGATCCCGAGTGAAGCCAGATTTCCGGATGAGCGATGGACTGCCAAGCCATGAAGGAGAAGAACAGCCACCAAAATCATGGCAATTACCCCGTCTTCCCCTGCTACTGACCCTGCAGTGGATCCTATGGCAAGTAAGACTAGGGTGGCCTGAGCTGCGATCGCATCGCTATTGTGCCGGTATGCTAGTAGGACGTTGAAAATTACAAGCATGCACAAGGTAATGCCTATCTCGGGTAACCCAATGGGCAGAATCCCACCCAACTCCCATCTATTGAGTTCGAGTGCTGTACCGTAGAGTATCTTCATCGATATGATTACCCATGTGACGCCTAAGAGGTTCAACTCACCTTTGCCAATCCACCTCTCACCGAGAAAAAGCCCGAATGAAGCCAATAATAACAGCAGCGGAATGGCGGCTAGGGGATCGAGTACCAAACCTATCAAGAGGCTCAAAGCACTGTAAACAATTACCATTATGGACATCATGGCCCAACTGATTTTGCGCTCTGACTGTCTCAGAAAAGCAGGCTCAGCCCCACTAACCCCCTCCTCAATATTTTCACTTTTAACAAAAACGTCCGGAACGGTCCCAAATGCTTCATCAATATCTTCTTCTTTTTCTGAAGAAACGACGTCTTGAGCCCCAGAATCAACCTCTGCAGTAAGTTCTAACATGCCCTCAAGCATGAAACTCCTATTGCGGAGAATGGAGTCCTCATCCCTCCTCATTGACCCCTGCTGTTGTAGGGTGGGCATGAAAGATTCGCATCCTCAACCAGAAACAACCCCATCACAATCGTTCATATCCCCGATTCAACTCGTCAGCACATGGGTGAGCAGAAGCCGTCCAAATCTGCGACCGTCTATTCAACGCCTCTCGGTAATCATGGCCTCGACCCCACAGGAACGGTCCATTGGAATCTTTCTGGTGAGGAATTGAGGGAGTTGGCTGTAAGTAGGGGAGAGGCCGTAAGAACGGCGCATGGGGCCTTGTTAGCTACTACTGGTGACCGAACAGGACGATCTCCTAACGACCGTTTCATAGTCAATGAAGGCGGACTGGCGTCGCAGGTTCACTGGAGCAAGGTCAACAGGCCGATATCTCCCGCTGCCTTTGATCATCTTCTCAGCATTACCAAAAACCATCTGAATTCGGCTGAGACACTCTTTGTCAAAGATATGCATTGCGGTGCAGATTCCCAATACGCCATGCCCGTGCGATTAGTAAGCGAGAGTGCATGGCATTCGGCATTTATGCACAATATGTTCATCCGATCTGATCGTGCTGAACTCTCGGAACATACTCCTGAATTCACTATCCTGCATGCCCCCACCATGCTTGCAGATTCAAAGAAAGACGGTGTAAACTCCGAAGTGTTCGTTGCAATATCATTCTCAAAGGGTTTAGTCCTAATTGCAGGAACCAGATATGCAGGCGAGATTAAGAAATCAATATTTACGATTATGAATCACATTCTTCCAGCTCGCGGCCTTTTGCCTATGCATTGCTCTTCAAACACATCCGAATCAGGGACAGCTCTCTTCTTCGGTCTTTCAGGGACTGGTAAGACGACACTTTCTGCTGACCCAGAAAGAGCCCTTGTCGGCGATGATGAACATGGTTGGTCAGATCATGGAGTCTTCAATTTCGAAGGGGGATGTTATGCTAAGATGATCAACCTATCAAAAAAGGACGAACCTGCCATTTATGCAACAACAAGAATGGAGTCCACTATTTTGGAGAATGTGATACTTGATGCAGACGGGATACCCAATTTCCATGATTCAACATTGACTCAGAACACTAGAGCATCGTATCCTATCGAATCGATTGAGAATCGTACCGATGACTCAACAGCTGGTCATCCGGACAACATCGTTTTCCTGACATGTGACGCATTCGGGGTGCTTCCCCCGATCGCAAGACTCTCTCCTGCCCAAGCGGCATATCACTTCATTTCCGGTTACACTGCCAAGGTAGCGGGGACAGAAATAGGCATCACCGAACCGATGGCAACGTTTTCCACTTGCTTCGGAGCACCATTCATGCCGCGCCATCCCAGTGAGTATGCCGATCTGCTGATAAAGAAGATAGCAGAACACAATGCTTCGTGCTGGTTAATCAATACTGGTTGGATTGCCGGAGGATATGGTGAAAGCAGTAGGATCAGGATTAAGTGGACCAGATCATTACTCAATGCCGCACTCTCAGGTGCCCTGGACGACGTCGTCTATGTGACTGATGAGAGATTTGGATTCAAGATCCCCGCAACTTGCGATGGAGTTCCATCAGAGATTCTCCAGCCTCGCTCGACTTGGGCGAACACTGAACTCTACGATAACGTGGCTAATGTCTTAGTTCAGATGTTCAATGAGAACTTCGAAAGCTTTGCAGAGGGATGCAATGATGAGGTCAAAGCCGCCGCTCCACGGATATATGAGACTCAAAGCCTCTGAGAGGACATCCTCTGGGCATCTACTGCGCAAATAGCAGCCATATGAACTACTTCCCTGACGCTATCCCCCCGCTGAAGCACATGCGCGGGTTTGGAAAGACCATCCAATATGGGCCCGGTCATCTCAGCTCCAGCAAGCCTCTGCAGAAGTTTGTAGGCTATGTTCGCAGATTCTAGACTGGGACATATCAAGACATTGGCGGGCCCCTTGAATGACATAAAGGGGAAATCGGATTGTTGTTCTGGAACTAGCGCTGTGTCTGCTTGCATCGGTCCATCGATAATGAGGTCTGGATCAATTCCTCTTGCTATCTTGATTGACTCCTCTATGCGCGTGGTTCGCAACTCACCACTAGAACCGAAATTTGAGAACGATAACATAGCTACTTTTGGCTTCACTCCGAACCGCCTCGCGAGGCTCGCCGTTCTTACAGCAATCTCAGCTAGAGTTCGAGCGTCTGGGTTGATGTTTATGGTCGCATCTCCAATGAACATAACCTGTCCCCCAACGGTCATCATGTAGGAGCCCACGACTCTGTGTGCGTCTCCAGATGTGCCTATGATTTTCAAGCAAGGTTTGACTATGTCTGGATAATTGTGACTTACGCCCCCTAGATATCCATCAGCATCGCCTATCCTTACCATCATCGGCGCAAACCAAGTTGGTTGTTTGAGCAGCTCAACCGCATCTAGCCGGCTAATCCCCTTCCTGCCCCGTAAATCATGAAGTTCATCGGCATAATTTCCACGGCGTCGCTCATCGTATCTGGGATCAATAATCTCACATTCAAAATCAAGGCCTAAATCAGTAATGGCCGAATGAATCCTTTCTACCTGCCCTAACAATATTGGAGTGCAAATTTTCTCACGTATGCAATGAGAGGCTGCCTTGATTATGGTGGGATCTTCGCCCTCTGAGAAAACTATTCTCTGGAGATTGCGTTTAGCCCTGTTAATCACGGACCGCATGACTGAGCGGGTAAGGCCAAGACGACTTTCAAGCTCCTCTCTGTACGTCTGCAAATCGAATGAGTCTGGATCGACTCTTGAAACCCCCTCCTCTACTGCAGCTTGTGCTACCGCCGAGGCCTCCCAGATTAAGACACGAGCATCGAATGGTTTGGGTATCAGATAGTCAGGCCCATATTGTATGCTGACTCCCTCATAAGCCTCCAGAACATCATCTGGAACAGTCTCTTTTGCTAATCTTGAAAGAGCCAATGTGGCAGCCATTTTCATTTTCTCTGTGATGCTCGTTGCTCTAACATCCAGCGCACCTCTGAATATGTAGGGGAACCCGAGAACATTGTTGATTTGGTTGGGGTAGTCGCTCCTCCCAGTTGCTATGATAGCATCATCACGAACAGCACGCACTTCCTCTGGAAGTATCTCTGGGTCTGGATTTGCCAGAGCGAATATGAGGGGCCTATCAGCCATCGAAGCAACCATGTCCCCACTAACAACACCCCCCTTGGACAAGCCAAGAAATACATCTGCTCCAACCATGACATCTCCAAGGGAGCTATCTTCTCTGTCATTTACAAACTCCATTTTGTATTCATTCAATTCTCCTTTCGCTGCTCTTGATTTAGTCAGGAGACCCTTTGAATCGCACATCAGGATCTTGTTTCGATCGACACCAAGGCGGAGGTAGTGCCTTGCACAGGATATGGCAGATGCACCAGCCCCAGATATTACAACAGTCACATCATCGATATTCTTGTCTACAACGTCAAGCCCGTTGATTAATGCAGCCCCGCTTATTATCGCGGTCCCATGCTGATCATCATGCATCACAGGAATATCCAATTCGTCCTTTAGGCGACGCTCAATTTCGAAGCATTCCGGAGCCTTGATATCCTCCAGATTTATTCCTCCGAAAGTAGGTGCTATGGCCTTCACAGCCTCGACGAATTCATCAACAGAGGTCCGATCAACTTCTATGTCGAACACATCTATGTCTGCGAACGATTTGAACAAAAGCCCCTTACCTTCCATCACGGGCTTGCCGGCTATGGCGCCTATATCCCCCAGTCCGAGTACAGCGGTCCCATTACTGATTACCCCCACAAGATTCCCCTTGGAGGTGTAGGAAAAAGCGAGCTCTTCATTCTCGCTGATTTCAAGGCACGGGTACGCAACGCCCGGGGAGTACGCGAGAGACAATTCATGAGCCGTTGAATGTGGTTTGCTAGGCTTTGTGCTGAGTTTGCCCGGCGTTGGGAGCCTATGATAATCTAGAGATTCTTCGCGCAGACGGTCGTCTTGCATACTCGTACCCCAACAAACCCGGTAGGCCCCTGTCGCTATGATGGTATCCTTTAGTTAATTCACCTGTTTAGGACAATATTGGGTACAGAGCTCTTTCCGAACATCAACGAGTCCTCTTAATTATGGGATGATGAAGGCAACTGATTCTATGAGGCGGCCAACCAGCACCATGCGCGCCTCGAAAAAGAGCACTTCCACGACACTTGCAATAGTCATTCTAATGATTTCTATGCCATGGTCAGCGTCCTTGGAAATGGCTGAGGGAACCGTATCGATGAATAACTCGGAAGGAAATTGGGGTTCCTCCGGGAACGTCGACACGGATTGGATTCAGGTCAGCTCAGAATCTATCGGCCTTTCCACTACAATCATTGATCATCCCCCGGGAGCTTCCATAGAGAACCTCACCTTCGAAATAAGGGTAAATGGATCACAGGGAGTTTGCGCGACAAACCCGATACTAACACTCGTTGACGCAAATCAAGAGATTTTTGATGGCAGTGGAATAGGGGGCTTTGGTTGCAATCAACAATATTCCCCAGAGACCGTTATCGATGGAATACTCGACCCATATGCGTATGCAGAGAGCGGGTTTTTACTTCCTTCTGGAGCAGTCCTAACAGATTTAGTAATCGAAGCATTACGGCCCGCCTCACCACGATTATCACCATCAAATCCCGAGATAATGATTCACGATACAACTGTAGATTCTAACTCAGGCCGGCTGATAATTTTGGTAGATGACGATTTGCTAGTTATCGACGAGACCGTCACATCTCCAATCGTTCACATCGAATCCATTAATGCTCGTTCTGTCAAGTCCATACATACTGAAGATCGAATCATGGCAATCACCGAATCAGGCATGTTATTGCTGTACCAATCAAGCGATTTTGACCTTATCGGAGAATATAATTTGTCAGCCCAAGGAACCGGCGCAATGTCCCCAGGAGTATGGGATGATGCACTTCCATCCTTTGTGTCAGTTGTTGAAGACGATTCAACTTGGATAGCACATGGGTGCGACCTCTTCTGGAGAGCAATCAATACGTCATTCAATAATTGGTCGTTTTATGATCTATGCAATTCGAATCCAACACAAGCACCATTTTCCTCTATCTATGCTACTTCTGACGCAGTATATCTCGGAACAGATGGCGACGGCCTGATCATATTGGAACGCTCAGGGAATGAAAGTATGGCGGATATAGTATGGTCTAACACTACATACCATTCAACTGAATCAGGCAGTACATCCACCATTCGATCCGATTCGATTTCGTCAATCGAGATGATGGATGAACAGATCCTGGTAGCGGGTGAAGGAGGGGTAGATCGAAATCATCTTCCATCTAACTCATGGCTCTCTCCGTGGACCACGTCCAACTGGCTCGATTCCAATGATGTGGGTAACTTGATTACCATCGAAAATACGACCTACATATCCACGCCATCGATGATTCACAGATTTGACACAGAGACAATGACATTTGTGGATGACATAAGCTCCGATCAAGCCAATTTAGACCAATTCGACGTCGTATTTTCATGGCCTGAAGTCAATCAAAGAATCGTTGCTTCAGATGGATCCGGATCGCTCATAATAATCACTGATATGATCGTCTCTCCCTCTCTGGAAATCGCTAGTGGCCCATCGATTCTTGAGCCTGAAGTAGTTTCCATCGTTTCCACAGGGTCTGGTGAGCAGGCATGGTTTGCCGGAGGCAGTGGAATCGATCGCTTCGACTCCGAATCTAAGAGATGGTTGGGAATAATCGATTACTCATCAGAAGGCATAGACTCTGAAATTACTGACATAATACAAATCGACTCAGGACAGGTGCTGGCATCGACATCAGGCCACGGGATCATTCTTCTAGATCCAATCACAGGCCAATTGACAGGTACTGTAGCCGGCTCAGACGCTTCAGAGATATCATCGATGATATTCAATGAAAATACAGGGGACGTCATAGTATCAATGCCAGGCTATGGAATAGCAATCGGGAATACATCGAACATTGATGACTATGCATTCTTCGACGAGGATTCAGGACTCGACTCCCTAGAATTCACCTCGATGGCTGTAAGGTCGGACGTAGTTTACATAGGGACCAATGACGCTGGTGTAATTAGAATCGAAATATTAACGGAAACAGTATTGCCGTCTTGGAGATCACTCGGAGTTGATGATGTCGAGAACGCTCCGATAGCATACTACGCTCCCGATGATACGATTTTCATGGGTCTCAAGGGATTCGGAATCATAATCTTGGACCGATTCACAGGCGAAGTTTTGCAAATATGGGACGAGGCTAGTGGCACACTCCCTGATGATGATGTAAATGACATCCACGCCGATGCAAATGGTGGTATCACGATTGCAACAGAGGGCCCCTCCTTTTGGAACCCAGGAATTGCTGCAACATGGGACGGCTCCGACTATCTATCTCCCTCATGGTCAATTTTCCCAACC
This sequence comes from Methanobacteriota archaeon, assembly GCA_002717835.1. Taxonomy (GTDB): domain Archaea; phylum Thermoplasmatota; class Poseidoniia; order Poseidoniales; family Thalassarchaeaceae; genus MGIIb-N1. Next base: position 18,898 of record PBBV01000030.1, read on the forward strand.
TCCATTCCCGGCAGGAATAACGATCCATACCAGTTTTTCGAGGCATCAAGTGACAATGATGGTGTATACATGGGGACAAACAGAGGTGCTTGCATGTGGGATTGGACATTCAATTTAGTCGGTTGTTGGAGCGAGGACGACGGCCTCCCTTCCCGGTTTGTTGAGAGCGTATCCATACTTGATGCGAACCGCCTCTATGCAGGGACCTCTGGAGGAGTAGGAATCATTGATACTTTGAATGGAATTGTGGTAGACGTCTGGACTGCGGCTGCAGACTCGGAGCAGACAGACGTTGTTCAAATCGACACAACCCTCTATCTTGGCGTCGAAGAAACAGGAATCGCAAGATACGATCTGACTAACGAAGAATGGCTCAGTACTTGGGACGGCACATACGGAGTGATTGAGAACGAGTACATCACAATGCTCGTAGAAGGGCAAGATCCAGGCACCATCTGGGCAGGGGGATATTTCGGTCTGGTGTTAATCGATGCTGCCAACGGGACCACTCTAGTTGACTGGGATTTGGGAACAAATTCCAATGGCCCAACACTCCCAAATCAACCACCAGCCTCAATCGTAATCCATCAGGACATTCTTCATTATCAGCAAATCACTCAAGGTAACCAATGGTGGCAAAGCAGAGATAGCATAGCACGAATCAACCTCACCAATAACGCCTCTCTTAGTGAGATAGACACCACAGACAGCCTTGGATACAATGGTCAGATACGAGGCATGGAACTGATACAAGACCAACTTTGGCTGAGTGTTACAGAAACCCAAGGATGGGGAGGGTCTGCAGGTTCAGGAGATATCGCAAGATGGAATATAACTTCTTCATCATGGGCAGATTCTCTCGGTACTACCGGGAATGTCGAGAGAGTCAATGCCCAATTCCTGGGGGATTGCTTCCCAATTGCATCCAATGGATGTGAATTTTGGGTCGCTTATGGTGAATCAGTGTTGCGACGTTACAATGCCTCCAACATGCTCTTGCTAGAGGAATGGGACGACATACCCGGCCCGATAAGGGGCATGGAATCAATGGGCGACGAGTACCTCTTCGCTTCCATGGACGGAATACTCAGGTGGAATACCAACAATTCCACATTTCTAACTCCATGGACTCCAGGATCTGGGATGCCTGCAAATGTTGATGATGAGGTCTATTCGATGTTAACTGTTGGAGACGATCTCTGGATTGGGACTTATCAGGGCGGTTCATCAGACGTCTCAATATGGAATAGCACACAAGATCAGTGGACTGTTTATTCTGCCAACAGCCTTGGATCCTTTGCATACCCGGCTGATCTCAATCTTTGCGACGGAATTGTACATGTGGCATTCGGACAGGTGGCATGGTGGTCTCCAGGCTTCGTCGCGAGATATGATTACGAAGACCATGATGGAAACAGTGTAACTAATGAATGGGTCGACGCATGGGATAATTCCGATCTATCAGATTCAGACCCAAGAGCAGTTGCCTGTGATGAAGCCCACCCAATGGCATATGTTGCATTTGATAGCGACAATGTAGGAATCGACAGATATTCGTATTCTTCTTCTTCATTCGAATCAACTATACTCCCATCAGATGGAATAGCAATTGAACCGGTCTTCCCGGGAGGTTTGTTGCACGACAACGACCTCCTTATAGCAAGTCACGTGGATCAAGGAGGCATATCCAGGGTCGAGACTTCTGGAAGCACATTCCAAACCGGTACAGTCCTTGGCGCCGGGATGGACGGTAGCTCGATTGCTCGAGCACCCCCTCTTTCTGATTCTGCATATGCGATAGGGCGATCGGGTGAAAATTCAGGAATCAACAGGGTCGACCGACTAGATTCAACTGGTTTGATTCAGGGAGGGTATGACGAGCTATACCTTCTTCCCTCTGGCAACGTAGTCGAATTCGCCTCTAACGGAACGAAGGTATGGGCTGCGATTGCCCCATCTGTGCAATGGCAAGGGAATTCAGGCTATGGCGAGACAATCCTTGAAGGTGAGTTGGATACAACTGGAAATGTTTCATGGGTCAGGGCATTCAATTTTAATGACGATATCATCGTTGATATGCTTCTAGAAGACAACATTTTGTGGGTAACAACTACCTATCAGGGATTGATAAAAATCGATTTGACCACAAGTCAGAGAAGAACCCATCCGGGCTCTGTCCATGGATCCATGGATGGGATGCACATCGACGGAAATACTCTCTATGTGGGACTAACTAGCATCTTCGATGCAGCTTCAGGCTTCCAGCCAATAGGCATTGCAAACAGAATTTGGGATGAGCCTGCTTTGCTCGCGGCATTGCCATCCAACAATATCGGAGATTTCGAACGCGTGGGTAATGTGACGCACGTCGCTACTTCTGTCGGTATTGGAAGATATGACGAGTCAACATCACAATGGCTCGATCCCATCACGTCCTACGACGGTCTACCCTCCAACACACAGAAATTAGAATGGGCCACGGCCACCCCATATGGAGACGTACTCGTCGTAAGCGGACCAGGCGGTATCTCATTTGTTTCGGACCCAAGTGGCAACGCCTCAGTTTCTGCGAGAGTGACCCAGGTCGAGGGTCTGATGTCCACTGCTGTTGCTGATTTCACAATAGCTCCCGCATCTAGTGGAAACTTCACCCTCCCAGATGGGGGCACAGTCGAGTTAAGTCAGCCACGAGTGCTCCTTGCATCTCACTCTGGGTTCGGCAATTCGAGACCGTGGATTTCATCTTGGTCTATAGACAATGAGACTATGTTTAGGGACTATCCTCTTGATATGCTTCCGAGCAATACTGTTACAGCACTAGCTTCAGATAATTGGGGCATCCATATCGCCACTGAATCCGGCCCATTATACCATTACAACGCATCATCCTATTCGATGGAGGTAGGCGCTGCGGCCGGGTCGACGCAGTCATGGCCTGTAACTTCCATGATTTCAGATGGCTCCAGAATAGTCACGGCAGGAAACGGCTTCAATATAATCGGAGTTGTCAATCACGATGTAAGGGCGTACGACTCCGCCAAGGACTCATACGTGAATGACATAGCACTCTATGGCACAACACTAACTCTTGCAACTGACGCAGGCGTCCTGGCTTACCGGCCTTATTGGACACTCGAGCAGGTTTACGTCGATGAATACGCTCGAGCAGAGAATCTGGATTTCACTATTCTGGGTGTGACCACCAACATCACAGAACATACCCGTCCAGGGAATGATATTGAAATCCAATCAGGACTCATCGTCCCTGATCAATACAACTCAACAGGTCAGATTCAGTATTTTGGCGCAATCCCTTTTTCTTGGCATCCTGCTATATTCACAAGCCTTTCTTCTTCCCAGCCGATTTGGTCCACTGCCAAAGAACTCAATTACACCGGATCATGGAATCTGTCTACTCAGACAGGACTCCAACAACTTCTCCAACTCGCGGTGGATAACGCCGGCACTCCTTCAGATGCGAACTGGGAATTTGCCCTATCGCCCCCTGAATCAGGCAAGATTGAGATTCGGATAACATATGATTGGATAAGACAGGAAATACCGACATCAATCACACTTCTCACTGACCGTCCCAACGACGCAGGCGACGGATTGACCATGAATTGGGCAATTTCCGAGGACCCCAGTTTTGTGTCTTATGATATATTCCTCTGGGATATGGCTTCTAATGGATGGGATTCTGATACACTTGAGTCCAATGGAATACCTCAAGCCGCTTCCACCCCTATACTATCGGTTTCGGACCTGCAAACCTTGGGAGCCACTTTAGAAACCGCCTATCTGGATGATACCGTCCAGCCGATACAGTCGGGGCATGAATATGGCGCTGCTATCTCGATTAGATATCCAGATGGTTCCATGGGCCCAATATCAGTCTTCAATGGTTCAGCCCTAGCAGTCGATAACATCCCCGATCCCCCTTCCTCACTGCATGCAAGTCCATTTGGTTTCTCAGGGGGGAGCCTGCTTGTCGAATGGCAGTTATGCACCGATCTCGACAGCCACTCTACCAGAATATGGCATTCCACTGTGGAAATTGAAGATGTAAATGCCATTCCAACTTTTGTTGATGTATCGATGGCTTTGGGTAACCAGACGATCATAGACGTATCACCAGATACTCCAATTTGGCTGGCTGCATCATGCGTCGACCAAGCAGGTCAGTTCGAACAAGACAACCCGACACTCTTCGGACCTATCGTAGCGGCTGGGGGACTCGATGACTCGATTCCACCTGGGCGTGTTAGTGGCGTTGAAGCATCGGATTTGCCTTTCGACGACGGAGGATATTTGCAAGTATCGTGGGATGAGAACGAGGAAGAAGATTGCGTGTTTTACTCGATTCATGTATTACCAGCTTCGGGTTTTTCACCTCCAACGAGTGCGGAAGGATGGCCTACAGCAACCATAGTCCCGGGCTGCGGAAATACATCGGCTACAATCGGCGGACCAGGCGGGACCCCCCTTCAGAACAGTATCCGTTATTGGGTTGCAGTCATTGCTTTCGATGACTGGGGTAATGGGGATCTGAACAACATCTTGCCAGACGACGCTACTCCATATGATAACCTAGGGGCTGAAGGGCCCGAGCCTCCAAGATTGATTGATGTGGATGCATTCGATCATCCTTCAGATGATGGCACGGCAATAGATGTAGTGTGGTCAAGAAGCGATGTACCTGACTTCGCATACTACACCATATGGGTAAGCGAACATCCGCTGGATGATGTCACATCTCTCTGGTTCTTTTGCTCTGATGATCCCTCGTCATGCGGCCTGTCGGTAATCGAACAACGTCAGATAGGCGGGTCCTCGAGAATCGAGATTGAGATCGAACAAGCACTCTATGGAAGCACATTAACAGACTCGACAAGCTCGGATATCATTCCAGAAATACCACTCTATGTCGCGGTAACTGTCCATGATCTTTCAGGAAATGTATTTGTTGACGACCTGGAGACTGCGATAGTGCTCCCTCTTTCAAACACAGGAGACTCGGAACCACCCCTCAGGATCCCTGCCCCGACACTTATCGATCGGGATCCCGATCATGGAGACGGGATGTTCGTAATATTCGAGCCAAGTACCTCGCCAGATATCATGTCATACGAGATTTATGCAGTAATAGATTCACCGTTCCTGTTAGACAACATTGCGACTCTGGAGCCGTCAGTGATTCTATCTAGGGACTTATCTGGTCCGACACTGGTCGAATTTTCATCCAACCCCAATGGATATTCGGAGATGACCCCCGATCGCAGATATTTCGTCACGGTTGTTGCGAGGGACTCGAGTGGGAATGCTTGGGAATCTGGATTGGAATCGAGTGACATAGTTTTGCGAGATGAACTGGGTCTAGATCCATGTCCGGCATGTCCAGACGTCGCAGGCCTCACTGCAACATGGAACCCCGCGGGGTCTAGAATAATGCTCAGTTGGTCGGAAAGTGGCAATGATGATATCGTGGGGTATCATGTGTATGTATCGACTTCTCCATTCTCTGATGTTCGCGATGCATCAGTCGTGGCACTTGATCGAACATCCACCGAACTCAGTTTCGAAAATATCGATTCCCAGCCCCTAAATCGAACTCTAACACACCACGTCGAGGTCGTGGCATTTGATGGCGAGAAATTCACATATCGGGCCAGTCCAGTAATGGTCCCGCCATGGATAGATCAAACCGGAATAGAAGACGAAGATGAAGCTGGGGGAAGCACCTTCGTCGATAGACTGGTTGATGGTGAATTGAACATACTGCTCGCCACTGTAGCGATTGGCATGGCTGCGATAGGGGCCGCTTTTGTTCTAAGATCAAGAAGATCTTCGGGTTCTGAAATTTGGGAGATATCCACACGCGAAGTTGAAATTGATAGCTTCTTCGACGACGAAATCGATCAAGAAATAGAATCCATAAAACAGTCGTCTGAATTGGAAACTGCCCCCTTATCCGGATCATTGGAGCCACAACCAACCCCAACTGAGACTGATGTTATCGACGAGTTGGACGATCTAGCCCGCGATATCGATGACTTGTTCTGATAAGGGCCACTTTGAAATCATCCTCCTGCTAAAATACAACGTGGTCAACCCAGAGTCAGTATTCACCACCATCAGAGTCGGATTAGATGGGCCCATACACATGGATGGGCATCTGAAGAGACTGATAGATTCCCATACCTCCCTTTTTGGGAGCAATTTAGAGATCGAAAGGAAGGAAATAATGGACATCTTGTCCAATGCATCAGATCAACAAGAAAAACCGCACCTAGTTAGAGTGGATATCGATAGAAGCGAACGAATTACGGCATCCTCGAGACCTCTTTCGAGAATGCCGGAGGAAATTAGCCTCTCCACCCAACCCCTCCCCCCGGGCCCTAACTCTCCCAGAATCAAGCAGGGAGACTGGGGACCTTATCTTGAAGCTAGAAGAATGGCCAATTATGATGGAGCCGACGCGGCATTACTCATCAATCAAGACCTAGTAGTCGATGGAGACACATTCACGCCTATTTTCATCCTTGAGAATGGAGAAATAGCACAACCAGCATTAGATCTCGGTGCCGTTAAATCAGTCACACTTTATCATATCCTAGAGCAAGATGGCGATGGCCGCGTAAACCCTCTGCAGAAGCGAATCAGTCTCTCCGACGCTTACTCTTGCTTGAGTGCCGCAGCAGTGGGGAGTGGTATTGGGATTAGACGGATATCATCGATCAATGGCAGGGAAATCGGTACAAATTCAGATGTAGACTTGACGAATATTCTTTATGAACAGCAAAATTCTCACAGGGGGGGAGAACTATGATTGAAACCATCTCTGATATCCGTGTGTTAGAAGGAGATTATGATGATCAAACATTATTCAACATACAATGCCAACTAAGGATAAGAAATCCACAGCAAGACGAACTTATGCTGATTTCAGGGGGACCGATCAACGTCAGGTCAAAGACCAGCATGATACCAATGCTTGGAGATACGAGGGTGGTTTTCAGACAACCTAAAAATGAATCACAGGCAACACATCAAGACCCTCTTGAGGGGATTATCGACCTTTCTAAAAATCCACCTTTAACCCTAGAAATACAACAGCGTATTTCAGGTCAATGGTCAATCAAGAATATCGAGTCCCATCACAGTCTTGAACAGGCGCTCTCTTCAATGAAAAAATTGGAAACTCCGGCGCCCTGCGAGCCTAAGACCGGTCTTTCTTCAGGAGGTTTTGTCGGAATATTAGGTTACGATCTCGGCCAGTGGACAACAGGACCTAGACTTTCCAACCCTCCCCCTTCCGGTGAAATACTCGGTGTGATGTGGAAGACGACCGGTTGGATAATCCATCACAGAGAAACCAACTCCATATCACTTGTAGGAATTACTAACATATCTTCAACAGACATCCGAAGGTGGGCGTGTATCGATCATTCCTCCGTCGAATTAACTGAGTCGGCACCTCCTGTTTCAATTGAAACTAGAACGGAGCATGAAATCAAGACAGAAGAAATCATCCAAGCGATCAAACATGGACATGTTTACCAAGTAAATTATGGCAGGAGATGGGAGGCACCTTTTGAAAACGATCCGTGGTCGGTATTCTCCAGACTCAACAAAGCCAATCCTGCCCCATACAGTTCATGGATGAGGTCGCCAAGCCTCAAATGGTCAGTTGTTTCAGCAAGCCCTGAACAACTCCTCAAAGTAAGAGATGGAAAAATCAGCACATCTCCAATTAAAGGAACATCACCAAGAGGCGAAGATTCTGCAGAGGATGCTGCAAAGCTCGAATCGCTGATCAGATCTAAGAAAGATCTCGCAGAGCACATGATGCTCGTGGATCTTGAACGGCACGATCTTTCAAGTGTCTGTGAGCCCGGATCTGTCTTCTGGAGCAATTTTCGCGTGGAGTCCCATCCTAACGTCCATCACCTTGTCTCAACTGTAGAGGGGCTAGTTGCTAAGGAATCCGAACTTTCAGATGCGATTTCCTCCATGTTCCCCGGAGGCTCAATCACCGGTTGCCCAAAAACGATGAGTATGTCAATAATCGATCATCTAGAAGGATCACCAAGAGGTGCTTGGACAGGTTCCATAGGACATATAAATTCCACAACTGGAATCGCCGATCTCAACATTCTAATTAGAACTCTAGATGTCAGAAACAAACACAGCAAAAACATCGGTTCAGTGATGGCAGGCGGTGGTATAGTTCACGATTCTATACCAGCTGTAGAGGTCGAAGAAGCTGAGTGGAAGGCCGATGCCATAACTAGAGCTACATGGGGTGCCCCTGCATACAAAGACGATCTCAGTCCTCCTACTGCAGAGATGGGGGGATTGACTCTCCCAATGCCGTCAAGTAACGACATGATCGCCAATTTTGCTCCCCTTCCTAAGACTCCGAAAATTGTGTTGGTGGACAATTTGGATTCATTCACATTCAACATCCGAGATGCAATGGCGGCTCTCGGCAGTCAGGTTGAGGTCGTCGAAGGAAGGCCAGCATCATCCGCTGAAGACCCGCAAACCTGGTTGAAAAGAATACTTTCTGAACACGCTCCTGATGGCATTGTTATAGGCCCGGGCCCTTCAAGACCTGAAGCATCAGAACGAACAATGCTCATAGCGTCTAATGCATTAACAGATAATCTGAACATAGGGAACAGACGCGTTCCCGTATTGGGAATATGCCTTGGACATCAGGCGCTATGTCTGGCTGACGGCTCAAGATTAGAACCCTCTTCCGAAGGGCCCGTGCATGGATCACCATCTAGAATAGAAAACAGCGGGACGGGCCTTTTCGAGAATTCAGACAAAACATGCACTATGATGAGATACAACAGTTTGACTGTAGTATCCGACGGTAGATCGATGAGGCCCAATGCGTGGGAGTCAGGTACGAACCTTGTCATGGGCGTAGAGCACCCCAGCCTACCCATCCACGGGGTACAATTCCATCCTGAATCGGCAGGAAGTTGGGGTGGTTCGAAGATATTCTACAAGTTTCTTGAAACATGCACACGACCGCAGTGTTGAATACGAGCCTCTCGATGGTAGGGTCGAGCATTATGCCAACCTGCCGCATGTGCACGCAAAACTACCCTGTCAACCAGTTTGTCAAAGGAAACGGGCCAAGGTACCTTGTTTGCGCCCGCTGCGCTGTTGAACATGACATGATGGCTCCGGGTGAGACCCCAATACTCTATTCCGACGAGGTTGCAAGAGCACGACTTTCGCTGTTTTCACGCAGATACCGCCCTTGGGTCTTAATGATTCTAGGGTGGACTCTTTTCCTGACAATGGGTAGAAGCATTCCTCCATGGTCGACACTTTTCCTCATCGTCCTGATAATCTTGACACTAACTACCCCGGTGCGTCATTTAATGACCCGCACCAAGTTCAACTCTGAACTTTCGAGGCTGTCTCCCTAGAATACTCAATTTTCCGCGGCATTGATATAGTTTCTAATGCTCTCAACAAAGCAGAGGAGACAGAGGGTTTCCTAAGACTGCCAGCCACAACGGGTTAGAACACAACAGGAGGAGAAGAAAAAAGAAAATAAAAAAACGATGCATACCGAGCAATATTGGTATCGTATAATTATGTTAATCTTCTCTATCCTCTGTGCAAATAGCCCCCTCCCAGATTTCTGTACCGACTCAGTCGGGCTGATGCTGGAAAGAGGGAACGGCGGGTTCCCTAGATAAACCAAGAAAACGTAACAAAAGGAACGTGATGATACAATGGAACTAACAAAAAATGCAAGTATATTGACAGCTTTACTGCTCGTGACTATGGCTGGCGCCGCAGGCGTTACCGCCGATGGTTCGGATCCACTCGATCCGAATGACGGTGGTGCGGATTGGGATGGCGACGGACTAACCAATGCTCAAGAGCAAGCCGCTGGAACGGACATGAATAATCCTGATTCTGATGGCGACGGTTTGCCTGATGGATGGGAAGTTGGTTACGGACTAAATCCGAATTCAGCTACCGATGCGAATGCTGATCCTGACGGAGACGGACTCACAAATTCACAAGAATACGCCACAGGGACCAATCCAAATGCGGCAGACACTGATGGCGACGGCCAAGATGATGGCAGCGACCCTTATCCAAATGACCCAGCAAACGGGGAGATGAGCGATTCAGACGGCGACGGAATCCCCGATGCTTACGATCCTGACTTCCAGGGCGATGGCTCAGGTGACGGCGGCACCCAAGGCGGTGGCGGCTCAGAAGAAGACGGTCAGGGCCAAGGACAGGGACAAGGACAGGGCCAAGGACAGGGCCAGGGACAAGGACAGGGCCAGGGACAAGGACAGGGCCAAGGACAGGGCCAGGGCCAAGGACAAGGACAGGGCCAGGGACAAGGACAGGGCCAAGGACAAGGACAGGGCCAAGGACAGGGCCAGGGCCAAGGACAGGGCCAAGGAGGTCAGGGCCAAGGAGGTCAGGGCCAGCAG
>PBBV01000031.1 GCA_002717835.1 Methanobacteriota archaeon
AACAACAGGGTTCAGGAACACCTCCCGCACATATTGCATTCAAGGATTGGAAACCAAAAAATCGTGCTTAATTTAAACCAAGTCGGCACTGACAGAATCGACGCAATGAGCCCAATCTAGAGGTTCTTCTGCATATATTCTGATACGGGTTATTCCGAATAAATATACTCAGCATCCCGTTTCGGGCCAACATGACCGCTGCCGTGAGTCCGAGCATGAGTTCAAGGGCCATGAGAGACGGAACGGACCCATGACGACGCCACTCGCCCCTTCCGAAGAAGGAGACAACGGGGATTGGATCGTCGTCAGAGGCGCCCGGACCCACAATCTCCGGAACATAGACGTCAAGATCCCCAGGGGCAAGTTCGTTGTGTTCTCGGGGGTTTCTGGGAGCGGGAAGTCCAGTCTGGCCTTCGACACCCTGTACGCGGAGGGACAGCGACGGTATGTCGAGAGTCTCTCCTCTTACGCCAGGCAGTTTTTAGGTCAGATGAAGAAGCCTGATTGTGACAGTATCGAGGGGCTCTCCCCAGCTATTAGCATAGATCAGAAGCAAGGAAGCCACAACCCGAGGTCGACCGTGGCCACCGTCACAGAAATAATGGATTACCTACGACTGCTTTGGGCTAGGATTGGAGTACCCCATTGTCCAGAGTGCGGGAATGAGGTGGCCCGAAGAACGGTGCAGGAAATCGTGGATGATGTCCTCTGGAAATTCGAGAGCCACGGAATAGGCGTCTGGTCTCCGGTAGTTCGTAACAGAAAAGGGACCCACGCAGATCTGTTCCAGGCGATGGTTGAACAAGGGTACCTGGCAGGGCAGGTAAATGGTAGAGAAGCGGATTTTGAGAATCCGCCCGCCCTCGAGAAGAACCTCAGACACGACATCGATGTAAGAATAGACCGAATAAAAATCAATAGAACCAACAGGCAACGCCTTACTGAAGCGATCGAAACAGCTCTCCGGTTGGGAGGGGGGGCCGTTGCCATTGAGAATATCGAAGGCCCACAAGAACCTTCTTGCGATATCAAAATCGGCGATACTGTGGCGTATTCAGAGGAATTCGCGTGCCCAGACCATGGAGCATTCCTCCCGGAGATGTCGCCCCGTGTATTCTCATTTAACAACCCCCTGGGCGCATGTCCAAGCTGCCAGGGACTTGGCGTACAGAGGGAATTCTCACCGGAACTTGTTATCGATAGAACCAATGCCGTGGATGAGGGTTGCATTAGACCGTTCCGAAGATCGATGATGTCAGGATGGTACAAGAGTCAAATGATGCAAGTCTGCAACCACTATTCTATACCTGTGAATGTACCATTCCAAGATCTCGATGAAGATCAGAAAGACATTCTATTGAATGGGACGGGGTCGACCACAATAGGATTCCACTTCCAATCAGACAAAGGATCTTCTTATCGTATGAACAGGCCATGGGAAGGCGTCTTTGCTAGACTCCGACGCACACTTACAGACACAAGTTCCGATCGTACCCGATCGAGGCTTGCTGCGTACATGACTGATGAACCATGTTCGGACTGTAGAGGGAAGAAACTCAACCCAGCAGTATCAAAAGTCACGGTTGGAAGTATTACTCTTCCTGATTTCTCCGCTTCCACAGTCTTGGAGGCACTTGCAATAGTTCAGAGCTGGAAGAGCGATTCTATGGATCCCATATGGTCTACACTAGACAGGTCTCGACCCGAAGGAGGCACTGTCTCAAAAACTAACAAACTGGATGATAGATCCATATTCATTGGTACCGACGTGATTAAGGAGATTGAGTCAAGATTGCGATTCTTAGCCCTGGTTGGATTGGATTATTTGACAATGGACAGACGCGCAAATACTCTCTCAGGTGGAGAATCACAAAGAATAAGGCTAGCGACTCAGATAGGAACTAGACTTACAGGAGTGATGTACGTTCTAGATGAACCAAGTATAGGACTCCATCCGAGAGATAATGAACGGCTGCTCAAGACTCTCCGGGAATTGACCGATCTTGGTAATACATTGATTGTGGTCGAACACGACGAATTGACCTTGACTCAGGCAGACTGGCTGGTTGACTTGGGACCAAGGGCGGGGAAAGAGGGTGGCGAAGTAATCGCAAGCGGCTCACTTGAGGACTTGCTCTCAGCTAAGGATTCTGAGACAGGCGCGTATCTATCAGGCAAGAAATCAATACCAGTCCCCAATGAGCGTAGACCCCCAGATGAAAGATGGCTGACCTTAAAATCTGTAAGACAGAATAACTTGCAAGACATCGATGCCGCCTTTCCACTTGGTTGCATGATCGGCGTTACGGGAGTCTCAGGAAGCGGCAAGTCGTCATTGGTCACCGAGACCCTCGCGCCCGCGCTCCTGAGAACAATACACAGAGCCGACGCTACTCCCGGACGACACGACAGTATCCAGGGAATAGAACAAATCGACAAGGCTATCGTCATCGACCAATCTCCTATAGGACGAACTCCTCGTTCCAATGCGGCAACGTACACAGGCGTTTTCGGTCTGATAAGAGCACTATACGCCGAAACTACGCTCTCTAAGGAGCGTGGCTACAAACAGGGACATTTTTCGTTTAACGTCAGAGGAGGAAGATGTGAAGCATGCAAAGGCGCAGGCTCGACTATGCTGGAGATGAACTTCTTGCCCGATGTGTGGGTAACTTGTGATGTGTGCAAAGGTAAAAGATACACAAGAGAGACTTTGGAGGTTGAATGGAAAGGACGGACCATTCATGATATACTGGAGATGTCCGTCGATGAGGCCTGTGTTATTTTCGAGAACCAAAGAAAAATTAGCAGAATACTGAATACGCTCAAAGATGTAGGTCTCGGCTATATTCGTTTAGGCCAGCCCGCCACAACTCTCTCCGGGGGTGAAGCCCAACGCGTCAAACTAGCAACAGAACTTCACAGGCCACCCAAGAAGCACACATTCTACATCTTGGACGAACCCACGACAGGCCTTTCCCTGTTCGACGTACATCAGTTGATTGACGTTCTTCTGAGAATCCGATCAAACGGGCACACTGTCGTCATCGTCGAGCATCATCTGGATGTAGTGAAATCATGTGACTGGGTCATAGATCTAGGCCCAGAAGGCGGCGTCAGAGGAGGCATGATAATCGCGCAAGGCACCCCTGAGGATGTTGTGTCCGTGGGAGAAAGTCACACTGGCCGGCACCTGCGGGAACTCCTATGAAATCCAGATTACAGCACACATCAATACGGCGTGATTGAATATCTGATACTCATCGGGTCACTTATGTATCGATCAGGGAATCCAACATTGCGAGACTCGACTTTTCAGGACTCCACCTATCAGGGAACACCTTGGTGGGAATCCAATCAAACTCAATCAATGACTATTGAGGGAGTGGCGGAGAAAACAGGCGTTCTTTTGCTGATCACCGCAACCATCGCTCTTTCCACCGCCTTCACAGTTACTCCGGAGACATTCTCCGTACCCCTCATAGTAGGACTTCTCGGATCACTTGTTCTATCATTGTTCATCATCTTCAAGAGGTCCATAAGTCCCAGTTTGATTTGCGCTTATTCAGCATTCGAGGGACTGTTTATCGGAGGGATCACGTGGTTTTACGAGGTTGCCCTCGACTTACCGGGCATCGGCATCCTTGCAGCACTACTCACCTTCGCTATACTAGGAGCCATGCTCGCCATTTACCGAGCGGGGCTGATAGCGTGGAATAGAAACCTCGCCATAGCAGTAGTTTCTTCGGTCGTCGCGATTTTTTTGATTTACGTTGTTTCCATTATAGGCGCAGTCACAGGAGCATATTCAATCCCAATCATTCACGATGCGACTCCTTTGGGTATTGCATTCTCGTTGTTCGTAATTGGAATCGGAGCACTCTGCTTGGTTGCAGATTTTGACTTCATTGAGCGAGGCGTACAATCGGGTGCTCGGAAAGAGCTGGAGTGGAGGGCGGCATTCGGCCTCATGATGACCCTTGTCTGGCTATATATTGAGATTCTAAGATTGCTAGCAAAGATCGCCATCCATGCGAGGCGCTAGGTGATGGAAACGAACCTAATTCTAGCATCTGCATTCGCGGGTTTTCTTCTGGCAATTATCGAGGGAGTCAAGCCCGGACCCCTGTTGACCATGGTGATTAGAGAGACGCTATCAGGAGATTTGAGATCGGGTCTTTGGACAGCTTCAGCACCCATATTCACCGACGGGCCACTCATTATCGTGAGCTTCTTCTTTGCATCTCTAATAGCAGATAATTCCGGGATTCTGGTTTTAATCTCCATTCTAGGGGCAGCGTTCATGTTCAAAATGGGCATCGAATGCTTCAACATAGAGCCGCCTTCAGTTACAATGATTCTCGAGCCGGTATCAAGCAAGAAAGCCTTCGGTAGAGGCGTTCTTACCAACATCCTCAATCCAAATGTATACGTCTTTTGGTTTCTTATTGGTGGTCCAATTATGGCTGCCTCTGTAGAGGCGGAACCCCTCGCACCGATTGCATATGCACTGTCATTCATCCTCTGCATAATACTAGTCAAATGTGGAGTAGCGATTGCAATCTACAGGTTAAGAGATGGAATGCCCATCCACATCTACAAGGCAGTATTGACTGTTTGTGGGTTTGCAATGATCCTATTTGCAGCTGGGTATCTGGGGTTTGCATGGACACAGATCCAATCAATCTAACCAACAAAGAACCGCTTGTTTGAAATCGACCTCATGACGCCGTATTAGTAGTAGACATGCGAACATTGGATGAGATCAAGAGAATAACAATCCCTTTGATGATATTAGGGATGATGTTGGTGCCTGCATTGGCTGCAGCATCTCCATCAGTTTCCAAAGCTGATGCCAACAACGCGGAAGACAACCAGCGTGACTGGTGGGAGAGTACAACAATGGATCTAGATGGGGATTACATCCATGATGCTATCTGGATAGCAGCTGAGAATAACCAGTATGAATATCTCGATGAGAACAACAAAATTTCCGTGATAGTAGACTTTGAATACACACCAACTCCATATGATCAGTCCATGCTTGAGAAGGAGGTTGGATTTGAGACCCAATTCCGCTATTGGTTGATAGACGCCATCGCAGGCAAAATACACCTGGACAGGATACAGGATTTAGTAAATCTGCCCGGAGTTGTTTTTGTAGAACTTGACGGGCGTTTAGGAGTCCAGATGGAGGAAGTTGTCCCTGCTCACGGCGTAGATCTTGTCTGGCAGGATACAGGATATACAGGCGAAGGAATCACAATGGCAATCATCGATACTGGAATCGACGGTAACCACACGGCTTTGGACGATTTAGATGATGACAACACGACAAAAGATCCCAAAATAATCGCATTCTACGATGCGATTAACCACCCTGAGGCAACGAATGGAACAGAGATATTCCCCTATGATGACAATGGCCATGGCACACACTGTGCAGGTATCACAGCCGGGACGGGCGCTCCTAACTACCAGCACATTGGGGTGGCGCCTCGGGCTAATTTAGTCGGGGTCAAGGTTCTAGATGGAGGAGGCAGCGGTTCCTTCGCCGCAGTCATGGCCGGAATGGAATGGACGGTCGAGAAGAGACACGAGTTCAATATCAGAGCTGCTAGTATGAGCCTAGGTGCCTTGACCGGAGCCATTGAATGGACTTCATCGGAGGAAGAATCAGTCAACAGAATGGCGAACGAAATGATGAGGGCTGGAGTCACTTTATTCATCGCAGCTGGAAACAGCGGAGGAACCGCGACAATAGGGACCCCAGGGAGTGCAGAGGACGTCATCACTGTGGGCTCTTTAGACAAAGATACAGCAATCGCAGTCTACTCGAGCCAGGGGCCAACAGAAGAGGGCAGGGTCAAACCGAATGTGGCCTTTGTTGGAAGCAGCGTCAATGCCCCCGACGCCAATACTGGAGACGGATATGTAGCGCTTTCTGGTACAAGCATGGCAACTCCCGGCGCAGCTGGAGTTGCAGTTCTAATGTACCAAGCCAATCCTGATTTGAGTCCCTTCGATGTACGCAACATAATGCAAGAGACCTCAACATACAGACAGTGTCACTACATGCTTGCGAATGAACCATGCGCTGAGGACCTCATACCCAAAAATAGGCAAAACAACGTCTACGGGCACGGCCATGTGAATGCACAGCCTGCCGTGGAAGAGGCTGCCAACTACTTCTACGAACTAAGCATGTCGCTGAATGTGACGCTCACTACCGACTATGGGGCAAATAATCGCGTCCACATCGACAGAGGGGAAGCGGTGGAGTTCAAGCTCGCCGGCGGCGTTCAGAAAGTCCAATGGCGAACATGGGACATGAGGGATAACTGGATGGACCTTGCTGGTTTTAGCCCCGGAGAAGAAACGTTCGAAGTGACCCATGGGCTGCTGGTTGATCGACTCAAATTCCTACCCAACAACACTGTGGAGGGCCATCAAGTGATTCTCGTTCGTGCAATTGCAGGTGACAAGGCCTCGACGAATCTAGCAGTGGGCGTGCACATAATGGGGGAGGAGAAGATCGAGGTGCTGGAATCGGACGGCTCCATGCTAGGCATCCTCGTTGGTTTGCTTGCACTACTCGTTTTGGTGCTGTTCTGCGTGTTAATCTTCATGGGGTTGATCATCAGAAAAGAACGAACATCCGAGACATATTACGAAGATGATGACACACATTCAGAACACTACGATAACCTAAATCCGGATAATGACGCGCACATCGACAACTCTGAATAATGAGGGATAGACCTTTCAGTGAACACATTCAATACAACCCATAAGTAAAACAAATTACAGAAATTGGTGAGATTCAATTTGTATTATTTCCCTGACGTTTTGAATCTACGACAACTGAGCGGATAAACCACATTAAAGCGTCGAATTCCCACCAATCGGGATGGTCGGTAGAGGCCCCGTGCCTCTAAGATTAGGCCCATCTGACAAGGTTCCGAATATTCCTAACTCCCCTGCTACGTTGTGTGCTAAGCCAAACCAGACCCGTCCGTGCTGATCAATGATTATGTCGTTGAAATCACCAAATCCTCCGCATCGGTCATACCCACAATCACTCTTCGAATCTTCAAGAGGATCATCAAAACCATTGAGTTGGACTGTTGTTATCAGCGGCTGATCTACGAAGACATCCATTATTACGCTTAGATAGCCGTTCCAAGTCGCTCCGCTATCGAAAGTTCCGATGTAACCCATTGCTACTTGACCGCTCCCCCCTGCGGCGATAACAGGGAAACCAGTACCGTTGAGTCCTATCGGAGGAGCGATCATCATTGCATCACTCCAACTCCCGCCCTCGTCAATGGAATACGAGTAGTAAGGCATGTTGTCAGAACCCATCCACATTGCATGGACGTTGTCAGCTTCATCGGCGAACACCTGTGCCTCCTCGAAGTTCCACGTCTCGGCTGTTCCCGATACCTCTGTCGGTAATGGGTGCTCCGTCCAGGTTATTCCCCCATCCACGCTCCTGTAGACGGAGTAACCCTCCCCCCCATCACAGCCCCTATGTCCTCTGTAGAAATTACCATTTTCAGAACCAACCATGTGCCCTGTGAGCCCCCCGCTCTCGCAACCCGATGGAGTTCCTGGAAGTTCAGGTCCCCATGTAACTCCACCATCATTACTTGCAGAGCACACCGGATAGGGATAATTTCCATTGACGCAAAAAACCCATGTGGTTGGATGTGCCAATGCTGGATAAGGAGACGAAGCTATTGTTTGATGATCCTGAACAGACCAACCGGTGGCCACGGATGGTCCAAACCATGTCCCTCCCTCATTGTCAGACCACTCAACCGTCATCCCTAACAAAGCATGCATGTCGAATTTCATGATTCGATCAGTCCACGGATCAACGTAGACATAGGGGTCATTGCTGTTTGCAACGGGTGCTAGAGCATCATAGACATTCTCACACTCATAGTCACTTACATTCATCATGCCAATCAAACCCGTGCACTGCACTATTGCTGTAGAACCTGCGGGGCCATTCCCATAACTTGACATGTATAGATTGTCAGAAGAAGTGACTCCTATCGTGGGCTCAAAAGTAGTCATCCCGATTCCAAAATAAGTCCCCTGTGTGCAAACTGGAGCATTAGAACCTCCTAGGATTGGTACGAAGTCATCAGGCGTCTCAACGAACCAAGGAGAAGTCCTGGCATCCGTTGCGTTGCCATAATGATACCATGTGGTATCTGGAATGCCGTTTTCGCAAAGGTCCTCAAACGGGCTACTAAGGGCACTAACTAAGGCTGATCCACCAGAAAAGCAGCCGCTCAGAGCCCCTGAGAACATCAACAGAATCACACCTAAAGTTTTGGCGCGCACAGTCATCGCACATCCTCCATGTTCATCAGATGTGCGGATTCACAACCAATTTGAGTCGAAGATAGGCCTAAATGTGTCAATAACCGATTCTTGAGGAGCCCGCCACTCCATCCCAAGGTCCAACATGGCAGGATTAGAATCCCAGTTCAACACAGTCCGAAGATGCGTTCTAGCCCAGTTGATACTAGCAGATGGATGGAATGCGGCGGCAATCAGGGCTAGGGGATATGGAATTGGTAAACGAGGCCATTTATGTCCCGGGAAGGCCGTACGTAACTCATTAACCACGTCCTTCATCCACATAGACCCGGACGTTACAAGATACCTGCCACCGTCTTCTCCCACATCCAATGCACGAACATGCGCCTCGCCGACATCCCTTACATCCACGATATTGATGTTCATTGGGATTATGGCTGGGATGCTACGCCTTGCTAGCATCATCAAGATGGTCAGCGACCCTCTTAGATGATATTTCGATAACGGGGGGCCAAATACCATGCATGGGTGTATCGTCCTCAAGACACGTCCTTCATGTACACCTTTTTCTTCATGCCATTTTCTTATTTCCCTCTCTGCAAGGACTTTCGCGAGGCCGTACGGGTTATTTTCAATCGTAGCATCATCTGCCCATACATCTGAAGTTAGAGTCACGCCATTTTCCCATTGCATTGGTCTGATGGCGGCTGTTGATGAGGTATGTACCACAGTCTTCACAGAAGGGGTCTCATTGAGGGCACGAATCACATTTTGAGTGCCGATTAGGCTAGGATTGACAATCTTCGATTGCGGGTCCGAAGCCCGAATCATCACAGTAGCAGCAGTATGAATCAAATCACTGCAACCACTGATTAATTCTCTAACTTTACCAATTTCAAGAACATCCGTTGGCAGTATTTCCATTTGTCCCGGGTAACGAGATTCCATTTTTTTCAGATGACCGACCCTTTCCTGGCTATGCGGTTCCCTGACACCAGCACGAACGCGATACCCGCGATCCAGTAATATTTGGACGACATGACTTCCAATGTATCCATTGGCACCAGTTACAGCTACAATACGATCCACATTCGAGCCCAAGCGTGGAAATTATACAAAATCTCGCTTTATTCAACTCAAGCCTTCACTAAGGCGTTCCAACAACTCTTGGAGATCCTCATCATCTGGAATCAACGTCGCGGCCTCCTGTGCTGCGAAGAGGGCAGAGTTCATCTGTTCAAGCTCAAGGTGCGCCCTTGCAAGATTAGTCCACGCCACCCCCCTCTCACCATATTTCTCCGAATTTATCGCTCCTCTGAACCACTCGATCGAGAATTTTGCGTCGCCCCTATTCAACATCGCTTCTCCAACCTCATTCCATGAGCCCCCGAATCTTGGGTCAGTCTCGATAGCTTTGCGTTGCCATGCCAATGAATCCAAATCATCTTCCCTGAAAGTCATACCTAGAAAACTGGCTGCCTCGGAAGATGGGGCAATCCTGAATGATGAACCATGATGCTCTGCAGCCAACCTACTGATGCCTAGCCTTTGGAGAACGTGCCCCATTCTAAACAAGTCTTCTGCAATTGAAAAACGAGCATCTTCTCGGATTTCTTCGGATTCAAAACCAGTCCCCAACGAATCCCATGTTGTCTCAATCAGTCGTAAGAGTATCAACGGGCCAAGCCTATCCCTAATAGGATCTTGATTGGCCGCTTTCCAAGCAGCATCCACACTCCATTCACCCCTAGATGTTTCCATTTCAGAGATTGATATGCTTTCAGAGGCGCAAAGACACTCAATCACATATTCCGGAAAGGCATCAACATTCCATATAGCCATCTTTTTTGCCATAAAACCACCTTCATTGCGTTGTACAGATTGCACCATTGTACCCACGTCTTCCATCACCGGGACAATCGCACACCCTCCTTTTGCCATGGTTTGTAAAATCGCCATTGGAGGCTCATTCACACCTCCTGTTATCAGGATCCTGTCCCATCCCGCCAAGGGAGAATCATCTACATGAGAGCCAACCATTCGCCATTCTAATTTGCAACCAAGCGCATCAGCGACATGATCGAGTCTTAGCCCCCTCCATCTGGTCTGAAGGCTGTCCAAGCGTTCTTCTACCGTTTCAACGACCCTTATTCGCCTGGCTCCAAGCTGCATCGTTAATTCCGTCCACCAATTTCCCCTTGGCCCCACGATTAGAACGTCATCTCCTTGATGGATATCTAATGCTTGGAGAATCTGAATTGTCTCGTACAATCCTGGAAGAAGAGATTGATGGAGAGAAACATCCTCCCACCACGGGATTCTCAAAGCACTCGTTTCAATATTCAAATCATCGATTCCAGGAGGCAGGGGCAGAGCATGGTACCCTCTGGAGGATCGTAGCAAGGCGTCGTGAACAGCCCCGGACTCAAGAACACCCATCTCGGAAAAGGCCTGAACCATTCTAACGTGATCTGACAGGGTGGGCCACCGACTAATCTTGGGCAAATCGCTCAACCTAGCCCCACCCAGCCCCTCCCAATCATCTTCCATGGCCAATCAATGATGAATCAAGGCACTTGAATGAAACCCCTAACCGCGCGCTAAGCGCATCATCTGCATAGACTATCGACAGACGGGGCAACCAGACTAATACTCACCGTAGATGCCGACGCGTCATCTGCAGTTGCTTCTCCAGATAGTACAAGAATTCCGTGCACCCCAGATTTTTCGGCCATTGCCATGTCTGTGTATATCCTATCCCCTATCATCGCACAGCACTCTGCGGCCAGTCCTAATTCCTCAATTATGCCCACGATCATGCTTGGATTTGGTTTACCGCATATTTTCACAGGCCTCACTCCTGTAGTCGTTTCGAACAACGAGATATATGCCCCAACATCAGGTAAGCCACCCGCGGGTGAGGGGCACACCAGATCAGGATGACTTGCCACGAGGGGTACTCCTGCGTGAAGATGAATAGAGGCATCACTCAATTTTTGATATGATATCTCCGTGTCATAACCCAGCACGACTGCTTGAGGGCTTTTCGAATGTGTATGTATCCCTCTTGCCTCAAGCATATCCCTCATCCCTTGCGTCCCTACAAGGAAGGTATCGTCAATTCCCTCAGCCTCCAACCATCTCAGAAGGTCATGTGTTGAAAGTAGGATCTCCTCCTCTTTCGCTGGAATGCCAAGATGATCCAATTTCTTCAGATATTGTGAAACTGACCGACTAGAGTTGTTGGACAGGAAAAATCGTCTAATCCCCTTATTTTCAAGCCTATCTAGGAATTCAGAAGCCCCTTCTATCAAGACTCCACCTAGGTAAATCGTCCCATCTAGGTCAAGGAATACGGCCTCTATCCCATCCATTCTTTCATCAATTATCATCAAACTAAATCCTCATGGAAGAACGATGGTTTTGAACAAAAACCATTTGCTGTAGAGATTTTCTTGACTTTCCTTGCTGGCTATCATTTCGGTTAGTATCTCCCCAATCTTTGGCTTCTTGGAAGCACGACGGACAAACCAACTCATCAACCGCTTTCTTTTCACTATCCCTTGTAATCTATATGAGTTGCTAAGCTCATTTCCGAGCTCTCCCCACAAGGCCTCCATATATGCCGTAGCCTGATCTTCCGGGAATCCCTCTGAATGCTCCTTCGGGTCGAAGAATTCGGTCGTGAGCTTGGCTGAAAGAAGAGCATTGCCAATACCTTCTCCTGTGAAAGGGTCTACCAGACTAGCAGAGTCACCAATGCACATGGCGCCTGCCATCGCATTGCGCCGTGGCTGGAATGATGCCGGCGACTTTCTAGGCGACCCGAAAGGAAGTTGCCAGCCACGACCGCTTCCTTCCACCATCTGGGCCTTTTTGAAACGATTACTGAAACGATCAGACTCAGTGGTAATCCACTTTTGCATCTTTTTCAATGAAGAACGCATACCTCCATGTTTACGTTGCTCTGAAATCACCATTCCAACACCCACATTCACAACGTTTTCATTAACCGGGAAAATCCAGAAATAACCAGGATTAACCTCGTCTATGAAGTGAATCTCGATAGGCCCCGTGTCACCATCGCACCCCTCTACCCCCGTCCAGTATTCCCGATATCCTCCACAGAAATGGTCTGCCTCGCGAAAGGGCTCTTCGTAGACAGATTCCGTAATGGTACGTGCAACTGGGCAATTGTAACCCCCTGCCCCGATTGTTAAAGCAGATGAATAGGAGCGCATTGCCCCCTTTTTTCTATGGCCAACGAAACCCGTAATGCCAGTAATGGTTGAACCTTCGTCTCCCTTATTTACATCCACATCTTTAACCGTGAATTCTTGAATGACAGCACCTCCAGATTTGATGACCAATTCAGTGGCTTGTTTAAACATCATATAATCGAATTGAAGGCGAGGAAGAGCGTATCCTGCTTCCATTCTTTCAAAATCTTCTTCCGGGAGCATAACACGGACTTCGGATCCGTCTGATGATGAGAAAATAATCGAGTCTACCCTGTAGTGAGGGGTCTTCTCGATCATACCCTTCACACCCAGTTCAGCAACATGGGAAAGGGATTTTCCCCCGACGGCATCTCCACATATCTTGTCTCTGGGCCAAACTTCTTTCTCCAAGAGAAGCACACGAGAACCGGCCATGGCATGATAACTTGCTGCGGCTGAACCACCAGGTCCACCCCCTACTACAATCACATCGAACACATCTCCAGATTCAGGGATGGGACCCGTTTCAATGGGCTTCTTCCATTCCTCCGTGTCGCCCATTGAACCTCCATGTTCGGCTCCTAGACTTCAACATTCACCACTGAGTTGATGATTGCATCACTCACCACACCCGTCATGAGTGGCGAGATAATGATGGTTCAAACCACCCTTCCCGGTAAAATGAATGAGGCAGAATTGGGCCAATGGTGCCAAGCGCTAATCGACTCGAATCTGGTAGCATGCGTCGATATGAGAAAAGTCACATCTATGTATAGATGGCAACAAGAAGTGGTCAGCGAATTAGAATGGCATGTACAAATGACTGCCCCCGTTAAGACAAAAGACAGTCTGGTATCAAAAATACAGTCAACACATCCCTATGACGTCCCGGAAATCACTTGGTGGCCAGTAGAATCCATACAAGAGTACTTTGAATGGGTGAATGAAATACAATCAAGAAAATCATATTAGGATGCTTGGAAAAGCCTATTATGTAACCGAAACGAACCTAGACCATGGGTTGGATGGATTATTTTGCAAGGCAGATATTCCGTAGTATATTCGGCTCATCCATCGAGATAGCGAAGGGGGCTTTAGGCAATGGCAACAAGGAGAAATTCAATCAAGCCCAGTCCGCTATGGTTGACAATGATTGCGTGATTGACGGTTGTAACGCTATGAAATACCAAGAGTCACAGTATTGTTTGAGGCACCATCCAAGAATGGTATCGGATATGGAAACTGGGAAACCAGATACAAATGGTGTGGACCAACAAAACTGGTGGGATGAGAGCTCATGAATGCAAAACCCAGTCCAAAACTCGGGAAAGACGTCCCAGTCACCTGGTGGAGCTCGAATGAAACGTTGACCATGACCCCTGAACCACCAACGGTGTTAATCCTCCTAATTGGATTGTTCCTATTCGGCCTCGGTGATGCGGTGATCATCAGTGCGAAGTGGGGGGTTGCTCCATGGACGGTCCTTGCGGATGGAATAGCGCAGCGACTCGACCTGACTATTGGGGTGGCAACTTTCCTGGTCAGTATCGCAGTCCTGTTTCTTTGGATACCCCTGCGCGAACGACCGGGGATTGGGACACTCCTCAACATAATCATCATCGCAGGCACGATTGATCTAGCGCTACCTTATCTCGGCGAGTCTCAAAACTCAACAAATTCGGTTTTCAGAATTCTCGCAGGGACGGCACTCATAGGGGTGGGTAGCGCGTTGTATCTCACCTGCAATTTAGGCCCGGGCCCCAGAGACGGCTGGATGACGGGTATGCACAGAGCAACAGGATATCCAATTGGCGTTGTCCGAGGCACGATAGAGATCTCAGTCCTGCTCGCAGGCTGGCTCCTCGGTGGAGATTTATGGTATGGAACGTTGATATTTGCAATATCCATAGGTCCTGCAGTTGCTATTTTTCTGAGAATAACCTCGAAAATAGCCTCAGATCAAGGGTCCGACATGAACACCGGTTAGAATCACGATAGTTGAGAAAATAGTAATCAGGATATTATCATCAATCGCACCAAATTCGTATCTTTCCACATACGTGGCCACGACAGCCGCGATTAGCCCCCACATTGGGATAGACGGTTCAGCGACCATCCCCACATACCACCCAATCGGGGCGCTGACGATGAACATGAACACATTACCAATCGCGCTCTTCGACCTCTTTCGAACCA